>CAMNAJ010000008.1 GCA_946530935.1 uncultured Candidatus Saccharibacteria bacterium | reverse complement strand
ATGGCGGAAGCGAGAGGATTCGAACCTCCGAGACTCTTGCGAGCCCACACGATTTCGAGTCGTGCGCCTTCAACCACTCGGCCACGCTTCCGCTATTAATCCTACCATATTTTCTCTTGTTATTCAATTAAGCTGTGAAAAACTTTGTAAAAATCAGTCTTCACTTATCTAAAAAATATGGTATAATTATGACGTCACTTGAAAAAAGTGATGCTCATTTAATTTCTAGGTGGATGATTAGTTTCATCCACAATGCACTTAAGAACCCTAAAGGTTCAAAAGTGAACCAGAAAATATTTGTGTGCCCGTAGCTCAGCTGGATAGAGCGTTTGCTTGCGGAGCAAAAGGTCGTAGGTTCGAATCCTGTCGGGCATACCAAATTTTTAAGACCTTAGGGTCTTTTTTGTTATCTTGAATTATAGAGGTAAAAATGTTATAATTTCAAAGCACCTTAATAATTTACAGATCAAAAGGGGGTTATAAAATGATCTATGAAATTAAAGAAAGAATCGTCATCCTAACCAGCGAGAAATGGGTCGATAAGCACGATATTGCCGAAAAAATCGGCGCCGCCTATAAGGGCATTAACGGCGTCGTTATCCATTTCGATTCCCTTGAGAAAAAGCACAAAAAGAAACTCGGTAGCGAATTTACTGAAGAAAAACTGAATGCTCGTGTTTTTGAATCAGTCGCCCGTGCTTTTAGTACGGCCTTACTCTCCGAATCCTATCTTGTTCTCGACACCGACATCGACGATATTCCTGGCTTTGATACTCTTTTAAAAACCGTTGAGCGCATTCAAATGCTCATCGATGAGATGAAAGATGAATTTGATGAATTTAAGACCAAAGCTCATGGTCCCATTCAGATTTTGCATCTTTCTATCCCCGGAACCGAAGCCGAGAGAAAAGCTTATCTCACTCGTTGTCGTGCTGAGTACAGAGACGAAATCTACCCCAACATGGGAGATGACGCCGAAATACTGGCCAGTCTGCTCTTAAAACAAAAAGAGGCTCGTCTTGAGAAAGCCGCTCTCGAATACGCTGCCCTCAGATTTAAGAGACACTATACTTTTAGTCCTCTGCTCGAGCTAAAAGAAGCGGCTATTGAAGACAAGGATAATCTTGATTTCGAGATCAATCTGTAAATTAGCGGGGCTTCTGCCCCGCTTTTTCATGCTATAATAAAGCTATGGAATGGGAAAAAGCAACTGACGTTATACTAATCGCCGCCCTTGCGGTTCTTGCAATCTTTGTCTGGCTCGGCATCTTTCAATGGATCCGCCGAAAATCTTTCTTAAAAGTCGACAAAAACCTTCTCTGGGCCTTTTTGCCACTCATTTTGATGACGATTGTCTATTTTCTCTTTGACAAGGCCTTTGTTTTAAATGTGCGCCCAAATGGCTCCGGTGAGCCGTCTTTCCCTTCTACGCACGTTATGGTAGTAGCCACCATCTTCTTTATCGTCAGCATCAATCTAAAAAAATACATTAGTAATGTCTATATCCGTGTTTTTCTCTATCTAATCATGCTTGCCCTTATCGCACTTGTTTCGGTCGGTCGCGTCCTCGCTAATATGCACTGGATTTCCGACGTCTTAGGTGGCCTCGGCTTTGCCGCCATTTTTGCCCTGGTTTACTATTTTATTACAAGAAAAGGATTAAAAAATGAGTAGTGTATTTACAAAAATTATCAACGGAGAAATTCCTTGTTACAAAATCTACGAAGATGAAAAGACAATGGCTTTTCTCGATATCAATCCCGAAACTCCTGGCCATACTCTAGTTGTCCCAAAGAAGGAAGTCGACAAGATTTACGAACTAGAAGACGAAGATTTTAATGCTCTCATGGCAACCGTCAAAAAACTGTCCATCAATATGGAAAAAGTTTTAGGTGCTCGCACTCTCTGGAAAGTTATCGGTACCGATGTTCCCCACGCCCATGTTCACCTACTGCCATTCGATAAAGACTGGCATCAAGGTCGCCAAGTCAAACTAACCGAAAAAGAATTCGAAGAAATCCGTAAAAAGCTCGAAGTTAAATAAAAAATGCCCCGCTTTTTTAGCGGGGCGAAGGCTTTTTAAGCCTCGATAATTGTAGGGATAAAAGTGGAGAACAGGGTGGGTAGAGTGTCCACGGTGATGCGGTAGCCGAGCTCGTTTTTCATATAGTTGGATGCGTAAGGCGTAGACCTTGATCCTGCCTGAGGAACCATAGTATGCTCGATTGACAGGATATTGTACTTGCACTCGCGGTTTAAAAACCACGCTTTTCTCTTGGCGCCTTCGGCACCGTTTTCTTCACATGAAAGGTAATGTTCAATCATTTCTTTAACCCCCTAATGATGTTTTGAGATTTAAAATCCCTTATCTTCATATTATAGCACACTTTATCAAAAAAGTCAATGTTATTATCTGTAAAGACTAATCTGCCTATTCTTTTATTATCTAGAAAATTATGATATGATTAATTTATGAAATTTGCGAGTAGTTATGAACCGGGGGACTTTGAAACAGATATTTATGCAGCATGGGAATCAGCTGGCCTCTTTCAGCCGACCATCACGACCTTACCTGTCGACAACGACGGCAACGGCATTGACGATCGGTTAGAGAAAGATAATATTTCTTCGTCTAAAACTTACTCTATCGTTATGCCACCGCCAAACGCCAACGGCAATCTACACATCGGTCACGGCCTAACTATCGCACTTCAAGATTCCCTTATTCGATATTATCGCCTAAATGGCCTTAGCACTTGGTACATCCCTGGTGCCGACCATGCAGGTTTCGAAACCTGGGTCGTATACGAACGCGCCCTCGAAAAAGAAGGCCATACTCGCTTTGAATTCGATCGTGATGAGCTTTATGCACGCGTCTGGAACTTCGTAGCCGAACAGCGTGGTAACATGGAACTTCAGGTTCGCGCTCTCGGTGCTTCTTGTGCTTGGAACGATCTTACCTTTACTCTTGACGAAAACGTCGTTGACCGCGTTTATACTACATTTGAAAAAATGTGGAATGACGGCCTCATTTATAGAGGTGAAAAACTCGTAAACTTCTGTCCAAAACATCAAACCGCCTTTGCCGATATCGAAGTCGAACATGAAGATGAAAAAGGTTCCCTCTGGGATATCGCCTACACCTATGATGGTGGAGAAATCATCGTCTCTACTACTCGTCCAGAGACACTTTTTGGCGATACTGCTGTTGCCGTAAATCCAGAAGACGAGCGTTATAAAAATCTCATCGGAAAAACCGTCCACTTACCTCTTACCGACCGCGAAATCCCTATCATTGCCGATGAACACGCCGATATGGAATTTGGTACCGGCGCCGTCAAAATTACGCCAGCTCACGACTTCGACGACTTTGAGGTAGGCCTCCGTCACAATCTAGAACGCATCCAAGTTATCGCCGAAAATGGCACTATGATTAATGTTCCAGAGAGATATGACGGTCTTTCTACTGACGAATGTCGCAAAATGGTCTTAAAAGACCTAAAAGAAGCCGACCTCTTAAGAGGTGAAAAAAGCATCGAGCACTCTGTTGCTCACTGTTACAAATGTGGCACGATTATTGAACCGACTTTAAAAGAACAATGGTTTATTGATGTTAAAAAGTTAGCTCGTGAGGCCATCAAACATCTTGAAGCAGGTGAAATCAAGTTTTACCCAGAGAATAAACAAAAAATTCTCATTAATTACCTTGAAAATCTAAAAGACTGGAATATTTCTCGTCAAATTCCTTGGGGTATTGCTATTCCAATGTTTAAGAAAGTCACTCTCGAGGCGACTGCAGCTCCAGAATGGATTTTTGACCGTCGTGTAAACTTAAGAGAAATCGAACGCGCTGGTGTAAAATACGTCCGTGACGAAGATACCTTTGATACCTGGTTCTCTAGTGCTCACTGGCCAATTGTCTGTACCAACTGGTGCGAAGGTGTATTTAATCCATATTATCCTCTCGACGTGATGGAAACCGGTGCCGACATTCTCTTCGCCTGGGTTGCTCGCATGATCATGATGGGGGTTTACGTTACCGGCGAAGTACCATTTAAAGAGGTTTATCTCCATGGTCTCGTCCTTGATGCTCATGGTAAAAAGATGAGTAAGTCCAAAGGTAACGTGATTAATCCAATGGAACTCGTTGCAAAATATGGTTCCGATGCCTTCCGCCTAGGTATTTTAAGAGGTCGTTCTGCTGGTATGAACCAAGCCTTCTCTGAAAACTCCGTTGTTGCCGGCCGTAATCTCTGTAACAAACTTTGGAATATTTCTCGTCTCGTTGAATCTCTTGTTGATGAGTCTGACGCAGAATACCCTGAAGATTACACTACTGGAAACATGGGCGAAGACTGGATTTGCCGCGAAATTAACTCCTGCCTTACTCAGATAGCTGAAGATATGAAATCATATCGCTTCGCTGAAGCAGTTGAAACATTGTATCAAACCATCTGGGATAAATATGCCGACTGGTTTATTGAGAGCCAAAAGATTTATAAAAACATCCCATTACTTCAAAAAACTCTTGAAACCATTTTAATAGCATTACATCCATTTGCACCATTCGTAACAGAGGCGATTTGGCAAACGCTCAGCTGGACAGACGGCTTTATCATCAATCAAAACTGGCCGAGTGAGCTCAAATTTGACGAAATTTCGGCCGAGCAATTCGAAAACATAAGAACTATCGTTTCTGAAGTTAGAGCCACCTTACAGGCCCTTCCAGGCACCAATAACGCGAAAAAGTATGGCCTCATGTATGGCAAAGACTCACTTGTTGAGGATAATGCTGACCTAATCCGTACTTTCACCAAGGTTCCAAGCATTGTTTCTAATGAAAATCACGAAAAAGGCCTTCGTGTACCTCTAGCAAACCACGAAGTCTACCTTGATGTCCCAGAAAAAATCATCAAAGAGTATAAAGCAGCTCTAACTGATAAAATCCTTTCGGTCGGCCACGAGCTTGATTCCCTAAATGCCCGCATGGCCAATCCAAACTACGTTGAGCGTGCCCCAGAACATCTCGTTAAAGAGACTAAAGAGCTAATTGCCGAAAAAGAACAGCTTATTTCTCGCCTGAAACAAGAAATTGAATTGATTTAATTCCCTAATCTTAAAAGACGGTTTACAATTACTGATTCGAATTATTTGTTTTTCGTTCCCTTTTTTTGTTGTATCGATCAAGATTAAAAAGCGGTGTATTCCCTGCGTCAATAATTGCTTGAGCTTTTTTCACAAGTTTTTCCACACCAATTTCCGAAGAAGCCGAGCCAATGTGCTCTGTTTTAACCACTCTTCCCCCTTCTTTGTAGCACACCTGCACGCCAGTTGCGCCGGAAGTAGTTTTGAATTTACGGATAAACGCCATACCCTAATTTTAGCACACCCGCAAAATAAACCTACTTTTCCACTGTAAGCATAAGTAATTTTAACTAAAACTTCTATATGCTAGCAACCGTCAGTGCTAGCATCCCGCTTGACAAAGCAAAAAGCTTCCGCTAAAATCGAAGTATCAACTGTGCAGAGTGGGGTGCAGTTGGGAGAGAAAAACCGACTTATGACTAAAAGCCGGAATTTCTGCATGAAAAAACATAAAAGGAATGAACCGTCAATTAAAAGCACGTGCTTTAAGTGTGATATAATCGAAAATATGAATGTACCAATAACGCAGAGTAGGGAATGGCAAAATCTACAGATTGATCTTAATGAAACCAGTTTTTTTGAATCAAAAGACGAATATCAATACCTAGCAATCAAAAAAAACACTCCAGTAGGGAGCTATCTATATCTACCTTATGGTCCAGTCGCAAAAGACAAATCTACTCTTAAAAAAGCGCTGTCTTCTCTAGAAGAACTTGGCAAAAATGAGCACGCGTTATTTATTAGAATTGAACCTCAAATAAAAGACTTTTTGTCCATTAAGCCAAAGTCTGCTAAAAAAACCAAAGATTTAAGCCCGAAAGAAACCTGGCAGCTAGATTTAACTGGCAGTGAAGAGGACTTAAAGGCCAAACTACCGTCGCGCCTTTTAAGATATTATAAGAATCACGAAAAAAACGGCATCATAGTTGAAACTAGTAAAAACTTAAAAGACATCCACTACTTGCTAAATCTTCAAAAAGCACTTGCCTCGAAGAAGGGAATTAGTACATTTTCTGAAAAATATCTCGAAACGGAATTAAAACAAGATTTTGCTACGCTCTATCTTGTAAAACATACCAATGAAGAAACTAAAAAGACCGAGGTTGTAGCTGCCGGCCTAGTATTTGACGATAAAACCACTAGATACAACTTACAAGGAGCTCAAAACGATACTGGAAGATCGCTCCACGCCACCGGAATTTTGACAATCAGATTAATATTAGATGCCTACGAAAAAGGCCTAAAAACCTTTGATTTTTGGGGTATTGCCCCTGAGGGTGCACCAAAAAACCATCCGTGGGCTGGCTTTACCAACTTCAAGAAAACCTTCGCAGGCTACGAAGTAGACTATGCTGGCACCTACGACATCGTCCTTAGTCCTGCTAAGTATAAACTCTACAAAATACTCCGTAAAGCCAGGTCTTTAGTCTAAATCTACTTGTGCTATAATTAAACTATGAAATTTGAAGAAATCACCGCTGAAGAATTTCGAGATTTTGTGGCAAAAAGTCCCTATAAATCATTCATGCAAACTCCCGAAATCGCCAGTCTTCGCGAAAAATCCGGCTGGAAACCAAATTATCTAGCAGTAAAAAAAGATGATGAAATATTGGCCGCGACTTTAATCGTTTCAAAGCCTACTTTTCTTAAAAAACTCTATTTTTACGCCCCAGGTGGCCCAGTTATAGATTTAGAAGATACTAAACTCACGAATTTCTTCTTCAATCATCTAAAAGAATACATCAAAAAGTATAATGGCTACATTTTACATATCGACCCATACTATGAGCTAATCGAAAGAGATCGTGACGGTCTAGTCGTTGAAGGCGGTTTTAACCATCAAAAAGCCCTTAAAAACCTCGAAAATCTCGGTTTTAAAGAGATGAAAAATGCCTCCCAACCAAAATACTTATTTGTTACTCCAATAGAGAACCGAACAGAAACCGAACTTATGGAAAGTTTCAAACGAAACACCAGAAACCACATTAGAAAAGCCGAAAAAATGGGCGTCACTGTTCGCGAACTAAAAAGAGAAGAACTAAAAGAACTTAAAAAAATCACCGAATCAACCTCAAAACGTCGCGACTTTACCGATAAGCCTCTTTCTTACTATGAAAACATGTATGATCTCTTCCATGGAAGAGGAGAAGTTAAATTTATGGTAGCCGAAGCCGACGTCCCCGAACAGGGAAAAACCGTTTTGTCGGCAGCTATGTTTATGACTTATGGAGACGAAGTTGTTTACCTCTTTTCCGGTTCCGACGAAAAATATATGCGCGACTATAACGCCCAATATCTCATCCAATGGCATATGATTAATTACGCCGCTAAGAATAATTTTAAGATCTACAACTTCTACGGCATCAATGGACTCCCAGATCCAAATTCTAAAGACTACGGCATTTATGATTTTAAAAAAGGCTTTGGTGGCCACGTTGTCGAACTCATTGGTTCATATGAATTAATCTTAAGCCCTCTCTATTCTGTCTACAAAAAACTCCGTCATTAATGTAGTATAATTGCATTATGCAGAAGAATTCGGTTTGGGGAATAATTGCTAAGCATACTTTCACGCTATTTAATTTCGTGAATTTAATCTTGGCAATCATGGTTGCCTCCGTTGGCAGCTTCAAAAATATGCTGTTTATCGGTGTTGCCATCATTAATACTCTAATTAGCATCATTAATGAAATTCGTGCCAAGCGCATGATTGATAAACTCCGTCTTATTTCCGATAAACCGCCTATCATCTTAAAAAACGGTAAAGAAGTCAAAGTGCCAGCCGAAGAAGTAAATAAAGGCGACATTGTTGTTTTGAAACTCGGCAACCAAATTCTATTTGACTCAGTCTTAAAAGAGGGAACAATTGAGGTGAACGAATCGTTCATTACCGGTGAGCAAGATAATATAACTAAACATCCAGGCGATAATCTAATCTCTGGTAGCTTTATCGTTTCCGGCTCCTGCACCGCCATCGTCGAACATGTTGGCGACGAAAATCTCGTCAGTAAACTCGAAAAATCCGCCCACGTCATCAAAACTGCCGATTCGAAACTATTCAGCCTCATGAACAACATCGTTAAGTACATTTCATACACCCTAATTCCAATCGGCGCCCTTCTTCTCTGGGCACGCTTTCGTGTCCCTGACACTACCACCGAAACCGCTATTATTTCTACAGTCGCGGGCCTTATAACCATGATTCCAGAAGGGCTAATTCTTCTTACATCATCTGTTCTCGCCCTCGCTACTATTCGCCTTAGTAAGAAACAAGTCCTAGTTCAAGATCTTTATTCCATCGAAACGCTAGCTCGTGTTGATTGCATCTGTTTAGACAAAACCGGCACCCTGACGACTGGCGAAATGAAGGTAAAAGACTACATTGTAGCTCCAGGCGCCACAGAAAATGCCTTTTTAGACGCGCTAGAGCTTATTTTAAGCCACTTACCAGCAGATAATGCTACCAGTAAAGCTTTGCATAAAAAGTTTCTTAAATCTGCCAAAAATGAGCCCACAGACGATAAATACGAAATTATCCCATTTTCATCCGACCGTAAGTATTCTGGTATTAAAAATGACGTCACAGAGTATTTAATGGGTGCTCTCGAATTTATTTCTAAAGATAAGTCACTTATAAAAGAAGAGCAAAAAATATCAGGTAATTTCCGCATCATCTCTGTTATTAAGAGAACCAGCAAAAAAGAAACTCTTCTAGGGTTTATTCGTCTTGAAGACGAAATAAGAAAAGATGCGAATAGCATTATCAAGTTTTTCTATGATAATGACGTGGCAATTAAAATCATCTCCGGTGATAATCTCGAAACTGTCACGAATATAGCTAAAAGCGTTGGTGTACTAGATACTAGAGGGATCGATCTATCTACCATAAAAGAGCCTAATTTTAATAAACTTGTTCAAGACTACAGCATTTTTACTCGGGTTAGACCTGCCGAGAAAAAAGCTCTTATAAAAGCCCTCAAAAAACAAGGTTTTACTGTAGCTATGACCGGTGACGGAGTAAATGATATCCTCGCCATGAAGGAAGCAGACTGTTCTATTGCCATCGGCGAAGGCTCCGATGCCGCACGTCGTGCCTCAAAATTAGTGCTTCTAAGTTCGGATTTTGGTGCTGTACCGTCCATCATCGCTGAAGGACGTCAATCCATCAATAATCTCGAACGCTCTACCTCGCTTTTTCTTTCAAAAACTGTCTACGCCTCTATTCTTGCCGTGGTCTTTGTCTTTCTTCCATTTGAATACCCCTATATTCCAATTGAGATGACTCTCATCGGCTTCAGTTGTATTGGTTTCCCGGGTCTCGTGCTAGCACTCGAAAAAAACACCGCCCGTATAAAAAACCGTTTTATTTCAAATATCAAGCATTACTCTGTGCCAACCGGTATTACCGTAGCAATATCGATGATTATTCTCTCAATCGTTGCTCATTTTGCCGGACTAACTCGTGGCGAATTAAACACTTATTCCGCGATTATCACCTTTATTATTGCTTTTTTCCTTGTCTATCAAATCTCTCGCCCACTCAATTTATTCCGCGGGCTACTACTTGTTTTAATTATTATAATCGCCATCGGTGCGCTAACCATCCCGTTTTTCCAAAACATTTTTGAATTTGTCCCCCTTTTCTAATTAATCTTCAATAGATATTCTCGGATAAATGTTTAGTTTAAATGGATCAGCTGGTTCCACCCCTGATTTAATTTCGTAATAAGCCGCTGCTGCTACCATTGCACCATTGTCGCCCGAAAGCTTAGGTTCAGGGAAGAAAACTGGCCAACTAGAAAGACTGCTGGAAGCTTCTTCTCTTAAAGCAAGATTAGCCGAAACACCGCCAGCAAAGACAATTGATTTAATGTTTGGGTATTCATCTACCGCCATTCTAATCTTTTCTATCAGAATATCCACCGCTGTTTTTTGGAAACTAGCTGCAAAATCTGCTACCTGAGAATCAGACAAATGGTTTTTAAGATCATGACTCGGGTGAGAAATTGGTAGCCCACATTCTTTCTGAACCGCTCTTAAAACCGCAGTCTTTAATCCCGAGAATGAAAAATCAAGATTTGAAACATTAGGATGAGGTAGTTTATATCTGTTTTTGTCACCATTAAGTGCCATTTTGGCAATTGAAGGACCACCAGGATATGGTAAACCTAGAATCTTAGCTACCTTGTCAAAGCATTCTCCAATCGCATCATCGTGTGTAGTACCAATGATTTCGAAATGATCGTGTTCTTTCATATAAAGAAGCTGTGTGTGTCCACCTGATATCACTACCGCTAAAAGAGGAAATGATGGAGAAATATCAGGACTGCCTAGCCAGTTTGCATAAACATGCGATTTAAGATGGTGCGTCGCATAAAGCGGCTTGTTATGCAAAATAGCAAGCGTTCTTGCCGTTAGAGTGCCAATAAGAAGTGAACCAAGCAGACCCGGTGCATGTGTCACAGCAATTGCGTCAATATCATCCCAGTTACAAGAAGCGTCCGAAAGAGCTTTGTTAATAACCGGCATCATCACCTCCAGATGGCTCCTAGCCGCAACTTCAGGAATTACTCCGCCATACTCGGCAAAGATATCAATCTGTGAAACTACAACATTAGAAAGGATTTTATTTCCGTCTTCTACCACGGATGCTGCAGTTTCGTCACAACTTGTTTCAATTCCTAATATTTTCATATCTTAATTATATCACTAGATGAATATTTACTCATGATGATAAGGCCCGCCAGTCGCTATCTGTGATGCACGATAAATTTGTTCAGCTACCATCACGCGTGCAATCCTATGCGGGAACACTAACTTCGAAAAACTCCATAAAAAATCTGCTTTTTCGCGCACCGCATCTGTAAAACCATATGCACCACCAATCAAAATCACTACATCACGACCATTTGTAAATGCTTTTGAAAGGACTTCAGAAAATTCGGGTGATGATATATTTTTTCCACGCTCGTCGCAACAAATTACGAAATCATGTGAAGAAAACGGCCAGTCATTAAGAAATTTTTCGAGTTTTTCTTCATCCATAAAAGTCCACGAAAAATCAAAGGGTTTTCTCATCCGTTTTTCATACTCATTAACGGCCTCTAACACCCAATCTGCATTTTTCTTACCACCGGCAATTATTTTAATCATAACTATATTATAACATCAGGGGTGAAAAGGTGCAATTATAAGCGTTTTGAATAACTTTATGCTTGCACTAGCTTGAAACGTTTGCTAAAATAATCACTATCGCTCATTAATTTCCCAATAGACTTATGTCTACTATGCGAGGTGGGTCGGTCGTCGAGCGAAAAATTAAGGAGAAAAATCGATACATGCGTATCAAATCACTCAAGCGTTCACACGAGCGAAAAATGAAAATCGCTCCTGCTGACTGGCAAGAGTTTATCGAAATCCAAGTTCGATAAAATAAAAATAAGCCCGAACTTCGGGCTTATTTTTTTATTCAGTTTTTGCCTTAACGATATCAAGTAGTAGTTTCGTAAACTCTTCGCCAGTTAGGCTGTGGTCCCAAGCAATTTCTTTACCATTAATTGTAATTTTACCACCACTTTTATTGGACCAATCAATGAATTGCCCATCCACATAGAAAGCAGGGGTACCACCAACTCCAATCCTCTTTCCAATTCCCATATCGAAGCTAATTCTCTTTGACACTTCAGACGATCCTAAATCTTCTCTGAATTTCTCACTGTCACCTTTACCATCTGTCACTGATTCAAAGTACTTTACGAATAAATCTGTGCGGTTCGATGCGGAGGCCTCTTGCCATTCTTCCTGCTCAGAAAAGAGCTTATTAGCATATTCTTTCCAATAACCCTGCATACTAGCAGCTAGTGCAGCTGAAGCAGCTGCCGTACCATTCTGATGATAGCTTAAGAGAAAATTACGGTAAATCACGCCTAGCTTCCCATCGGCTTTTTCAACCGCAGCATTCACGCGTGGATTAATTGATGCACAGTAATAGCATTGAAAATCTGCATATTCAAAGATTAATACAGGGGCATCCTTATCACCCTTAACATTATCAGCAATATTGCCGGTGTGTTCGTCCGCCTCAATGTATGAATAAAAATCATACTTGCTGTAATCAGTCGCTCTATTATTTGCGTCAATCACTAGATAACTAGCAAAGATTACAAAGCCAATTGCGAGAATTCCGGCCACTACACCTATTTTAGAAAAACCTGATGTTTTTTTCATATAACTCCTTTTCGTCAATTTTAGCATATTTACACTAAAAAAAGCTTAAAACAGCCAAATCTAATATGTTTTTATAATAGTTATGCTAAAATAGAAATATGAATAGAGGGTCAAATACGAAAAAACATATTTTGATTATTATTTTAAGCTGTCTTGTTGCACTGATAATAGGACTTGTTGTTTGGATTGTTGTTGCAAAATTAAACAGCAAACCTGAACCAATTAATGATCTTCCTAATGATCAACTTTTTTCCAAGATGAGAGAAGAGCTTAGGACTTTAGATATTGACGAATCAATGGATTATATCAATTATCGGCTCACTCAATATCAAGACGAAGAAATCCAATATGAGCTTAAAATGATGAAAGTAAACGTTTATCTAAATTATGATAAACCAGAAGATGCTCTAGCTGCAGCTACTGAAATATCTGAAGAAAACTTAACCCCACAGCAAAAAATGAGATTATATCACGTATTTTATCAATCGTACGCCAAGATTAAAAATGAAGAAAAAGCTGCCGAATACTTAGAAAAATATCAAACTATGTACAACATAATATTTGGTGAAAGTAAGACTGAATAATGAAAAAACGGGTGGCTCGAATCAAAAAAGCGTTAATAACAACAATAAGTGTACTCATATTCTCTGTACTAATAATCAATGGCTCTGTTTATGCTGGCGAAGGAGGTCAGCCTGGCAGTGGTGGTTGGCCTGGATGTAGTAGCTTAACCTATTTCGCAACTTGTTATGGCGCCAAATGGCAATGGTATCCTACTACTTCGGACCATGTATTCATCGACGGCTGGACCGGCGCAAACCGCTCCTATGCCTACGGAGGCTATATCGATGGCTGTGCAGCTGCCGGTGGTTATTGGCGTTATGCAATGGTTATTAAAACTGACGACCCACCTGGAACTCACGGAAATCAAGGCTGGCTTTATGCTGGTCAACAGGTCGGCTTTATTGGTATTGGCGGAAGCGACGATTATTACTTTAACTCAGAATACCTTGGTGGTGGCATGAACTACATCGGTGATAACTGGTATGAAGTTGAACAAATCTATCGCAAACTTCAAGAATATGACCCTGTTACTTATTGGCGCGGTTGGAATTATTACAGCGATCTCGCTTGGTTCTGTGGCCCTGGTGATATAACGCAGGTAAAACCGCCAGTTGTAGAATACACATTAACTGGCCAAGCAATTGATATTTATGGAAATTCACTTCGCGGCATTATTTCGGATGTGTCCGATACAGTCGAAGAAGGGAACTGGGCTTCTGTCACTCGTCGTACTAAAACTGGTTATCTTTTCAAGAAATGGGTTGACTCGAATGGTAATTTAATCACCGCCGACGCCACTCACGGTGAATACCTAACTTACAATAAGACCATCTACGCCGTTTACGAGCAACAAGAGTTCTCTGGCCGCGCTAGAGTAGTCAGTGGTACTTCAACTGGCGACACCGGGTTCGTTAAGTCGAATCGTACTACTAAAATTGAAATAGATTGTCCAAATACTGGCTGTAATGTCGATTTTGACCTCTCTATTAAAACTGAAAAGGGGACCGGGAATGCTAACTTTGCTGCTTACCGATCTATAAGCGAGTCTGGCGCCGGAACACAATATTATACAAATCCAAGTGCACCATACCCGCCAAGTACTTCAGGCACGACTCTGAGTTTGCTTATTGATTATAGCTATGCTAATCCATACAGAGAAAAACTATTACCAGGTCAAACAGTCTGTTATTATCTCTCGTTTGCCCCAAATGGAGACACTGCCTATGTTGCTACAAAGGCTTGTGCATACGCAAAACTATCAACTTTTGAAGGAAAAGTAAAAGTCTCTACAGATACCGATAGCAGTGTGATAGACTGGCGTAATACTAGCCGCGTCGATACGTTTAATATCAAAAATTGCCCTGTTGAAACTGGTTGTAATGTTACATTCCGCCATTATCTTCGCCGCACTTCCGGGATAGGTTCAACGACCTACACGATTTCTAGAACTTCAAATTATGAAAAAAAGGTGTCAAGCAACTCTAATTTAAAGAGTGGTACCGAAACCTTTACATCTTCATCAGTTGAAGAATATGTTGATTCGAACCTTAATCTCGTACCCGGTCAAGTAGTATGTGAGACGCTTGCCTTTAAATCTAACAATAATCAAAAAACACCAGTCGATAATACAGAATTGAAACTGTGCGCATCTGCTTTAGGTGATGCACAACCACCAGATCCGCCAATCCCGCCAGCCATGGACGACGACGATTTGAGTGACGCATTCATCAATATGCTTGTAAAAAACAACAACGGCCCGAATAAATACAAAAAATATCGTGAGTCGGTTTACGCAAAACCAGATCAAAAAGTTACTTTCAGGTCAACTTATAACCCTATCCTTCAATATACATATAATATTTATCCGCAAAAAATGCGCATCGATTCTGGGACCGTTAAGCCAGATCGCGTTAATATGAGCAAAAACCTTGGTACATTATTCAACGAAAACAAGGGCTCATCTTATAGGAACTGGGATAATGCATTTACTGTTCACACGGCTAGCGGTTTTATTAGGGCTAAGGATTATTACTATACTATAGGCGACACCACTAAAAGAAAAGAGTTTAATGACTATAGCGTTTCAATCGATGATGTTGGTAAGGATTTATCCGCCTCAGCTACCACCAATCTAAATAACGACACTAAAACAACCCCGAGCCAGGTGACATTTACTTCAGACTCAAGCAAGAACAATTTAGCAACCGTCATCACTAATAGCAAAACTAGCATGGCTCATGTTTATGTGCCATATAATTTTGGCACCAATGTTGAAATCAAAACCAAATCTACTGATCCGATTTATGCTGGTGAAGAAAAAGAAATCAAATATGAAGTAGAAATTACGCCTCGCGTTAACGAAGAAACCACCGACGGCACATTGAAATATGCTACCAAAGTACCAAAATCAATTAGTCGCATTATTATCTACACTCCAAAAAATGGTGTGAAACCAGGTATCGACGAGTGGGGAACGCAAGGCGAAAATAGCAATATTTGTAGCTACTATGGTCTCTCAAAAGATGATGTAACTTGTAAATATGACGACGAAAGAACCGGTCCTTTAAATCAAGGTGGTAACGTTTCCGGTGAGCTAAAAGAATATATCTTAAAGTTAAATACCCCAGACCTGCCAGCCGGCACAAACATCTGTGTTTCAGTTGCTCACTATCCGTCTAGTAGCGGGCTTCCTACAAACTGGAAGAGCATTGAAGGTAGTGGCAAGTGGCACATTTCCGATTCTGTATGTTTCATAATCGCTAAACGCCCAAGCTTCCAAGTATGGGGCGGCAGCTTATATTCTGGCGGCTCCATTAATACTTCCGCCGCTCAAAAAACTACATTAAGAGATTTACCGAAGTTTAATGGAACCTTCGTATTTAGCTCATGGGTCGAGCAATCTGTTGTGGCTAAAGGACGTGCAATTGCTCTCGCTTCGGGCGCTTCCACTGGTTTAGCGGATAATATCGCTGGCGGCGGTAGCTTGGAAAACTCACCAGATTATTGTAAATATCGCGTTCCGCTTAGTCTCGCAAATTACTCTCAATCGGCTACATCGCTGATTTGTAACAGCTCTCAGTCGACTGGCAATTCCGGCATCGCAGCTAATCTAACCGATAGGATGTCACTAATCGCTACACTACCAAATGAGGATAGCATTATAAACGAGTATTCTGGCACCACTCATATTCCATTTAACAATAGCACTGCAAAGGATGTTGTCCGTTACAACGTCAATGGCGCTGCAATAGTTGGGCCTGTCACCATTGCTCCAGGTCGCACGCATATAGTAAAAGCATCTAGTGATGTTTTGATTAATGGCGATATCATTTACCAAGAAAATACCTATTCTGACATGTCGAACATTCCAAAATTAATCATCTATGGCAAAAATATAACAATCAACTGTAATGTTAACCGAATTGATGCAATTATTATCGCAGAAGAAGACCTTAACACTTGTGCCTCCGGCGACACAAACTTAAGGGCGAATTCGCGAGAACTAAGAGTGAACGGTGCAATTATTACAAACAGACTCTTCTTAAATCGTACTTATGGTGCAGCGAATGGCATCAATTCTAAAGTTCCAGCCGAAATTGTTAATTATGACGTATCTACGCTGCTTTGGGGCCGTGCCAAATCCGATCCAGACAATAAACACAAAAACCTTACCTCGGTCTACATCCACGAACTTTCGCCACGTTTCTAGTGTGCTATAATCAAAGTATTATGTGGTTCAGGTTTTTGCAACGCTTTGTGAAGTTTATCGACCCAAAGCTCGAGAAATATCGCGAGAAAAAAAGTGATATTAAGCCAAAATATACCCCAACCTCTCTTGAAGATTTTATCGGCGTAATTAAGCGCACTCCAAAATCAATCTTAAGTACTACAGATCGCGAGCGTATCGCTGCTGTTATGAGTTTTGATTCACGCACAGTGGGTGATTTAATGACAAAAAAAGCTGACATGGTTTTTGTTGACGAAAAAGAATACCTCGGCCCATTAGTTCTCGATAAACTATATAAATCCGGGTTCACTAACTTCCCAGTTACCGATGCAAAAGGGAAGGTAAAAGGAGTTCTTCACACAGAGGCATTTAATGCACTAGAAATTAAAAAAGCTGAACGAGTAGATAAATATATCGACAAAAACGTTAATTATCTTCACGTAGATGATTCACTAAAACACGTTATAGAGGAAATTAAACGCACAAACGGCTATTATTACTTAGTATTAGACGGCGATCAAAACCTTGCTGGTTTCTTCACTACCGAGATGCTCCTAGACTACCTTACCCAGTAAAAATGTGGTATAATATACCGCATGAGAGTTTTAACAGATAAACTAATAGATTTTCTTGGTAAAAAAGTCGTTGTCGAAGGCTGGGTTAACTCCAGACGCGACCACGGGGGTTTAATTTTTATAGATTTACGCGACCATACTGGCATCATCCAGTTAGTTATTACTCCAGAAACTGCAGAAGCCTTTGCTTTAGCTGAATCAGTTCGCGATGAGTACGTTTTAAAAGCAGAAGGCAAGCTGCGTGAACGTGAACCCGAATTAGTTAACCCAAATATCCCAACCGGCAAAATTGAACTCGTTGTAGAAACTCTCGAACTCTTAAACCGTTCCGAACCACTACCAGTCAACACTCACGACGATGGCGAAAAATCTTCCGAAGAGCTCCGCCTAAAATACCGTTTTCTTGACCTTCGTCGCCCATCAATGTTAAAACTTCTTTCTGACCGTTCAAAATATTACAGCTTTATGCGTAAATATATGGAAGAACACGATTTTATTGAGGTCACTACACCAATTTTAGCTAACTCGTCTCCAGAAGGCGCCCGTGACTTTCTTGTCCCATCTCGTCTCCATCCAGGTAAATTCTATGCACTTCCGCAAGCCCCACAACAGTTTAAACAGTTATTAATGGTTGGCGGCATTCCACGTTATTATCAAATCGCAGCCTGTTTTCGTGATGAAGATCCACGTGCTGACCGTCTTTACGGTGATTTTTATCAGCTCGATCTCGAAATGTCCTTTGTGAATGACGGAGAAGTGGTGCGCACAGAGATGGAACCACTTATTAAATCACTCGTCAAAGACTTTGCTGGTAAAAAATTATTTAAAGAAGACATTCCGCGCATTCCATATACTGAATCTATGGAGAGTTACGGGGTAGATAAGCCAGATTTACGTTACGATATGAAGCTTATCGAGCTTACTGACGTATTTAAGGAAACTGAATTTAAAGTATTTAAAGCCCCATGCGTGAAAGCAATCTGCGTTAAAGGTGGCGCGTCACTCACTCGCCGCGAAATTGATGAATTCACTGAAAAAGCTCGAAAACTTGGCGCTGGTGGCCTTGCTTACATCCTGTATTCCGATGGTGAAGCTAAATCTCCAATTCTTAAATTCATGACCGAAAAAGAAATCGCTGCCGTAAAAGAACGCACTGGTGCTAAGGATGGTGATGCTGTATTCTTCGGTGCCGATGATCGTGATAAAGTAAATAAAGTCCTCGGCCAGCTTCGTATTGCTTTTGCTGACCATTTTGGCTTGAAAGATCCAAATGTTGTGGCGCTTTGTTGGATTGTCGACTTTCCGTTTTATGAATGGGACGAAAAAAATAAGAAATTAGACTTTGGCCACAACCCATTTTCAATGCCAAAAGGTGGTCTAAAATCTCTAGAACTTGCTAAAACTAATGAAGAAAAACTAGCCATTGTTGCCGACCAATATGACATGGTCATGAATGGCTATGAAATATGTTCTGGTGCCGTTAGAAATTACAACCCAGACATCATGTATAAAGTTTTCAACATTTTGGGCTACAACAAGGAATATGTAGAAGCGAGATTTGGCGGTATGCTTAGCGCCTTTAAATTCGGTGCACCTCCACATGCCGGTTGTGCCTTCGGTATTGATCGTATTTTCATGGTGCTTGAAGATACCGAAAACATTCGTGACATTGTGGCATTTCCAAAGAATGGCAATGGTGTTGACTTGATGATGAATTCGCCTTCCGAAGTCGACCAAATTCAGCTCGACGAAGCGCACCTTCAAATAGTTGAAGAAGATGACTAAATAACAGGGGAAAATTACATATAAAAATAAGGCAAAAATTGCCTTATTTTTGATGCTTTTTTTATTTGCTTATGCTATAATAAATAAGATAAAGAGGTAATTACACAAAAGTGGGAGAAAAAATAAGGCAATTAATAGCTTTTATGCGACAATTGTTTTTTGGCGGCTCAAAACGTTTTGCTCTCAAAAAATACAGCAAAATTCGCGCCCTCTCTTTTGTATCCTTCGCTTTAGTTTTTACAATCATTTCCGGTACTATTGTGCCATTCTATTTTAGAGAAAGTCAAACCGAAGCGGCTTCAGAATCCACTCATCCAAGCACCATAACTTTTACTTCTACAAGAAACAATGCAGTAGTCACCATTGATCCAACCAGTTCTGGTGTATTTGCGGCAAGCACCGATGCAAACAGTATCAAGTTTTCAATTTCTACTGATAACTACACCGGTTATTCACTTTCCACCCGCGCCGGTAGAACTACCTTAATTAACGGTTCAAGTGCAATTTCCTCCATTAGCTCGGCAGTCAGCCAGTCTACGTTTAGCTCGAGCACAGGCTACAACAACCGCTGGGGTTATAAACCAAATTATTTGAATTCTGTATCAAACTCGAATTTCCTCGCTTCTCCTTCTTCTTCAGGCACGTTGCTTGACCGCACTACAGCAGCCAACAGTACAGCCAAAAGCTACACCATCGTTCTTGGTGCTAGGGTTAACACCGACATCCCATCCGGCACTTACATTAACGACACTTTCATTCTAGAATACGCCGCCAACCCAGTGCCATATTCCGTATCATTTGACGACGCCACCGACGACGATATTGTCTCCAATATGCCAAGCACCTTTACTGGCGAGTCAGTCTCTGCCGCCAACGTTTCTTTACCTAGTACAGTCCCAACCCGTAGAAACTACACCTTCGCCGGTTGGTGTACCACTGTTCCGGTAGCCGCTGCTGGCGGTTATTCTTGTGGCGGTACCACCTACGCTGCTGGTAGCGACTACGAAATAAACTTTACCACTGCTAATACCGGCAATACTCTTTATGCAATTTGGACTTCAGCTCAGGGTTGTAACAAAGCTGCCACCACCATTGGTACTGGTAACACCTCCACCGACGCGGTTTGTATGCAAGATATCAACGACACTGTCATCTCTACGATGTCCACTGGCACTCAATTTACTCTGAAAGATATGCGCGACGGCAAATCTTACTTCATTGCCAAACAGGCCGATGGTAAAGTTTGGATGACGCAAAACCTTGATTTTGATCTTAGCACTTCAGTTACTCTCACTCATGACAACACTGATCTCGGCCACACTACCAACACGCTTAATCAAACCTGGACCCCGAGCCGCGCTACTTTGACCGGCAACGTTTCAAGCTGGCACAATGATGCCACCGCCGTGGATTCGTATGACCCAGGAAATGTCTATTACTACAATTCTGGTACAACAAGCGATGACACTTATTCTACTACTTGTGACAATGCTTCCACATGCGCTCACTCACATGCGGGCAACTATTACAACTGGCGTGCGGCCGTAGCCAATAATGTTACTAATAACACTACTGAACACGCCGCTATGCCAGATTCAGTTTGTCCGGCAGGCTGGAGGCTGATAAGAGGCCCTATCAATGAATACACTTACGGTGATGAAGTTACCCTCCTTTCCTCAAGTACCGGATCAAGTTTTTACGGTAGATATCCAGATATGAGACAGCAGTTTAATATCAGCGCTACTACACTAAACTCATATAGAAGCAGTCCAATCTACTGGACTAGAGCTGGTTACATTAAAGAAGATTCAATTTTATATGCCGGCAAACTAACATCTTATTGGTCAAATATTGTTAAAGACGAAAACGCAGCCTACGACGTATGGGCCATGAATACTTATATTTATACCAGAGATTCATCGACAAAACAGTCTGGTTTTACAGTTCGTTGTATTGCTAGAATGACTACTGGCACTACCACAGTAAACTTTAACGGTAACGGTTCAACCGGTGGCACGATGACTAGCCGAACGGTATCAAGTGGTGACGCAATTAGTATTATTAATGAATTTGAAAAAACCGGCCACAAGTTTGTTAAATGGAATACCAAAGCGGACGGCACTGGCACTGACTATACAGACAGGGCTATCGTGTTCCAGCCAACCGAAAACGTCAATATAACCCTTTATGCACAATGGGAAGAAGCCTTTGTAATTAGATACAATGGCAATAATGCGACTGGCACGACTACAATGAGTGTGCGTCATGAAGTTGCCGAAAACGAAGAAATTACTCTGTATGCCTCTAACTATTCTCGCTCTGGTTATGGCTTCCTCGGCTGGTCTACCACTCAAATTAATCCAGACGCTTCTAATGCGTCTACGCTCATTGCAAATGCGACTATCTTTGGTCCGAATGAAACCATCACGGCCTCTGCTTCAGTTCTTAATCAAACCTTCCCAGCCGATGTCACTCTCTACGCAGTTTGGATTAAATCCGCTGGTAATCTACAGGGGTGGTCTGGTTGTTCGTCTATGTCGACTGGCGACGTAACCGCATTAAAAGATACTCGTGACAACCAAGTCTATGCAGTGGCAAAGCTCGCCGACGGCAAATGCTGGACAATTGAGAATCTCCGTCTTGATAGTACAAACTCAACTGATTCATCAAAGGCTCAAGGCTTTGGTGGCAATTTCTGGGGTCTAGCGACATCCGAGTCTACAACTTTAACAAACTCGCCAATTGAGAACTCTTTATATACTCCGGATCCTCTCTCCACAACAAAGAAAATTATTAGCGGCGCCAATATTGGATATCGCATTCCACGACAAGACAGTTACAGCGTGTCCCTAGCAGTACAGGATATGATATCTTCCAACCAAAACGTCTATTCATATGGGTCCTACTATAACTGGCCATCTGCTATCGCAAACACGAATGATTTTGTTAATAAGAGTGACTCTGAAAACATTGGTACTTCAATTTGTCCAGCCGGGTGGCGACTACCTACTGGTGACACCAACGGTGAAATCGGCACACTGAACTCGGTTATCAATAATGATTCTCAAACGGATTCTGTTGGCTACAGAAAGTACCCAAACAACTTTATCTATTCAGGCTACGTATCATCATCAGTAAATCAGCGTGGTACACATGGTATATATTGGACACAGAGTTCAAGCGACTCAACACGCGCAAGCAGCCTCTACTTCTCGTCAGAATTTTCCTATAAAAGTGCACGGAGCAATAAAACAATTGGTATTTCTGTTCGCTGCGTATCAGCTGCTGGTTTGGAGCTCAAACTAGACGCTAATGACAATAGCAACCGAGAAGCAAAACTATATGGCTCTGCAAACAGTACCATTGCTATCCCTAAAGAGGCATTTGTTCGCGACGGTTACGCTATTACATCATGGAACACCGAACCAGATGGGTCCGGAACTGAATATACCACGACATTCAATCTAGCAACGAGCGACATATTATATGCTCAATGGTCACCAGCATACAGCATTAAATATCACGGGAATAACCATACCAGCGGTACTAACATGGACTATTATTCTCATCTTAACGTAGCAGATGGTGAAGAAATCACTCTCCAAACCCCGAACTACGCTCGCACCGGTTATGGCTTCCTCGGCTGGTCATTCACCCAGATTAACCCAGACGCCTCAAATGTTGAAACACTAATTGCTGATACGAAGATTTATGGTCCGAACGAAACCATTACTGTAAATTCCACGGCCATTGGCCAAGCTGCCCCAGCCGATGTCTATATCTATGCCGTCTGGCTCAAATCATCCGGCAATCTTCAAACCTGGAAAGGTTGCAATGCTCTAACTAAGACGACATATTCAAACGGCACTATTACGCCTGGTAGTGTAGTAGCACTTACAGACATCCGAGACGGCCAGACTTATGCCGTTGCCAGATTAACGGATGGCAATTGCTGGATGATTGAAAATCTAAGACTTGATATTAAAACCGCTAACATCACCTCGTCAAATACTCATAATCCTACTAACAGCTTCTTAACCAATAGGGCTAGCACGTATTCATGGTGTAGCACTGCTAATGCGGATTGTGCCGAAAGATATCTCCAGTATAATACACCAGTGTTATTGGGTACCGGGTACTATTACAATTTCTACACAATGAGCGCTGGCAGTGGAGAATATGCTTCAAACGATCCAATTGGAGGCGATATTTGCCCAACCGGCTGGCATGTTCCTTCTTCATACGATGCTGGGTCTGAGATAGTAAATCTTATCCAGTCTCTCGGTGGCAATAATAGTAATCATAATGACTCTACGAATCCAACTGGCGAAACAATGTCTACAAGGTTCCGTTCCTACCCACAAAACATCGTTAAGAGTGGTGTGACGTCTAATAATGGTACATCATTTGATTATCCAGACTTTGGCTATATTTCAACAAGGTATCTATGGAATAGAGAAGAAAACTACTATTATAATTATTTTGCTGTTTCTAAAAATGAAGTCCAAAAGACTAGTGGGCAGCTTAAGTATGTTGCTCGTCCAGTCCGTTGCTTAAGGGATATGGGTACTATCACCTATAATGGCAACGGTGCTACCAGTTCAACTTCAATGAGTAATAAACTCCACTCAGATCTTAATGGCTCTTCTACCCAGCTATTCGCATCAAACTATGCCCGCAACGGTTACGGCTTCGTTGGTTGGTCACAAACTCAAATTAATCCAGACGATTCTAATGCTGCCACACAAATCGCCAATGCTACTATCTATGGTCCAAACGAAACCATCAATATCAATGATTTAGGTACTGATGACGCTGTGCTTTATGCAGTCTGGGTCAAATCCGCTGGTAACCTCCAGAACTGGACTGGCTGTCCATCACTCGCGCAGGGAAGTGTGACTGCTCTCAAAGATACCCGCGATAATCAGGTCTATGCCGTAGCAAAACTTGCCGATGGTAAATGTTGGATGATTGAAAACCTCCGTCTTAATGCCGCTAATTCTTCGGACCCAACTAAAGCTCAAGGCTTTGGTGGTGTGTTTGATGGCCTCGCCGGTTCAGAAGGTGGTAATTGGAGCAATAGTATTCTCGCCAATTCAAAGTACACCACTGATAGCACCTCAAGTTCACTTAATGTTATTAAAGGTGACCGCCTTGATGATCGTATCCCGCGCTACAACAGCTACAATACCACCACCACCGTTTCTACTATGACGTCCGGCGATAATAATGTTTATTCATACGGTAATTATTATAATTATCCTGCTGTAATGGCTAACACCAAGGCCATTACTTCCGATGAAAATGACATGGTGGGTACATCCATCTGCCCAGCTGGCTGGAAACTACCTTCTGGAAATGGATCAAATAGTGATTATGGCGCTATGTTAACTGCCGTTACTACAAGTAACCTTAGGAAGTATCCAAACAACTTTATTAATTCTGGGTATTATAACAGCACCTCAGTCACTAGTCGCGGCGCAAGTGGCTATTACGCTACCAACTCCTTGTATTATGTCAATATGAACTGGGCCACGTATCAATCGTATAATCTCTGGGTTCCACTTGGCTACCTTAATAACACGGGTGGACTATATAATGGTTATACCGTTCGTTGCGTTATCCCAACCGGCGTGGAAGTTAAGCTCGATTCCAATGATGGCACCGATAAAGTTGCCAGAATCTACGCTACTGCCGGCGATACTATCACACTCAGTCTAGACATGTTTGAAAACGAGGAATATTCTATCTCATCTTGGAATACTGCAGACGACGGCACTGGCACTAGCTACACTACTACATATACTGTTCCATCCTCAAATGTGACACTTTACGCACAATGGGATGATGCTTACGAAATTGTATATAACGGGAACAATCATACTAGCAACACTAACATGAATATGTTCACTCATCCAAATGTTAGAAATGGTGAAGAGATAATGCTTTATGCAAATAATTATGGTCGCACCGGCTACGGATTCCTCGGTTGGTCTACCACTCAAATTAATCCAGACGCCTCTAATGCCTCTACATTAATTGCAAACGCTAAGATCTTCGGTCCAAACGAAACAATCACTGTTAATTCATCTACACTTGGAGTTACTGCGCCAGCCACCGTTACTCTTTATGCCGTTTGGCTCAAATCTTCCGGTACTCTCCAAGACTGGAACGGTTGTAGAGGTATGACCTCAGCTACATATTCAAACGGCACCATTACTATGGGTGGTCTAATTGCCCTCACCGACGAACGCGACAATAATACTTATACGGTTGCCAAGCTCCCAGATGGCCGTTGTTGGATGATTGAAAATCTTCGTCTAGATCCAAAAACTGCCGATATGACAGAAGATAATACTAATAATCCAACTAGGACATTCCTCTCTAATAGAACCAACACCTATACGGATTGTATGTCTAATTGTAATAATGCTGCCGGCACGGAAAGAATAATATATACAACTAACGCTAACTCGTCTTATTCCGGAACATATTACAACTGGTACACCGCCACAGCCGGTAATGGAACCTTTAGTGCAACTGATGTCACTGGTGATATTTGTCCAGCTGGTTGGCACCTGCCTGTTAGTGGCATTGGAAGCTCTACTAGTGAGCAAGGTGCACTTTATACATCTATTGGTGGTCTTCTAGCTGATTTAAGCACTACAACCTCTCCAACAGCAGCAGACTTTTATACTAGACTGCGAAAATATCCATTGAATATAGTTCTTTCGGGTTATTATCTCCAATCTGAATATGTTAATCTATACAGAAATGATAGCTCACTTTGGTCGACACACGCTTGGGGTACTTCATCTCGTTATGCTTATGCAAATATAGTAAACGAAAATGCAGTTCAACTCACTTATGGTAGAAACGTGATTTCTCAAAATCGTATGCGCTGTATTAAGGATCTTTCAAAAGTAGTCTACGATGGTAATGGCGCTTCAAGCGATACTACTATGAAAGTAACTCATACCGCTACGCCAGGTGCGTCCATCAATCTTTATGCTTCGAATTACAAACGTCCAGGTTACGGTTTCCTCGGCTGGTCACTAACTCAGATTGATCCAGATGCAAACGATTTTACAACCCAACTAGCCAATGCCACTATCTATGGCCCAAATCAAACAGTCAATCTTCCATCTACACTTGAAGACGCCACAACATTTTATGCCGTATGGATAAAGCCTACAGGCGACATGCAAGGATGGACCGGCTGTTCATCGCTCTCTACTGGCGGAGTCACGGCACTAAAAGATACCCGCGACAATCAAGTTTATGCTGTAGCAAAGCTCGCCGATGGCAACTGTTGGATGATTGAAAATCTCCGCCTAAGTAACGATTATGACAACATGGACTGGGGTGACCAAACCAAATCGCAAGGTTTTGGTGGTGTGTTTAATGGCCTAGCAAACTCTGAAATGGCTACATTTACTGGCACAACTGTTGCTAATTCAATTTATAATACTGATTCTACGTCCGGATCACCGTATTCTATTGTCGGGAATAACGTTGAATACCGCGTGCCACGTTATAATGACTCAAATACGACTGGCTCAGTTGAAAAAATGACCGGTTCCGCTCAGAATGTCTACTCATACGGGAATTACTACAACTGGCCTGCCTCAATCGCTAATACTAGTGAAATTGAAGGCCTAACTGAAAGCGAAAACGCCGGCACTTCTATCTGCCCAGCCGGCTGGAGATTACCAACTGGCAATACATCAGGTGAGTTCTATAATATTAATAATCTAGTCAACTCCGGTTCAACGACCGTTACCACTGGCTTAAGAACTTATCCAAATAACTTTATTCTAGCTGGATATGTAAACAATACCGTTATTTATGGTCGCGGCACTTCCGGTAATTTATGGTCTGCCTCTTCAAACAGCGCCGTCGGTGCGTATGAATTTCAGATTGAGGACAATGGTGTTAATCCATCATACCATGTATATAGAAGAGGTGGGTACAATGTTAGGTGTATCAAAGCGGAAGGCGTAGAAGTAACGCTTTCGTCCAACAATGGTAGTGGTAAAATTGCACGCATTTACGGTACACCCGGCTCCACAATCACCCTTCCTACAAAAGTGTTCTCAAACGACAATAGCACCTTCGCTTCCTGGAACACTAATGCTGCCGGCACCGGTACATCCTACACTAGTACATATACCTTCTCTTCCAATACAACCCTTTATGCACAGTGGACATCAGCTTACACTATTAAATACAACGGTAACGGTGCTACCAGCACCACTACAATGGGCTCTCTAGTTCATTCAGGTGTAGCACCTAACAGCAGCATTACCTTATATCCAAGCAATATAGGTAGGACTGGTTACGGTTTCCTCGGTTGGTCGCTCACACAAATTGATCCAGACGATGCTAACTTCGACAGTATTATTGCTAGCACAAAAATTTATGGTCCTAATGAAACCATCACAGCCAACTCAACAACATTCGGCGTATCCGCCCCTGCAACAGTATACATGTACGCAGTTTGGGTTAAATCCGAGGGCAACCTCCAGTCATGGGACGGTTGTGGTCGCCTTGCCGCAACAACTTACTCAAACGGAGTAATCACCCCAGGTGACGTGACTGCACTAACGGATGTCAGGGATGGAAACACCTACGCTGTAGCCAAGTTAACCGACGGCCAATGTTGGTTAATTGAAAATCTTCGTCTTGATCCAAAAACCGCAAATATCACGTCCGATAATACCAATAGCCCGACAGCAGGCTTCCTCACTAATAGAACTGGTACATATTCTTGGTGTAGCGCAAATAGCGCCGCTTGCGCCGAAAGAGTACTATATCAAAATCACGTAACCTCGCAGTATTCAGGTACCTATTACAACTGGTACACAGCTACGGCCGGTAATGGATTATACGAAACAAATACGGTTGTTACTGGCGATATCTGCCCAGCCGGTTGGCATATGCCGACTGGATCTACCAGCTCCACCACTGATTATATGAGACTTGCTATGAGCTTAGGTTCTACTAGAGTAAGTCAACTTACTTCATCAACCACACCTACTGGCGCCGAGATACAAGAAAGATTTAGGGCTTATCCAAACAACTTTATGTTTAGAGGCGATACATACAGGAGTGGACTTATCGACTCACTAACCTGGTCATATAACACGACAGCAACAGGCTATTATCACTCCTCTGGCGTCTACTATAGTTACTACTTTGGCTTTAGTAGTGATACAGTAAGATTTGGTTATTTGCAAGGTAAATATGAAGCACAAACTGTACGCTGTATTAAAGGCGGCGGTAACATTTCCTATAACGGCAACGGCGCTTCAAATCCAACTGCTATGGACGAAGCAACTCATACTCATCTAACCGTTGATGCCGATGTAACTTTGAACCCATCTAATTATCAACGCACTGGTTATGGCTTCCTTGGTTGGTCACTCACCCAAATCGATCCTGATGCATCAAACTTCTCTACGCTTCTTGCTAATACAACAGTCTACGGCCCGAACGAAACCATTAGCACGGTTGGCTTTTCCGATAATACCACTCTCTACGCCGTCTGGATCAAATCTGCCGGTAATCTACAAGGATGGACCGGCTGTTCATCGCTCTCATCTGGCGGCGTAACCGCTCTTACAGATACACGTGATAATAATACGTATGCAATTGCAAAACTTGC
>CAMNAJ010000007.1 GCA_946530935.1 uncultured Candidatus Saccharibacteria bacterium | reverse complement strand
GGGTTTAATTTTTCTAGATTTGTGATATAATACTCTAGTAGGAAAAATTAAAAACCTGGGTCGGTAGCTCAGCAGGTTAGAGCACGGGCCTTTTAAGCCCGGTGTCGAGGGTTCGAGCCCCTCCCGACTCACCAAATTCTACGAATTTGGTGAGCTAGCGAACGCGGAAGCGTGAGCGTCCTCACCATTTTTTATACTGTGGGCGGTTAGCTCAGTTGGCTAGAGCGCGTCTTTGACGTAGACGAGGTCACAGGTTCGACTCCTGTATCGCCCACCATATTTGGACGTCAGAAATGATACGTTCTGACGTGTAGGAAAGCCCCCGATTTCTCGGGGGTTTTCTGTTGTTATGCATCTATTATTGCTCTGGTATTTACGGGAGAATTACTTAAAACCACCTTATTCTAGTGAAAGCTCTACCGAAAGTTCTAGTGAAGCATCTAAAGAACCAGGGATAAGGTGTAAAACAAAAGTGCTTGACATTTTCTCTATAGTCGGTAGAATTATGAGCATAAGTACTATATACAAATATAAATGACAAAAGGAAAAATATGAGTAAAAATAGCTCCAAAAATGATAGCCCGGCTATGTCGTACTCTTGGTTTATAGCTCCATTATTCTCAATTCTTCTAATTTTATCAATATTTGTATTACCAAAAATACCTTGTATGGGTAAAACCGGCGGTACACCGCCATGTGAAGTATCGTGGCAAGGTATTGGTTTATTTATATTGGGGCCTCTTGCAGTAGTGATATTGTTGGTTTGGTTTATTGCTCTACTAGTTAGATTAAAGAAAAAGAATGATCTGGAATTAAAAACATACGATACTTCGCTTAGTGAGAAAGAGAGAAAAATGGTAAGAGCACAATTAAAAGAATATCAATCTGGGAATAATTCCTCGTTTTTACTAGTCATCTTAAGGATTATTGTTGTGCTCATTATTATAGAAACACTGGTACTATTAATAGGCTTGTTCAAATAGGTCAGGTTCTTTTGTCTATCGTATCTCTTGTTTTAGGATTAATATTAAAGAAACTCACGTTTTAAGGAGGTTCCGTAATTTATTATTTATTTGGCGATACAACGGATGGAGTTACCATAATAGCGATAGGTTTGATTAGCCGGCGTAACGCTGCCATTAGATACCCCCATAGTATACATAACTGGTGTGCCATTACCATAGGTTGACGACCAGTAATATGACAATGTCCCCATCCCGCCAGGCTCACCGGTGCCCATGTATCCAGAGAGGGAGAATCCGGCACCACCATACGGAATATAGGTACGTAGGGAAGAAGCAGAAGTATAATAATTGTCGTAGAGGTTTTTAAGTTCTCCGGAAGCTCCGCCAGTTGGCATTCTCCAACCAGCCGGACAAAGGTCGCTCGTGGCATTTTGCGTGTTAGAACTAGTACAGATTGTTCCAGCCGAAGCGGCGCAGTAATTATAAACTGAACCGTATGAAAAAGTAGTAGACGCGTCTGTGCCGCTAACCGGGGCATATTCTCCGGTAGTATATGTCTGCGTGCCGCTACTTACCTTCCAACCATTGAAAGTGGCGGCTGTCACGGTTGTAGTGAGGTTTGTATTAGCACTGGTTAAACTAGTAGTGAGACTGGTGCGGCCAAGATCGAGATTTTCGGCCATCCAAATATTACCATCTGCGAGTTTTGAAATTGCATAAGTGCGGTTATCGCGATTGTCAATGAGATTGTACAACGTGTTGTCTTCCATTGATTCAGCGACCGTGGCTTTATCGGCGGCAGAAAGGTTATTGAAATCCTGGAGATAGGTGAGCTTTGAAATTGTTTTTGGTTCGTTTAGAATGCAGCGGATTGCGTAGCCACTATTGCGACCAGCTGAGTCGGTGGCGAAAAAATATGAAGATGAAAGGCGAACGCTATTCATGGCGGTATCGCTTTTTCTAGTTTTTGACCAGTAGTAGCCCATCGTGCCTTGGCTGCTTGGGGCGGCGTTATAGAAACGTCCAACAAGTGCAAAGGCGGCACCGTTTTCGGAAACTGATGCGCGGATTTTGGCAGCGGTGTTATATGATGCATTGCTATATAGTGTACTGAATTCGCCGTTGGTTCCACCGGTTGGCATTCTCCAGCCAGCTGGGCAAATGTCGTAAGTCGCATCGTTACTGTAAGCGCTGCCAGAAACGGTACCAGCCGAAGCGGCAAAGTAATTATAGAGAGTACCATAGGCGGTGCCAGTGGTACTATCACTACCATCTAGTGGTATGAATTCACCAGTGCTGGTAGCTTGTGTACCGGTTGTGACTTTCCACCCATTAAAGGTAGATGCGGTAATCGTGGTAGAAAGATTAGTGTTGGAGCTAGTGAGGTCAGTAGTAAGGTTAGTACGGCCAAGATCCAGGTTTTCCATCATCCAACAATTACCGTCCGCTAGCCTTTGAGCTACATAAATATGGTCATCACGATTATCTATAACGTTGATTGGTGTAGAGGTACATTTGCTAGGATCCATGTTTTGCATGGTGGCATCTGGTGTGATTGGAGCTGCTTCGTTGGCTGGATGTACCACAGTGTATTTAACTTTGCCGACATAAGTATCGGCGGCTTGAGCTTGCGAGATGAAGGCGGCGTAGGTGGATTTGAAAGAAGAGCCGCTGGTGGCGTCAGTATTAGAGGTAAAGGTAGCGACTTTGGTGTATTCTTCTGGAACAGCGTGATAAGCGCTATAACCCGTGGTAATTGTAGGGGTATAATCATTAGAAACGGATGAGAGTTTCATAGCCCAGTTTGAAGTGTTGCCACTAGTGGCGGTGCCAGTCACAATGCCATTTGATGCTGGGGTAGAAGACGGCTTCATAGTAGTGTTTCCATAAGTGTCGTCGGAGAAGCCGATTGCGTATATTGAGAAGCCATTCGGGTCATTGCAAAACACTTTAAAGGTGGTTTCGCCAATCTCGTCCTCATAAGTTCCGACGTTGATGGCGGCGGTGTGTGCCGTGTTGATTGTGTTAGTAATAGAACATGATGTTGGTACGGTGATAGTAACAGTGTCCATCACACTAGACTCTGCGTATGCACCGGTAGCATTGAGCAAAACAAAAATACTAGATATAGCGGCAAACCCAACCACGACATCTAGTGCCTTAAAAATATTTCTTTTGTTTTTCATGTTTGTGTTGACCTTTATGCTATTAATTGTAGCAGAAATCCTTAAAAAGTCAAGATGCTTTTGCTTATTTTTTGTATAAAAATAAGGTTCTAGAATTGTGATATAATAAACTTATGAAAAAGATTAATACTTCACCAATTTCTGGCATGCAAGAGCTTTTGCCAGAGACTCAAGCAATTTTTGATAGATATAAAAATGTAATTAGTGAAGTATATCATAGCCATGGTTTTTTAAATATTGAAACTCCGGTAATTGACCGTAATGAGATTTTACTAGCTAAAGCCGGTGGCGATACCGAAAAACAAATTTATAAAGTAATTAAAACTGCTGAGTCCGAAGATGATGCTGACCAGGCGCTTCGTTTTGACCATACGGTGCCTCTAGCTCGTTACGTAGTAGAACACGAGAACGATCTAACTTTTCCATTCAAGGTTACACAGATTGGCCGTAATTTCCGCGGTGAGAGGGCACAAAAAGGACGTTTTCGCGAATTCTACCAATGCGATGTAGATGTAATTGGTAGAGGTAATTTGCCGATTTATTACGATGCTGATGTGATCGCAACGCTTCTTGATGCATTTAGTGGGTTTAAACTCGGGACGCCAGTGCTTGCTAGAATTAATAATCGCAAAATTTTGTCTGGTTTTGTTGAGGCAATGGGATTAAATGAACTTGCAGATAAAATTTTTGGAATTATTGATCATGCTGAAAAGGTGCCGCCAGAAGCAACGCGTGAGGCTTTTGCTGAACTTGGAATAGATAGTGCTAAAGTGAACCAGCTAGTTAAATTTATCGGTATTCATGGTGGTAGGGCTAGCGTAACGCAGGCTCTAAGGGCATTTGGTGATCTTAATGACACATTTAAAAAAGGCATCAATGAACTCGAAAAGGTAATGTTAACTCTCGAGATGGATGGTCGTGGCACTGAGATTGAGGCCGATATGCTAATTGTAAGAGGTCTTGATTATTATACTGGTACAGTGTTCGAGTTTGTTTTGCCGGAATATAAACAAGTTGGTTCGGTTTGTGGCGGCGGTCGCTATGAGAATCTGGCCGGTTTCTTTACGGATCAACAGTTGCCTGGCGTGGGTGGTTCGATTGGACTTACGCGGCTATTTTATGTTCTAAATGAAAATAAATTGATAAAAAGTCAAGAAGAAAAACCGATTGATACGGCCATTATCCCAATTACAGAGAATGAGATAGAATTTGCAATGAAGGTTGCAAAAGAGAGACGAGCAAGTGGTGAAAAAACTACGATTGTGGCTACAGATAAGAGGCTCGGTGATAAACTTACATATGCTGCAAAGATTGCCAAAAATGGCATTGTGATTGGTGAGACTGAAGCTAGTTCAAATAACTATGAAGTTAAGAAATTTAATTAACGATTTTTAATTACTTGTGCTAAAATAGTTGCATGAATTGGAGGAAATGGCTAGATGAGTTCGTCCTCGCGGGCAAGGGTATTTTGCTGGCGATGCGCGAAAAAAGGTTTTGGATCGGTTTTATTATCGCTTTCTTATTTTTTGGCACTTTAATTAATCTGCTAGCTGGTGGTTTTTCAAAGTTCCAGTTAATGGGTGCGGTTGGTTTTGCCGGAAGCATGAAAATTATTTTAGATGCCATTCTTGGGGTATTTGGTTATAAAATGATCATTACGGAATGGTTGCCGGTATTCTTCTTAGCTTTGCTTCAGGGGATTCTTATTGGTCTGATTGTGCTTCTTTGGCATAAAAAGAGAGTATCAAAAAACAGCGAAAATTCTAATTCAGCAAATGTTGAGAAGGCAGGTATAATTACTGGGTTGATTGCTCTGGGGGCTGGATGTCCAACCTGTGGTACTACTCTTCTTACGCCACTTCTGGGTGCGCTATTTAGTACTGGCGGTATGGCGATGGTTGGGGTGATTTCTGGTTTTATAACTGCGCTTGCAATTATCATTGCGATTTTGTCTTTGAAGCGGCTTGGCGAAGAAACGTATGTTATAATAATTAACGAAAAATATATGAGGAAAAAGGAGGAGCGTGAAAAAAGCGCTTAGAATAATAGGTGTGGTGGCAGTAATTGGCATTCTTTTTGCGGCGATTATTTCGAGCATGACACATAAGACGCCAAATTCAGAAATCGTTTGGAATGAAGACATGACGGTGGGGAACATGGATGCGAAAAACTACTTCATCATTTATTCCGATATTGCTTGTCCGTATTGTATAGCTTTTGAGAACGCTATCGTTGAACACGAGGAAGAGTTTAAAAAATATATTGAAGAAAACGATATTCTTGTTGAGATTCGTTTATCTGATTTTATGTATGAATTCGGTGAGAGCCGTTCTATCGAATCTAGATACAGTGCAGAAGCTATCCACTGTGCTAGGAGAGAGGGAAAGTTTTGGGATTATTACAATTTAGTTATTACTAGGGTTTGGAACGATTGGTTTAAACAGATGGGCAAGTCGGCATTTGAAAGCTTTAATAAGCTAGAAAAAGATTATTGGATTAAGCTTGGTAAAAAGGTTGGGCTTGGTGAGAATTTTGAGACTTGCGTCAAAAACGACGAGGTTCTTCCGGAGCTGATTCAGGCATCGCAAAAGATGTCTAGATTAGTAAATGGAATGCCTCACTTTAAGTTTAATAATTATACTTCTGGTGGTTTTGATCTTACTTGGGGTTGGGAATATGTGCTCATGTACTTTGAGGCTGGGCTTAAATCATAAATATGAGAGATCCAAAATTATCACAACATTTCTTACGTTCACCAAAACTAGCTCTAATTTTAATCGGTCACTCTAATTTAAAAAAACGTGACACTGTGGTCGAAATTGGTGCTGGCTCCGGCGTGATAACCAGTGCACTCGCTCATAGGGTAAATAAAGTCATAGCGATTGAGCCAGATATGATTACGGCTAAGAAACTCCGTGAGAATTTAAAGAAGCGGGGGATTGAAAATGTTGAAATAATAGAGGAAGATTTTCTAAATGTGAAGCTTCCCGAAGGGCCTTATAAGGTGTTTTCTAATCCGCCGTTTCATCTTAGTTCGGCAATTATTCATAAATTAATTGAGTCTGACAATCCGCCAGAATCATTTTATTTGATTTTACAAAAACAAATGGCTTTAAAACTAATTAATACTGACCGACATTATACTTCGCAGTTAGGACTAAAACTAATACAAAATTATAATACGAAAATTCGTTTTCCGTTAAAACCAACTGATTTTACTCCACCGCCAGCAGTGCCAACTGTGCTTTTTGAGGCAAAAATTATTAAAAATTAAATAAAATATATTTTTGGATTGTCAAGCAAAAAGTGTTCGGTTTTTTGGCTTCTACCTCTGTTTTTCTGGTAAAAGTGCTTATGATATTAGAACATTAAAAATCTTGAAAATCAATATTGACATGTATATTGTCTATGCTAAAATGAAGGTAGATTCAAGCTGATCATACGTTGAGAGAAGCTGGAATCACGTTTTATTGGGTGGAGAGCGTTGAGTTAGTTTGGCTAAATTGTTTTCCACCTAGAAATTATTGAAAACCCGGTTTCTCGGGTTTTTATTATGGTTATGTGGTATAATAGACATATGAGACTTTCAAACAAATTCGAACAGTCCCTTGTTTTGTTAGTTGTAAGTTTAGTATTTCTATTAATTAGTTGTATTGTCTCTGTTATTTCTAAAACAACTTACGCCGAAAGCGAGGACGGCCCTGTTTCTGCCTTGACTGAATATTTTGTGAATATTTTTGATGGTTCTGATAAATTAACCGTAAAAACTCATTCTGCTACGGTCGCAGACGTTATTAATAAGTCTGGCATAAAACTAAACCAAGGCGATATAGTCGAACCTTCTCTAGAGACTACTGTTGACGCGGATAATTATTTCATTAATATTCATCGCGCTAGACCGGCCGTGGTTAGAGATGGTAAAAAAGATATTTATGTCATGACGGCTAGCTATGATTTAAAAACCATTGCAAGAAATGCTGGATTAGAGGTTTATGATGGTGACGAAGTTCGTCCAGCCACGAATACGCTATTTCTAGAACTGGGTATGGTTGAAGTATATGACGTAATCAGAAACGGTGGCTCGACTATAACTGAAGAAGTGGAAATACCTTATTCAGAGCAGAGGATTAAAGATTTTAATGTTGCTCCGGGGAAAGAAGAAGTTCGACAGCTCGGTGAAGTTGGGATAAAGGTTAAAACTTATAAGGTATTTTACGTTGATGGAAAGGAAGTCGAGAGAAAATTAGTTTTTGAAGATGTGAAAAAAGAACCAGTTCCTCGTATTGTGGCGGTCGGTGCTAGTTCAATTGAACAATCGCCATTAACGAGATCAAAGGGTAGGAACCGTTATACGGTTACGAAGCCAAATGGTCGAGTAGTTGAAAGACAAGAAACTTATTATGATCTTAATATGAGCGGAGTAATGCGAATTGCAGCACGTGAATGTGGTGTGAAAAATTATTATGGCGTACGTTCGGATGGCGTGAAAGTCGATGCTGATGGATATGTTCTTGTTGCAGCAAATCTTAATTATTATCCACGTTGTACGGTGGTAGAAACAAGCCTTGGTCTTGGAAAAGTTTACGATACTGGTTCGTTTGCAGTAACGAACCCTGAACAATTTGATATTGCGACGGATTGGACTCGTCGTGACGGAGTATAAAAATGAAAAACAACAAACAACTAGGTCAACATTGGTTAAATAATCGAGCAGTTCTTGATGAAATTGCAGAGCTAGCACGCACATCGGATGATGTAACATTGGTGCTTGAAATTGGCCCAGGTTTAGGTACTTTGACTTCTAGTTTATTGAGAAATTTTCATAAAGTAGTAGCCGTTGAATATGATAATCATTTGGCGACTAATTTACCTAAGTCATTTCCGGGTAAAAACCTTGAAGTGGTAAATAAAGATATCTTAAAATTTGATTTCGATTCAATTGAAGAGCGATATGCTGTGGCCGGAAATATCCCATACTATATTACTAGTCCAATCATTGAGAAACTATTAACTACAAAAAACGTTCCAACTAAGATTGTGCTTTTGGTTCAAAAAGAAGTTGCCGAAAGAATTGCTAACGAAAAAGAATCAATGCTTTCGCTATTTGTGAAAAACCGTGCCAGTGTAGCGCTTGGTCCAGTAGTTAAAAAAGCAGAATTTACACCACCACCAAAAGTTGATAGCCGTGTAATTGTGCTTGCGCCACATACTTCTGGTCCGATTTTCCCAGACGACATTTTTAAAGTTATAAGCGTAGCTTTTTCGGCGCCAAGAAAAAAAGTTATTCATAATTTGTCAATGCTCACTTCAAAAGAAAAGCTTGCGGCTATTTTTAATGAGCTTCAGCTTAGTGTCGATGCGCGTCCTGCTGATCTTCATCTCGGTGATTATTTCAACCTTTGGCGCAAGCTAAAGTAACAAAAAAATACATTTAGTGTTATAATAGTTTTTAATATGTTAGATGTGAAGTTTATCAGAGACAATCTCGATTTGGTGAAAAAGTCCACCAAAGAAAAAGGCTATAAAATCAATATAGACGATGTCGTGCGACTGGATGATGAACGAAAATCTATTCTTTCGCGCGTGGAGGCGCTTCGAAAAAAGCGCAACGATATTGCTGGCAAGATGAAGGGTGGTAAACCAGCGCCTGAGTTAATTGAAGAAGGTAAAAAAGTTAAAGCCGAGCTTGCTGAACTCGAAGAAGAATTAACTGATGCCGAGAAAAAGCTAAATGCTTTACTTAAGACAGTGCCAAATATTATCTTTGATGACGTTCCGCTAGGTGGCGAAGAATGTTCGAAGGAAGTTAAAACTTGGGGCAAGCATCATGAGACTGGCGTAGATCACCTTGACTATGCTGTAAGCCGTGACTGGGTTGATTTTGAGCGCGGTGCGAAGGTTGCTGGTGCAAAATTCTATTATCTTAAAGGCGAAATGGCGCTTCTTGAGAATGCACTTCTCCAGTATGGCCTATCAAAGGTTCTAGAACACGGCTTTACTTTTATGACTGTTCCTGACATGGTTTCATCAAGAGTGCTTGAAGGTTGCGGTTTTAATCCAAGAACTTCCGATCAATCTGATGAATATTATATCGAAGGTGAAGATCTTGCTTTGATTGCTACAGCTGAGATGTCGCTTACCGGTTATCATATGGACGAAATTATTGATGAAGATAAATTGCCGCTATTTTATGCAGGATATTCGCCATGTTTTAGAAAAGAAGCTGGCACCTATGGTAAGTATACACGTGGTCTTTTCCGTGTACATCAATTTAACAAGCTTGAGATGTATGCATTTTGTTTACCAGAACAATCTAAAGAAATTCATGAGAAAATTTTGGCGATTGAAGAGGATATTTGGCAAGGACTTGGCATTCCTTATCATGTAATTAATATTGCGGCTGGTGATTTGGGCGCTCCGGCAGCTAAGAAATACGATATGGAATACTGGTCTCCTGTAAATAAGAAGTATCAGGAAATTACGAGCTGCTCTAACTGTACTGATTTTCAAGCTAGAGCTGTAAACTGTAGAGTTCGTCGCAAAGACGGAACGATTGAATTTGTGCATACTTTGAACGGTACTGCAATACCTCTAGCTAGAGCACTTGTGGTACTGCTTGAAAATTATGCAACTGAAGGTGGGAAACTTAAAGTGCCTGAGGTTCTCCGGCCATATCTAAACAATAAGGAGGAAATCTAAATGATTGAAAAAATTGAAGTCACTGGCAACAATGGCTATAAGGTCGAAGAAGGCTTTCGTAAATATGTTGAGAAAAGAATTGGTAAGTTGGATCGCTATTTACCACGTGGCTCTAAAAAAGATGTTGTCACAAAGGTGATTGTTACCGAAATTGGTGGCAAGAACAAAAGTGATAAATATGAAATCTCTGTAGCGATGGACATTCCTGGTGGCAAAGTTGTAGCCGCAAAAGACGAGTGCTCAAACGTGTTTGCTGGCGTTGATTTAGTTGAAGCGAAACTCACTGGACAAATTCGTCGTTATAAACTTGAGGTACAACCACATCGCCAAAAAAGAAGCCTTAAAAATCTCTTTATTAAGAGGCACTAGTGTGCTAAAATAAAGAGAAGATTGGAGTAAACATGGCGAAGAAAGAGAAGAAGCCTACTGATAAATTGGCCGATAAAACCGCTCTCACTAAATTTTTGCAGGGCGTTTTTGGCGATGCACAGAAGAAAATCCTGAAAAGATATTGGAAACGTGCGCAAGAGATTAACAAGCTTGAAGAAAAATATGAAAAGATGTCAGATAAGCAGCTTGCTGCTCAGACAGATGTTTTTAAGAGTAAAATTGAAAAAGCCTTAAAAGTTGCTAAGACTGAAAAAGAATCTGATAAGACAAAGAAAAAGGCTAAAAAATCCAAGAAGCACGTTGAGACTGATGATACTAAGATCCTTAATGAGATTTTGCCAGAAGCTTTCGCTGTAGCCAGAGAAGCATCCAAGCGTATTCTTGGACTTCGCCCATATGATGTACAGCTAATTGGTGGTATGGTGCTCCATGAAGGCAATGTAGCCGAAATGAAGACCGGTGAAGGTAAGACTCTTGTAGCAATGCTCCCAGCTTATCTTAACGCATTGACGGGTCGTGGCGTACATATCGTCACGGTCAATGATTACCTTGCGCAACGTGATGCCGGTTGGAACGGTCCAGTATATGATTTTCTCGGTATTTCAGTAGGCGTAATTATTAATGAGGCTTCATTTATTTACGATAAAGAATATGAGAATGAAGAGCATGACGATGAAAGATTCCGCCATCTTCGCCCGGCTACCAGAAAAGAGGCTTATAACGCTGATATTACCTATGGTACTAATAATGAATTTGGCTTCGATTATCTTCGCGATAATATGGCATCTGAAGTGCAATATCTTCGTCAGCGCGAACTTAATTTTGCAATTGTGGATGAGGTGGACTCAATTCTAATTGATGAAGCAAGAACGCCACTTATTATTTCTGCTCCAGCTGGCGATAATCCTGAATCATATTATCAATTTGCAAAAGTTGCTAGTCGCCTTACTCCGGAAGACTATGTATTTGATGAAAAGCGTCGTTCAGTAACGCTTACCGATGCTGGTATTGATAAAGTCCAGAAGATTCTTGGTGTAGACAATCTTTATTCTACTAAAAACACGCGCCTAGTTTATCATTTGGAACAAGCAATTCGCGCAGAAGTGATTTTTAAGCGTGATAAGGATTATGTAGTCACAAACTCTGGCGAAGTAATTATCGTCGATGAACATACTGGTCGTTTAATGCAAGGTCGTCGTTATAATGAAGGTTTACATCAGGCAATTGAGGCTAAAGAAGGAGTAGTTGTAAAACAAGAATCAATGACGCTCGCAACTATTTCGTTCCAGAATTTCTTTAGACTTTATAAGAAGCTTTCCGGTATGACTGGTACGGCATTCACTGAGGCAGAAGAATTCCAACAGATTTATGCACTTGATGTGATTCAAATTCCACCTAATAAACCAATTATTCGTGTTGATAAGGATGATCTTATTTACAAAACTAAAGCTGGTAAACTTCGCGCGATTGCTGCAGAGGTGAAGAAATATCACGAAAGAGGACAACCAGTGCTAGTTGGCTCAGATTCGATTGCAAACAACGAAGAAATCGCAAGATATCTTGATGCAGAAGGCATTCCATATGAGATTTTGAATGCAAAGAACAACGAGCGTGAAGCTGCAATTATTGCTAAAGCTGGTGAAAAGGGAGCAATTACACTTGCGACTAACATGGCTGGTCGTGGTACGGATATTAAGCTCGGTGAAGGTGTAAAAGAACTTGGTGGTTTAGTAGTGATTGGCTCAGCACGTCACGATTCACGCCGAGTCGATAACCAGCTTCGTGGTCGTGGTGGACGTCAGGGTGATCCAGGCACTACACAATTCTTTGTATCATGTGAAGATGATTTGATGCGTATTTTCCAGGGCGATCGCGTAAAGATGCTTTTGACACGACTTGGCGTAGATGAAGATACGCCAATCCAAACTCGTACCATCTCAAAGACTTTGGAAGCAGCTCAGAAACGTATTGAAGGGTTCAACTTCGATTCTCGTAAAAACGTCGTGCAATATGATAACGTGATTAACCGCCATCGTAAAGTTGTTTATATGATTCGTCGTAAGATTCTTGAGGGCGAAGATATTTACAAAGAAATTCATCGCTTGATGGTAGACGAAGTAAAAATGCTTACAGAATTTTCATCACGTGTTAATAAGAACTTTGATGAAGAATTTAAGGCCGTATTTGATTTTGATGATGATTTGATTCACGAAATTGGTTTGAAGCGAAAAGAAAAGGACCGTGAGAAATTAGCACTTGAAGCGGTTGAACAAGCTTATAAATTAAAAGAAGAAGAATTTACCGCTGATACAATGCGAAAGATTGAGCGTGAAGTATACTTAAAGGTGCTCGATACTTTATGGATGCAACATCTAGAAAACATGCAACATCTACGTGAAGGCATTCATTGGCGTTCAGTTGGTCAACGTGATCCTTTGGTAGAATACCGTTCGGAGTCGCAAAAACTCTTCGATGGTTTACAAAGGAATTTACGTGAAGAAGTATTAAAGATTCTTCTTTCAATTACTCCAGCTGAGGCTAGAGCCGATAATGTGACGGATGGCGAAGAATATGAATCTGAGCTCACTAAGATGGCTGGTCGCCAAACTGAACGTGGCGTAAATGAAATTTCGAAGGGTGAAAAGAATCTTGATTCTGAGTTTAAGAAGAAAACTCCTGGCGCAACTGGAAAGTCTAAAGCTCCAGTAAAAAAGAAAAAATCTAGCGCCAAGAAGAAAGCTAAGTCTAAAAGACGTAAATAGGCTTTATGAAGCATTCAGTTGAAGAAATAACACTTAAGAATGGTGCTAAAGGATTATTAATAGATATTCCTGGTGCATCAGTGATGTCCACAAGAATTCAATTTCGTGCGGGCATGATGTATGCTAAAAGCCATGATGTTTATGAAATTCCACATGTAGTAGAACATTTAGCATTTGGTGCAAACTCAAAATTCAAAGATGAGCAAGCATTCGAAGCTGAATTTACGAAAAATGGTGCATATCATAATGCATGGACTTCTGATATTTCTGTTTGTTATGAAACAGAATGCGCAGATTTTGAATGGGACCGTATTATGGAACTTCAGCGTGTTTCGATTTGTGAGCCGAGGTTCAATGAAGAAGAATTAAAATCCGAAAAGAGCAATATTAGATCGGAGCTTACAGGATACATGAATGACTACTATCGTTTACTATGGCCACGTGTACAACAGGCTGTGGGCGAAGATATTTTAGATTTACCAGAAAGATTAAAAACTATTCAAAACATTGAATTAAAAGATATCCGCGAACATTACCGTCGTACACACACCGCAAAAAATATGCTATTTATTATTGCTGGTAAGATTCATGGTAGAAAGCATAAAATTATTCATGCGCTTGAAGAGTGGGGATTAAAAGAGGGTGAAAAATTTGAAATTCCACGTTCAGACCTGCATTCGTCTGAGGCAGTTTCTATTCGCCGTAAGGATGCTTCGAATATTACATTCGGTTTTTCTCTAGTAACGCCAAGACATTTAGAACCAAATGAAGTGTTTGCCATGAATTGTTTAAATCACATTTTAAACGGAACGATGAATTCAAAGATTTTCGGAACGGCCAGAAAGCGTGGATTGGTTTATGGCATGGGAAGTTCAATAGCAAGTAATGCAAATAGTTCTTATTGGGATTTTGACGGTGAAGTTAACATTGAAAATGCTGAAGAATTGTTTCTTTTAATTCAGACTGAAATGACGAAAGCCTTAAATGGTGAGATATCGGATGCGGATTTTGAAGCGGCTAGAAGTTATGCGCTTGGTCGTTTTCAGATGGGTGCACAGACGGTCGGTCAAATTGCAGATTATTATGCTGAAAACTATTTCACTAATGAATCGATAGAAAAATATGACGATATGCCAAATTTGATTCGCGGAATTGATCGTACGAAAATGATTGAACTAGCACGTGAATTTGCTGGTTCGGGCGTTAAAGGTTTTGCGACCGTTTCTTCGGTTGAAAAAGCCGTGATTTCTGGTCTTGAAACTCATTTGAATTTCTAAAAAACATAAGCTTTTTCTTGATTTTTTTAAGATTAAATATATAATTAAGGTAATGCTTAGGTCAAAATGCAGAACTAGTTATATGTTTATGATTGTGGCGATGTTTTTTTGCGCCACTTTTTTGACTTCCTTAAAAACTAGTGCATTAAGCGAGATTGAACTGATTCTACAAACGGATGCTTATAACTATCTTCCGGAGGTAGCTAAACAATTTGTGCGTGATAACTACGAAAGGTCCGGTTATGTTTTTCCAACCGAAAAGAACCGCCAAGCTGGGAATCTATACTTGAATCCAGAATACGTCAAGTATCTTGAGATGAGCGACGAAGAAAAGCAAGAACTTGATGTGATTCCGATGGCATATCTTATCGCTGAAATTGATGAATCTGAACTTGAACCACAAACGAAGAACCGGAATCGTGGCGATGAATCGATGAATGTTTCTGGAGCCAATGATTATATTAGCAAAGATGACACATTCCCGGCGACTTATGATCTTCGTGACGTGAATGGTAGCAGCTATATTACGCCACTTAATAACCAGGGCTCATTTGGCCTTTGTTGGGATTTTGCCTTCAATGAACAGGCAGAAAGTTATTTAATGGTGACTAATAATGCGCCGTATAACGCTAATACGACTCAGAAGTTTTCAGTCAGACAACTTGATTATGCAACTAGTACAAATGGTCTTAATAACTATGTAAACACTGATGGTTCACGATTACTAACAAAAGGTGGTAATTATTACATGGCATCGCTGATGGCGGCAAATGGTTTGGCTTTTGTTGATAATTCGTATATGACGTACAATACGACCGATACTTCCCTGAAGGAAATGGCGGACATCTTTAATTATGACAATTCGCTTTATGAATTGAACCGTGGCGTGATGCTTCCAAAGTCTGCACTTCCACATAATGACTATATTAAATATGCTAAGAGCGGCATTATGCGCTATGGCGGTGCGGAGGTTTCGACCGGTTCGCCAAGCGGTTCTTGTAGCTCCGCCTTTAATAATAGTAGATTGATTTACGATGAGAGCTCCTGTGCTGGTGATAGCAACTTTGGTGCCCACTCAATGCAGATCATTGGTTGGAACGATAACCTTTCGTACAGTTTTTGTAGAGTCGGCTCTACACACACCGCGACTAACTTTAATGGCGGGTGTAATCAAGGAACATTGGTTACTGGTACCGGCGTTTGGATTATCCGTAACTCTTGGGGTGTCAGAAGTGATGGCCAGGATTATATTTATATCGCCTACGATTCATCGAGATCAAATATGCAGATTAACTTTACTACTGATATGACGCCGATGAGTGAAAGGGTTTGGGATAACAACTATCACTTGAATCACTGGTATCATTTTTCCGGTATGAGCGGTCTAAAAGACGAGATCACAGTGGAAAGAAAAGTTGCTGGCGCCGAGAAACTTGAATTAATTAAGTTCTTGCCATATTCATACAATGGTAACTATAGAGTTACGGTAAACGATGGAAATACTACGCGCACGGTGTTTGAGGGGATAGTGTTATGGCCGGGCGTTCACACAATTGATGTTTCAGATCAAGACATTACATTAGACACCGATTCATTCACGGTGGCAGTGCAGAACCTTAATAGTAAAGCGATGATTCTGGGTGGTGTACAAGTGTTTACTTCAAATGTTGATGATACACCGAGGTTTAGTACCGAGAATGTTGACATTAATATTGGTCTAATCCCTCTAGACTCTACGCATGATCTTACAATTTTCACTAATACGAAGAATATTCCGTCGAATGCTTTGCCGACTTATTATCTGTACGACGGCGCAACGGATATTACGAGCGGGAATTTAACGGTTACTTATAATAAAGTTGGTGCGAATGCAATTAACGCGTACGTGAAGGTTAATACTAATATTGGCGCTGGCGATTTCACGCTGAAAATTTGTTATCAAAGTTATTGTAGTGAATCATCGATTACGGTGGCCGGTATTACTGTGGGTGGTGGTTCAGGTACTTATGATGATCCGTATCTAATTACGCAAGAAAGCGAATTTAGCGCAGTACGTGCATACCCAGACGCGATTTTCCAGATGGGTAATGATATTGAACTGACAAAGCCATTTACTCCAATTGGTACTATCGACGCTCCATTTACTGGTACATTTAATGGTAATGGGTATAAGATTACTGGCCTCAATGTAAATTCGGATAGCGAATGTGCCGGTATGTTTGGCTATGTTGAAGGCGCACTTGGCAGTAACTACGTTCCGGTCGGGTCAATGACTCTCGTTAATCCGATTATTAGGAATTCCGGTAGTGCTGGCGTTATCGGATGTTTGCATGTTCCGGATAGTTCATCGGTGGATATTAAGAACATATATATATATGGTGGCACCATAGAATCAACCGGAGGCAATGCTGGTGCGGTGGTCGGTAAGACTACTTTCGGTGAAAACGCGAGCACGATTGGTGTGACAGATGTTTATTCTTCGGCGGATGTTTCTGGTCAATTGTCAACCGGTATGTTTGGTAGTGTGGGGCCTTATGGTGGGTTAGTCGTTAAACAAACTCAGAATACCGGTACGATCACCGCAAAGGCAGATTCGCAGGGCGATTATACTGAATACCACAATCCGATCGTTGGTAAAGAAGATAATACGAATATTAGCCTTTCTAATTATTTCTCTTCGGCGCTAATTAAACGTGGTAGGTATTATGATAATGAAATAGTCGATGCCGTTACGTATACTCCTACAATGGCGTTTAATAGGGCATGGACGCAGTCTACCATTGATGGTGTAAAGAGAATACCGCTTCTTAAAAACGTTTCAGCAAACTCAATGTTTGAATATTCAACCATTGAAACTAGTATTACTGTGAAAAAAGGCGAGATGGTATCATTAATGGACTACATTACGCCAAGGATGGATGCGGCGAGGGTTACCTATGAGGTTACTAGCAATACTGACGGTGCGATTGAAATGATTGACGAAAAGAATGCTGACAACAATCTATATCCAGAAGATATTAAGATTACAGGCTTGAAGCCTGGTTCCGCAACCGTGAATGTCCACCTTCAATATGATAATAACGAACGCGATATCGCGATTACTGTAGTAGGTGCGGTGGTGGACGAAAACGATGGGACGATTACTGAGTACTCTGATGGGATACTAATAATGAATGAAGGAGTGTTCTCGGATGTGACATCTAGATTATCAATGTCTAACGGTGCAGCGGTTACGTATACGCATTTCGACGATGAGGGTAATATTGAGGCTAATAATACAATCAAGACCGGTGACGTTGTGAGAATGGCCGTGGATGAGACTTGGTATTATGATTATACGATGGTTGTAATTGGTGATGTGAACGGTGACGGAGAGGTTACCTCTTTTGATTATATTAAGATTAGAAATCATATTATGGAAACTGATGTTTTGACGGGATCGTCGCCAGGCTACATAGCCGCAGATTTAAACCAGGATGAGAACATTTCATCATTAGACTATATAAAAGTAAGAAAGTATATTATGAACGGAGGTAATATATGAAAAAACTATTAACAATAATTACAGGAGCGGCGATTGCAATAGTTGCTACTTTTGTGGCACTACCAAACTTGATTGCCCTTGCTGCAGGTAGTATTGGAGTTTCTACGAACACTCTAAATATCGCCATCGAAGACACTGCAGTGTTTACGATTGCAGCTACAAATGCAGCCGGTCGTGTTGATATTACCTCTAGTGATGATAATATTGCTTCTGTATCGACGAACCGTATCTTTCTAGATTCTGGTCTAGAGAACCAAGGTTCCGCCGATATTACTGTAACTGGTGAGGGTGCTGGTACTGCAACGATTACCGTGACTGTTACCGATGCCACAACGTTTGACGAGGACGATCTTTCTACAAATACCTATACGATTACCGTGACAGTTGGTCCAGTGGTGGAAGAAGACGAGGTATTAACTTTGAAGCCAGGTAATATTATGGCTCTTCGTGCCGGCGATCTCACGGATATTGAAGACAGGATTAATGCTGGTGCTGCGACAGTGGTCCTTACTCACTACGATTCCGAAATGAACGAGCTTGAGACTAATACGCTTTCGACTGGTGATATAGTGAGAGCTACGATTGCTGGCGTAAACTATGACTATACGGTTTCAATTCTTGGTGATGCGTATGGTGATGGTACGATTAACTCGGCCGATTACATCAGAATTAAGAATCATATTATGGAGACTGATGTGATTGAAGCTGGTTCTGCTGTTTTCTATGCTGCTGATATTAATAAAGATACCAATGTAACATCACTTGATTACATTAAGGTCAGAAATTATATCATGCACGGGGGTAATATATGGGAAGTCTAAAGAAGTTTAGCGCTTTTCTTGCGGCTTTCCTTCTTTCATTTCTGTTTATAGTTCCATCGAACTCCGTTTATGCGTATGGATCTATAAAAGTTAATAATCAAAGCAATACCGTTAATATGACTATTGAAGCTGGGAAGTCAAAAAGCTTTACGGTTTCGGTAGAGAGCGCCGCTGGACGCATAGATGTTTCTTCGGGTAATTCGGCTGTTGCAACCGTAGATAAAACTTCCATGTTTTTAGATAGCGAAGGGAAGGTGTCTGAGAAAGTTACTGTAACTGGTGTAGCTGTCGGTGAAACTGCATTTTCGGTAACTGCTACAGATGTGACTGCCTATGATTATACTAGTGTAACTGGGTCAACTATTCTCGTTGTGGTGAAGGTGACAAACCCTGCGCCGACACCAACTCCGACACCAACTCCAACTCCGACGCCAACTCCAACCCCGACACCAACTCCGACACCAACTCCAGAACCAACTCCTAAGAGCGACAATACTAATATTAAATCCGTTAAAATCGGAGACAATAACATAAAGCTCGAGGACGGTAAATACAAAACAACAGTAGATTCGGACATTGATGAGATTGAGATTAAGATCGAGGCAGAAGATAGTAATGCCAAAGTTTCCGGCGCAATTGGGAAACAAAAGGTTAAGGAAGGTCTTAATAAATATGTAATCACTGTGGTTGCCGAAAATGGTACCAGAAAAGACTACATTATTGAGGTTACAAGGGCAGAATATACTTGTCCGGTTTGTGAAACTTGCCAAAAATGCGAAGAAAAAGAATGCTCACCGCTATTTATGATTATTGCAGCGGTTGAGGGCGCAATAATTCTACTTGGTTTAATCGTTCTTCTTTGCAAAAAGCTTGGAAAAAAGAAAGATAACGGCGATAACGGAGGCGTAAGCGGCGGTTCTAGTGATGGGGAAAAGGAAGAACTAGAGACCACTGATACGACGGTTTCGCCAGTCGAAGAAAAAGATGATACAGTTACGATAGATGAATTAAGAGAGGCTTTTCGTCAATAAAGCTTGATACTGATCACCACGATCGTAAACATTATTAAACATATCAAAACTGGCTGCGGAGGGGGACATCAAAACGATGGCGCTGGCCAGTTTTTCGGCTTCTTTCTTTGCGGTATCTATGGCGTCTTTTAGTGACTCTACAACTATAAAGCGGTCATCGCTATATCTTTTTGCTAGTTCATGACCTGATTCGCCCATCAGAATAACCTTTTTAACGTTTTTGGCAGAGATAACCTCATAAATTTCTGGAAGGTCCTCATTACCAGTCTTGTCGCGACCGCCAATAATAGCAACAACATTATTGTCTGGAAAAGCGTTAATTGCAACACGGGTCGAAGCCGGATTAGTTGAAAAATTATCGTCATAATACTTTACGCCGTTTAGTTCGCGAACAAATTCTAAACGATGTGGTAAACCTTTGAAGTTTTGAAGTCCAGCGATAATGTCAGCTTTATTGTTTTTTATAAATTCGTCTGGTGATATATTTTTGTAGCATGCTACAGCGGCGATAGCGGCCATGGCGTTTTCTTTATTATGGTTACCTGGAATAACGACTGCATTTAATACGTCTTCTGGTAATTCAAATGGATAAGTAATCTTTTTAGCACTAGATGTATCGGCAATCCATTTTGAATCTTTATTCTTTGAATAATAGATTAGATAATCGTCTTTTATTTGATGCCGGCAAATATTGGCTTTAGCCGAGACGTAATCTTCGAAATCCTTATGCACATTAAGATGATCCGGCTCGATGGTACCAACGACGGCAATATGGGGTGATTTCTCAAGATCCCAAAGCTGAAAACTGGACATCTCGTAGACTACCACTGATGTCTCTTTGAGACGATCTAATATTTCGATGGCTGGCGTACCGATATTGCCGACTAAATAGGCATCTTCATTTAAGGCTTCAAGTAGCGACTTAATAAAGGAACAGGTTGTGCCTTTACCTTTAGTGGCAGTAACGCCGATAATTGGGCAAGGACAATGATCGAAGAAGTATTTGGTCAAGCTGGTTAATTTCTCTTGGTTCGGAATTGGAGGGACAGAGGGACTACGGAGAATCATATCATAGGATGAATAATCTTTTTTTGAAATTTCATCAAAGGTGAAGTTTTCAAAAACATCGAAGGTTGCACCCTTTTTACTAAAATATTCTTCGGCAGCTTTGCCTTCTTTTCCGTATCCTAATAATGCAATTTTCATGACTCTATTATAGCACGCGCTTCAGTAACAGAGTGGGTTTCCATTAACTTAGCGCGGATATCTGATGCGCCAGGGAAGTTATTGATGTACATTTTAAAGAAGTGTTTTAGTGGCTCATAAGAGACATAATGTTTTTTTGATTCTTGCTCGAATAAGTCCAGATGTAGCTTTAAAAGATTCATTAGTTCTTCTCTTGTTGGGGTATGTTCAGTAAAACAATATGGATTTTGAAAAACTCCACGGCCAATCATGAAACCATCGATTTCTGGGTAAGTTTTGTGAAGATTAAAGGCGGCGGTCTTATCTTTTATGTCACCATTAATAATTAGTTTTGTTTCTGGGCTAATTTTATTTCGAAGATTAATAATTTCTGGAATTAATTCGTAATGCGCGGCAACTTTACTCATTTCTTTTTTAGTACGAAGATGGACCGTGAGTGCAGCTGGATGTTCATTTAATAGAGTAGAAAGCCAATTTTGATACTCTTCAACCTTAGCCCAGCCGAGACGGGTTTTAATAGAAACCGGTAAGTTGGTGGACTTTTTGGCATTTCTAAAACATTCAACGGCAAGTTCAGGCGTTTTTATCATGGCTGCGCCTCCTCCGGCTTTATTAACGTGCTTGTCTGGACAGCCAAAATTAAGATCGACACCAGAAAAGCCAAGGTCTTCTAAAGCAGCACAGGTTTTAGCGAAATGTTCTGGGTTTTTGCCCCAGATTTGAGCGATTATTGGGGAGTCGGTTGGAGCAATTTCGAGGCGTTCAAGGGCATTTTCGCGACCTTTTTCTGAAGCATAACTAGATACATTGGTGAATTCCGTGAAAAATAAATCTGGGCGACCGGCACTAGCTATAACCTGCCTAAAGATGACATCGGTCACACCCTCCATGGGTGCCAGAATTAAAAATGGACTCTTTAAATCGTTCCAAATCATTTTATTATTTTACCATAAAAGCATAGACTTTTCAAATTTAATGGATATAAAAATCCCCGCTTTTAGCGGGGAATTCTGGGAGAACTACTGATCAAGGTACCACCAGAAGCCATTATCTCGCATGTGAGAAAGGACTTCTCTGTCGGTGGAGGCGCGAATGGTTTGGTCTGAATAATGCTTAATAGGGAAGTTTGCGGTTAATTTGTTGCCATTTTTGGAAACGATAATGTTACCACGAAAGATATCCATATTAAGATAGGCTTCGGGACTTTCCACCATACCAACACTATTCTCGCTGGTTTCAAGGATTTCCTCACGAGTTTTTGCAATCGAAAACCATTGCTTGTGATTATCTATAGCACTATCGCCGCAGACAATACAACTAACGTCTTCTTGCAACCTTCTAGTGAGGAAAGGGTTTTTGCCAATGGCATAGCTCGAACTATTTCGATATCGTTTAAAAACTTCAAAGCAAGTACCGCTGAGAGCATCTGGTATGATTTCTTCAAAACGTGGCGCATCCTCAAGATCCAGATGAGGCAACATATTGAATGCACCTGCCGTGATTGCATATTTTAGCCCTGAATAATCGGGGCCACTATAGGCAAACCGACGGTATTTGATACCAGGTATAGCGTATTCACCGGTTTTTAGCTCGACGATGAAGTTATCGTGGCAATGATAGAGGTCTTTGCCGTCTGTGTAATGACCAAACGGAGACACAATACGCTTGATTTCTTCCGAAACGATTACTTCGCGACCGTACCAATCATAGAGTCTATCTTCAAACAAGACGGTACCACGATTTTCTGGAAATTGAATGATGGTAAGTCTATGCGGGTCAGTTTCGTCGTTTTCGAAAACGATTAACCTTTTGCCTAGATGATTTAAATCGTCGATTGCGGAAATTGCTTTTTGCAAGTATAACACCTCCTTTTTAACGTACTCCCAGAAACCAAATTATAGCACATTTTTAGCGGTATCTAATATGGTAAAATAGAAGTGTCTCTTGCTATACTTCGGTCACTGGCTAAGAGAAAAGTTTAAGGTATTAGGGTATTGTCATTTTGCCCTTTTACTACGAGCCAATAAAACAGAGGCTCACATAAATGACTCTAATAATCTAATTAAAGGAGTCTTTTATGAAAAACTTTAACAAAAACAACAAAACAGAACAAGTCGAAGTGATGGCGCTTTTCGGCTACGAAATGACGCCATGCCAGCCTCTCACTTTTAGGCGACGTGGACAAACGGAAACCGAAGTGACAGAGCTACTCCGCACACACATTCACTTCGCGGGGCAAGCTACGCTTCACATTTTCGACGTTCTGGTTGGTCGGGAGCAAATGCGACTCGAATTCAATTCGAGTGATTTGTCCTGGCACCTCACACGATAGAGTTAGCCCCTTCGGGGGCTGCTCTTTTTTATGAAAAAAGGCCTGCATAAAAGCAGGCCAGGAGCCACTAAAAGTGACTCGAAGTGACGGCGCGAGCCGTAAGTGCGTAAGCAAGAGCAACCATCTGGTCGGTAGAAAGGGTATCGGGAACGCCGAGATCTCTGTATCCGCGTTCGATAACGCCCCATTCATATCCGGTCATCCGGTCCTCTCCTCCGGAACGGAGCTTCGAAAATGCAGGAGTGCGGCCGAGTTTATTGATGAATTCCTCATGGAAAAAATCATTTTTCAGGCTCTTTACAAACTCTCCCGCATCGAAGTGCTTGGTAATTTTCTCGTTCATATTTACCACCCCCTACTAAAAAAGACAGAACGATACCTTAATTATAGCACATATGCTTAAAAAAGTCAATAGTTTACTCTGTTAGTGATTGTCTTTTTCGGCTTTTTCGTAGGCCGAACTAAAAGCATTTCTGCAATACGCTTCGACGGCGGAACGATCGAATTCAGCACGGGCGTTAGTGTGACCACCGACATCTAGTTTTTCGGAATACGGGAAATCGTTGTCTTCAAAATCGCGAAAAGTAAATGGACGAACATTATATTTTCGCGCGAGGGAATTCATGTAATTGAGATGATGAATTAGTGCATTATGAGCAGCGCGACGCTTGGATTGATAATACCTAGGGTCCATACTTCTAGTATCATAATCATGCTCATAATAGAGATGCTCATTGACTAAACGGTATAGCTCTTCACCGGCTTGGAGGTCGGCAGTTTTGTTTTTATCATCAGATTCTTCGATGGCTTTATTTAAAGCACGTTGACGACGAAGGTAGAATATACCAGCATCGCCTTCAATCGATTCATCTGGGTCTAGAGTGCCGATTCTTTCAACACGGTCGCGTTCATAGCGAGAAGAAAACCTAGCATTTTTTTCGGCAGATTTCATATTGTTAAAAGAGATAGTTGCACGGTCTTCCCATTCGACGATGTCTTCGTATTCGATTCTTTGGGCTGCTTTTCTATGCCTTCTGTAGGCTCTTTCGGTATCGTGGTAATAACCGGCCCAAGTAGCTACACGTTCAACGCGAAAGTTTTCTTCAAGAGCGGCTTCGCCAAGTTTTTGGTCTCTGTTTCTAGTATCTTCGGCTGAATTTTCAGATTCAGGTGTGAGATTAAGCTTTTCCATGCCTCTATTATAACATTAAATGGTATAATATAAGATATGCAAGAACTCTCGAAGCGACTTATTGATCTTGAAGAAGTCTTTTTGGTGGCTTATGAAAAATTAAAAATAGACGAAAAATTACAGCGGATTTCAGTGCTTGAAAAAGAGGTAGCAGAGCCGGAAATCTGGCGGAACGTTGAAGAGGCAACGAATAAAAACCAGGAATTATCAAAGCTTAGCGATGAGGTTCAGCCTTGGCGACTTTTAAAAACACAGATTGAGGATTTAAAAGAATTAACTGAAATGTCTGATGATAGTTTAAAGGATGAAATTTCTGGCCAGGTTGAGGCGATGGAACACGATTTTGAAGAGCTCAAAAAAGCGCTTCGTTTTAATGGGCCATATGACGATAAAGATGCAATTATTAGGATTACTTCGGGTGCAGGCGGAACGGAAGCAATGGATTGGGCGAGTATTTTAGAACGAATGTATCTAAGATTCTTTGAGAAAAAAGGTTTTAAAGTACAGACTTTAGAACGGGTTTCTGGCGAAGAAGCGGGCATAAAAACTGCAGTTTATGAGGTTAATGGGACTAATGCGTATGGTCTGCTAAAATCCGAGCACGGAGTGCACAGATTGGTGCGATTGTCGCCCTTTAACGCGAACAATCTTCGGCAAACCTCTTTCGCATTGGTCGAGGTTTTGCCAGTTATAAAGGCGGATACTGACGTAAAAATTGATGAAAAAGACCTTCGGATTGATGTATATCACTCTGGTGGACATGGTGGCCAGAGCGTGAATACGACGAACTCGGCGGTTCGTATTACGCACCTACCGACTAACACTGTGGTTGCGATTCAAAATGAACGTTCGCAACTTCAGAATAAAGAAAAAGCGATGGAAATCCTTCGTGGTAAATTGGTACAGATGCAGCTTGAACAACACGCAGAGTCAATCGATAAATTAAGGGCGGGAGAGTCTGCTGGTTGGGGGCAACAAATTAGAAATTATGTGTTGCAGCCTTATAAATTGGTGAAAGATACGCGTACCGGCTATGAAGAAACTGATCCTGATGCGGTGCTTGACGGTGAGATAGACGGTTTTATTGATAATTATTTGGAAAATAATTATGTTAGCGAAGAGTAGAAGCGTTATTGTAGCGTTGTCGATAGCTAGTTTAGCGGCAATTTCTACAAATGCCTTTGCTATAAAAAGCAAAATGACCGAAGAAGAATTAGGTATTTATGCGGATAACAATATTCTTTTTTACGATCCATACGGTAGCTGTGTTAGTTCTATGGGAGAAGGCGGAGTTTTGGGCGGAGACCCGGATGGTACGCAGCTCGGTTTTATTAAGAGATACCACGATATTGCTGTGATGCATAGTATAAATTATGGTATTCCTTGGGAGACTGTGATGGCGCAGGGGATTTTGGAATCGGCGTCTGGTACTTCGTATTTTGCACGAGAAAGAAATAACTTTTTTGGCATAGGAGCATTTGATAGCAACCCAGATAATGCTTTTTCTTATCCGTCTCCGGAAGCTGGATGGGAAGGTTATTATAAAAACATTGCAGTGACACCAACTTATCGCAATCATGGTGTTTTTCAGGGTGATACAATTACAAATCCGTATGCTTATGCGCAAGCGATTAAAAACGCCGGCTATGCTACTGACCCGAATTATGTAGGAAAACTAAGTTCGCTGATTTCGATGATTGAAGGAGTTTCAAAGAGTGAAGGATGGCGATCATCAGCGGAAATAGCCGAAGAACATCCAGAATGGTTTGAAAATGCTGCAAGAAATGCTGCTGGCGGAGGTGGTGATGGCGATTTTGACGGCGAAGAGTTTACTACTTGTGTGATTAATAAAAAAACTGAGACTAAAGCTGAAGAAGATGCGGGCGTAAGAGAAGGAAAGTTGGTGAGTGGCGGGATGGATGCGTCTCAGGCACAATCGTTTATGGAGGCCTACGCAAAAGAGGCAGACAAAATGCAGCATGGTACTGTAACTTTCCAGGGTGTTTCGATTGAGGACGTGGGTTGTCCAAGCGGATCACTAAATAACTGCTCGGCCTTTACAAAATGGTTTTTGAATCGCTATACGTCTTTAGGACCGAGCGGTGTAGCTTTAATCCAGGGTTCTCAAGCAGTAAAACAAAATTTGGCTTCGCATCCACAACTTAAAAATGGTGGAAGAGTACCTAAACTATATGCGATTATGAGTTCTGGCCCAATGAGTGGTTCGGCAGGCGGTTGGGCAAATCATACTGGAATTGTGCTAGGTATCGATGAATCAAAGGACCAAATAATTATCGGGGAAGCAAGTTGTGGCTCTGGACGAGGAGGAAGAAGTTATCGACCGCGTGCGCAGGTCTATAAACTTTCTGATTATACAAATTCATCTAGTGCTTACGGGCCAACTTATGCATACACCGATAGTGTTTTGAAAGGATTGTAATGGAAGGATATTATAAACAAAACAAACCAAATTCTTTAAGAACACTGATTATTTTAAGCTTATTTGTGGCTGGTATTATTGTAATTGTTTCGATAATTCTTTCGAGTTTGATGGATCATTTTCAATCAATGAAATATGTTGCGATGGAAGAGTACCCAGAGTCAATACCATCGGAACTACGGGAAGGCTTAGGAATACAATTAAAAAATATCTTAGTACTAAATAATGAAGCGAAAGAAGACGACATTATTTCTGGCGCAATTCGTAAAGGGACTTATTTAGAAAAAAGTGAAGAAGAGATTACGACGGCAGATTTTATAGTTGATATCGATAGTTTTAAGCAGTCGTTTATAGTGGCGTTATCTTGGTCTGATACAAAAGAAATTGCTGATGCTATTTTAATCCGTTGTCCGACTAGAGCACAAAGTAAATATCCGGATTCTTTTTGTAAAAGTATGTATGATACGACTACTGACGCAGAAAATATCGAAAAATATCCGCTATTTAAAGAGCTACCCATAGAAGTTGATGATTTTGATTTTGGCGCGAGGCGAGCAATTCATTACGAAATTCGAGGTGCATTTAATGAAAAAAACGAACTGGTTTTAACGGTAGTGGATTATAGTGGTGGACAGTTTGAATCGGCAATAAAAAAGCTAAGTAGTCTTGGCTATGATCCAGAAGAATATGAAATTAAATATTTCGACGATTCTGGCGGATACTAAATAGAGAAAATTATTCGATTTTCCTCTTGTATTATCTTGAAAAATGTGATAAAATGAATGTGTTATCTAGACATAAGGCGAGGTCTCCTGTGTTTTTAACAGGGGAAACCATCCTAAAAGTCTAGTTTTAATAGTGTAAAAAAATAAAGGAAAGGATAAGGATGCAAGTCATTCTCGGCACCAAAATTGGTATGACCCAGATCATCGGTGAAGATGGTGTAGTTACTCCTGTAACTATTCTTCAAGCCGGCCCAGCCACGGTGACTCAGATTAAAACCATCGAAACTGATGGTTATAACGCTGTGCAGGTGGGTTATGGTCAGGGTAAGAATCTGAGCAAGTCGGTTGCTGGCCACGTAAAAAAGGCCGGTGAAAATATTAATCCTAAAGTTTTGAAGGAATTTCGTGTTGATGAAATCCCTGAAGGACTTAAGCTTGGTGATGCTCTTACTGTAGAGAGCTTCAAGCTTGGTGACAAAGTTTCTGTGACTGGCACGAGCAAAGGCAAAGGCTATGCTGGTACCGTCAAGCGCTGGAACTTTAACGAATCACGTAACACCCATGGTTTTAAGGGTGATATTCGTAAAGTTGGTTCTATTGGCTCGATGTACCCACAAAAAGTCTTTAAAGGCAAAAGAATGCCAGGCCGCATGGGTCACGACACCGTCACTGTTAAAAATCTTGTTGTTGCATACATTGATGCAGCTAACAATTTAATCGGTCTTAAAGGCGCTGTGCCTGGCCCGAAAAAAGGTTTAGTAATGGTGGAGGGAAAGGAGTAATATGGCTACTTTAGATAAAGATGTATTCGGCCTTTCCGTCGAAAATCATGAACTTATAAAACTTGCATATGATGCATATCTTGCTAATTCTCGTTCTTCACATGCAAAAACTTTGAAGCGTGGTGAAGTTCGCGGTGGTGGTAAGAAGCCATGGAGGCAGAAAGGTACTGGTAGAGCTCGTTTTGGTTCAACCCGTAACCCAATTTGGCGCCATGGTGGTGTAGCGTTTGGTCGTACTGGCGAAGAGAACTTTACTAAGAAGATCTCACGTTCGGCTAAGCAGCAAGCTGTAAAACAAGCTCTTTCTATTAAGAACAAAGATAAGGCTATCTTTGTGCTTGAGCCAACTGTAAAGTTTGATGGTAAGACCAAGACTGCAGTAAAGGTTTTGAAAGATATGAAGCTTGAAGATAAATTAGTGCTTGCAGTAGTTGCAGAGAAAACTCCAGAAGTTCTTCGCTCGACTAACAATATTCCTAACGTAAAGCTTGTTCGTGCAACTTATCTTAATGTATTTGATATCATGAACGCCGATGCAATTGTATTCGGTGATGCTGGATATAAAGCAACCGTAAAGTGGTTGAAGGGAGAGAAGTAAAATGGCAGACGATAAAACCAATATCAAGCTTCACATCCTTGAGCCACGCGCTACGGAAAAGACCTATCTTGAGCAAACTAAGCGCACTTACGTATTTGTCGTAAAGCGCGGGACTTCAAAACAAGAAGTTGCCAAGATGGTTGAAAAAGAATTTAATGTGAAAGTTACAGATGTTCGCACTTTGGTTCGCGACGGTAAGAAAACTAAATTTAGCAAGGGTAAGCACGCTTATCCGGGCATTACTCACCGCCAAGATAAGAAGTTCGCTTATGTAACTTTAGCTGAAGGCAATTCAATTCGTGTATTTGATGAGCCGGAAAAAGAAGATAATAAAACCAGCGCAAAGGAAGCCAAAAAAGCTGAAAAAGAAGCTAAGAAGGCTGACAAGAATGCAGGTAAGGAGAATAAATAATGGCTATTAAAGCATATCGCCCGATTACTCCGGCTCAACGCCAAAAGACGACAGAAGATTATGACCAAATCACGACTAAAAAGCCGATGAAGTCACTTCTTAAAGCCAAGAAACAGCAAGCGGGTAAGAATAATCAAGGTCGTATCACCGTTCGCCATCGTGGTGGTGGTGTTAAGCGTCATTATCGCTTGATGACCTACAATCTACCAAAAGATCTTACTCTCACGGTAGAAGAAATTGAATACGATCCAAATCGTTCGGCTCGTATCGCTCGTGTCAAAGATCAAAACGGTACATATTATTATGTACTTGCTGATACTAAGATGACTAAAGGTACCACTTTTAAGACTGGTGACGTAGAAGTTGAAGATTCAAATCGTTTACCACTTGAAAACATTCCAGTCGGTACATTCGTTTATGCAATCGAACTCACTCCAGGTAGAGGAGCTCAAATGGTACGCGCAGCTGGTGCATCTGCTCAGCTCATGGCAAAAGAGAATGGCTATGCTACTCTTAAAATGCCATCAGGCGAAGTCCGTAAAGTTCTCGCTTCCTGTGAAGCTTCGATTGGTACAGTATCAAACTTACAGCATCAGAACATTAAAATTGGTGCAGCTGGCCGTAAGCGCCGCAAAGGCATTCGCCCAACTGTACGCGGTGTCGTAATGAACGCTACGGATCACCCACACGGTGGTGGTGACGGCGGTCGCCATGGTTCTGGTAAAGCTCCAAGAACGCCTTGGGGTCAGCTCACGCTTGGTTACCGTACTCGTCATAATAAGAAAACTAATAAAATGATCGTGCGCAGTCGCCACGAAGGAAAGAGGAAATAAT
>CAMNAJ010000006.1 GCA_946530935.1 uncultured Candidatus Saccharibacteria bacterium | reverse complement strand
ACGATATTTGCCCTGCCGGATGGCGTCTCCCAACCGGCGGAAGCTCCGGAGAATTTCAGGCTCTTTATGCCGAGTATAACTCCAACGCTCTTATGAGAGCATCAATTGAGAATTCCGGAGCTGCTTTCGCTCTCGCTGGCATCTTCACCAATGCCGCTCCGGCGAATCAGGGGTCTTACGGCATCTACTGGGCTTCTACTAGGTACAATGACGCGGGTATGTACGGCCTGATCCTCTATACGTCGATTGTCTATCCGGCCAATGGCTACTACCGCAACAGCGGGAACGCTATACGGTGCGTACTGAAGTAGCTTGTGACTCCCTTTTCCTTCGTTCCGTATGTTTCTTCCCCGTACTCGACTCTCCGGAATAAAGCGCCCTTAAGCTAAAGCGCAAAGGGCGCGGAAAAGCCCTAAAGAATAATAAAAATGAAACAGCAAAACCTACCTCTCTCCGAACTGATAAAACCGAAGCCGAAGCCGAAAGCTCCGGCTTCAGAGTTAATGAAGAAGGTGGCAGAAAAAGCCTATAATCCGAAAAATGCTTCGAAAGTATTCTCTGAACAAGAAATGCAGGATATTTTAAAACGTAGAAATGAGAACCAAAAAATTGAACCGGCTGAACGGGTTGCTTTGAAGGAACAATACCGCAAAATAAAGCGATTTGTGAGTGAACTCGAGAGAGACAACCAACAAAAAGTAATTATTTTCCCGTCTCTCACAAATGGTACCGGTTGGTATAAGGCGATACAATTTTCCGCACTGTATTATACTCCAACAAGATGCTGCTTGTATGGGTGCAATAATTATGATACAATTCTCGTGCTTTGTTTTAACGTAGAAAGCAGGAGATGACGATGGTTTACTATGTCTTTTCAGATTCCCACGGCTACAGCGGCAATATGCTGGCCGTGCTCCAGAAGAGGTTACCGGATGAGCTGATATTCCTTGGAGACGGTGAATTAGATCTTGTGGATGTTAGAAAGAAATATCCGGATCTCACCATACATAATGTGCGCGGGAATTGCGATATTGCATCATCGGCAAGGCTTCAAATGGTCATAAAAAGTGGCAGAAAGAAGATCTTTATATGCCATGGACATACAATGGGTGTAAAGGATTCATTGGACATGCTGGTAGACAGCGCTTTTACCGCAGAAGCGAATGTAGTCCTGTTCGGGCATACGCATGTACCATATACCGGTTTTTCAATGGCGATGGACATAATGAATCCGGGCGCCATTGGAGAATGCCCGGACCCGACATATGGAGTCTTATCTATTGACGGATTTAGGGTGGATACAAAAATCGTTCATGTAAAATCATTGCAAAAACAATAGACATTGCTACGGTTTCTTGATAAAATCAAGGCGCGAAGAGACCGATGTGTCAAAAATGGCCCGAAAACAGGGAAATGTGTCAAAAATCCTTATCGTATAAAATGGGGATTTTTACATCAAATGGGCGTCACTTTGACAAGCTATTTTTTTATTCGTTTAGCGTGCAGCGGATTTAATTTTTTATATAGATTGCTTGTTGTAATTTTTACAAAATTAGCATAAAAGTCTTGAATTTCCATATTTAGTGTTATATCATTATTACAAGACGCTAAATGTAGGGTTACTGCAAAAGCATTACCACAAAGTAGTCACCCGGCAGGTCATATACAAAATTTACGAACCAAATGGAATACATTTAAGGAGGTATATTTCATGTTCAAAAGAATCATTAAGAGGGATGGGAAAATCGTCAAATTCGACCCAGAAAAGATTGTTGACGCCATCTCTAAAGCCGGTCTCGCTACTGAGGAGTTTAAATCAGATCGTGCTAGAGCGCTCGCAGAAAAAGTCGTACAAAGAGCAAAAGAAAAAATTACCGCTCGTACCCCTAATGTTGAGCAGATTCAGGATATTGTAGAAGAAGTTTTGATGGAGTCTTCATTTAAAAAGACTGCAAGGGCCTATATCCGTTACCGTCAAGAACGTTCGAGAATCCGCACTGCTAAATCTGACCTTATGATGATTTATCGTACGATTTCACACGCTGATGCTTCAGAAGATTCTGATATTAAACGTTCGAACGCTAATGTCGATGGCAACTCTGCTATGGGTAAAATGCTCCAATTTGGCGCAGAAGGTTCAAAAGTTTTTGCTAAATCACTTCTTCTTCGTCCAGATATTGCAGCCGCCCATGATAATGGTGATATTCATATTCATGATCTTGATTTTTATGCTACCGGTACTCTTACTTGCTGCCAATCAGATCCATTTGTATTGTTCGAAAATGGTGGTTTTAATACTGGTCACGGCCATCTTCGTACCCCTAATTCAATTAGCTCTTATGGTGCACTTGCTGCTATTCTTCTTCAAGCCAACCAAAACGAGCAGCACGGTGGTCAGTCAATCCCTAACTTTGACTATGCAATGGCTCCGGGCGTAAATAAATCTTTCCGCAAGGCTTTAAAACGCAATCTTGATAAGTATAATAAGTTTACAGGCAAAAAGCTCGACTTAAATGTTAAAGACAGCTATGAATACGGTGACGATAAGAAATTAGCCAAAGCAAATTGGCCACAAGAGATAATTGACGCATCTAATGAAGATGTCGAAAGAGAAACACTCCAGGCGATGGAAGGTTTTGTACACAACCTTAACACCATGCATTCACGCGCTGGTGCACAAGTGCCATTTACTTCCATTAACTTTGGTACCGATACTACTCCAGCTGGACGTCTTGTGTCACTCGATCTTCTTCAAGCCACCGAAAACGGTCTTGGTAAAGGTGAAACACCAATCTTCCCGATTTCGATTTTCAAAGTGAAAGAGGGAATTAATTACAATCCTGAAGATCCTAACTACGACATTTTTAAGCGTTCGATGGAGGTTTCCGCTAAAAGACTTTTCCCGAACTTCTGCTTTATTGATGCGCCATACAATTTGAAGTATTACAAAAAGGGTGATTATCGTACAGAGATCGCAACTATGGGTTGCCGTACTCGTGTGTTTGCTTCAGTATTCCCGGAATCCGATGGCATTGTTACTGGACGTGGTAATTTATCATTTACCACTGTCAATATTGTTAGAATTGGTATCAAGCATGGTATCTGTCTTGGCGAACGCAAAGAAGCCGACTGGGATGGTTTCTATCATGAATTAGACGAAAAAATGGACCTTGTTCGCGATGAACTTCTCGATCGTTTCGAATTCCAAGCCAATCAGCACGTTCGCAACTTCCCGTTCTTAATGGGGCAAGGTAACTGGTTTGGTTCTGAAAAGCTTGGGCCAAACGATACACTTCGTGATGTAATTAAGCATGGTACTCTTTCAATCGGATTCATCGGTTTAGCTGAGACCTTAGTTGCTATGACTGGTAAACACCATGGCGAAGATGAAGATTCCCGCGAACTTGGTCTCGACATCATTTCCCATATGCGCGAAAAATGCGATGAATACTGTAAGAAATATAAATTGAATTTCTCACTCCTTGCTACTCCTGCTGAAGGTATTGCAGGACGCTTTACTAAGATTGACCGCAAAGAATTCGGTAAGATTAAAGGCGTAACTGATAGGGAATTCTACACCAACTCGTTCCATGTACCAGTCTATTATCCAATTTCAGCCTTCGATAAGATTGAAATTGAAGCACCGTACCACAACCTTTGCAATGCTGGCCATATTACTTATATTGAACTTGACGGTGATCCATCCCAAAATATTGCCGCCTTTGAGGCTGTAATTCGCAAGATGCACGACTGTGGTATTGGCTACGGCTCAGTAAACCACCCGGTCGACCGCGATCCAGTATGTGGATTCTCTGGCATCATCAAGGGAGAACGCTGTCCACATTGTGGTCGTCTTGAAGGTGACGTTCCATTTGAAAAAGTCTGTAGCTGTGCGAAAGGTAAATAATGGTTGCTCCTAAAATTGATTGGGACAAAATGGCTGTCGAGCGGATTCTGTCCGCTCCGCAGCCTCCTGAAGGTAAAATTAGGCTGTCTGGTCCATGCGAACACGACAATATCGTTAACGGCGATGGGCTTAGAGCCGTAGTTTGGACTCAGGGTTGTCCTAATCATTGTAAAGAATGTCAAAATCCAGAAACTTGGGATTTTGCAGGCGGAATGCTGATTGATATTGATGAAATTAAGGAAGAGTTAAAAAAATTCCGTGGACAAGCCGGACTCACTTTTTGCGGCGGAGAGCCATTCGTCCAGCCATTAGCCTGCAAGGAAATTGCTGACTGGGTCAGAAAAGAGCTTGGTTGGAATGTCTGGAGTTTTTCCGGTTTTACTTACGAACAGATAAAAATGGCCGGTGGTGATGCCTGGGAATTTTTGAAATCCCTCGATGCCTTGATTGATGGTCCGTTTATTATCGGCTTAAAAGATTTGAGTTTGCGGTACAGAGGATCTAAGAACCAACGTTTACTCCACCTAGAATATGGTACAGGTAAAATCCTAAGCGTTGAATAACGTGTTATAATTAGTTCAGGACTTAATTTAGGAGATGTCGTGGATTCTAGTAGCTCGTTTGTGATTTCACCGATGACTAAAAGGGTCAGCTTAACAGCTGGCAGGGTTTATGAAGGTATTCTGACCGTTTCTAATCCAAAAGATGCATCTTCTGATATTAAATTTAAAGTTGATGTTTCACCTTATACTGTTAATGGCGAAGACTACACTGTCGATTTTTCAAATAAAGATGATTTCAATCAAATAGTTGACTGGATTAAGCTAGATAAAAAATCCGGTACGCTTAAACCTGGTGAATCTTCTAAAATTGGTTACGCAATTATGGTGCCTAATGATGCTCCGGCCGGTGGTCAGTATGCTGCCCTTTTAGTGTCACTAGATAACGAGAGTAAAAAATCCGACGGTGTTGCCGTTGAAAACGTTTTTGAGATGGCGAGCGTTATTTATGCCGAAGTTGCTGGCGAAACCAAACACGAAGGGCAAATAATAGAAAATATTGTTCCTGGTTTCGTAACTAGCGTTCCTTTTAGAGCTGAAGGAAGTGTTTCAAATAGTGGCAACGTACATGAAATTGCCATGGTTTCAATTGAAGTTAAAAGCATCTTTTCTCCAACACCACTTTATCCGTTAAATGGGGAAAGCGGAATCCTAGAAGAAACTATTATGCCTGGAAAAGACCGTCATTTTACGAGAGACGTAAATGGTATTTCGCCACTAGGAATTTATACCGTAAAACAAGCAATCACCTATATGGGTGAAACTTCTGTGACCGAAAAAACCGTCATTGCCTGTCCGATTTGGTTTATGGTTCTTCTTGCTCTTACTCTTTGTTCAATTATTTATTCAGTCTATAAAGCTTTACAAAGACGTAAGAGAAGAAAAAATGCATATTTTAATTAATGGAGGTTTTTAAATGAAAATTGGCGTGATTGGTGCTGGTTCTTTTGGCACGGCACTAGGAGGAATTCTAGAAGCAAACGGACACGAATTAGTCTATTATGATCCAGCTATAACCGATAAATTTATTAATGATTTATTGTGGGATGTAGAAATGGTTTTATTAGTCGCACCTTCTTTTGCGGTGCCTAGCATTGTTCCGGAATTGCAAACCAATATTCCACTTATTATTGCCACTAAAGGCCTTCTTTCTGATAATCTGTTTGCGGGATTTAAAGATGTTATGGCGATTTCTGGACCGGGTTTTGCTGACGATATTAAGGCCAAAAAGGACACCTATCTCACAATTACAGATGACAGGCTTGCTGAATTATTTAAGGCCGATTATCTACATTTTGATAGAACCAAAGACGTGAAGGGCGTACTAATGTGCGGTGCTCTCAAGAATGTTTATGCAATTAAAGCGGGTTTTCTTGGACTAAAATCTGGCACACCAGAACATGAACAATTCATTAAAGAAGTTGCAGAGGAAATGGAGATAATTCTCCTTGCAAATAGTGCGATGAGGGACACCGTTAAACATTTCTGTGGCGTAGATGACCTTAGACTTACCTGCAATTATCCTTCAAGAAATTATGAATATGGAGCAAAGCTCCATGACGATCCGAATTATAAACCAGAGAAAACCGTCGAAGGACTATCGGCTTTAAAACGTATTGTGAATGGTGAAATTGTAGTTCCAGATGAAGCTAATCATCTAAAGCAAATTATCGGCATGAATATTATAGGAGATTAATATGGGACTAAATGCAAACCAAAAACGAGCTGTAGAATACTTAGATGGTCCGCTTCTAGTTCTAGCTGGTCCAGGCACAGGTAAGACACAGCTTCTATCGGAAAAAGTGTCCTATATTTTGAAAAACACTGATACTAGTCCGGAAAATATTCTTTGTCTTACTTTTACCGAGTCTGGTGCGTCAAATATGCGAGAAAGGTTAATGACAGTTATCGGTAAGGATGCCTTAAGGGTTAATATAGGAACTTATCACGCTTTTGGCTCTGAAATTTTGGCTCTATATAAAAACTATTCTGTGGACTACGATAGGGTACTTAACTCTCCGGTTGATGAAATTACTCAATTTAAAATCATTAAGGAAATTCAAGATAATCTGCCTGGCAATGATATTTTAAGAGGCGATTCCATCGGTAACATTCTTGAAGTTATTTCTAGCGCAAAAAAAGCAGGACTTACTGAACTTGACTTAAAGAAAATTGCTGAACAAAACATAGAGGATTCAAAGGTACTAAGCGAAGCAATCTCTCCGCTTTTAAAGCAGATTGTTGCCCGTAAATATAAAGAGTCTCTAGAAAACGCCTATCAACCTATTTATGAAATACTAAAAGAATATACTAACTTAAAACCAATTCTTAAAAATATCGAAAGGTCTATTGCGAGCCTTGCAAGGGAATTAAAAGAAGCAATCAGCGAAGCCACTTCGACCGAAAAAATCACTCCGCTTACAGATTGGAAAAATAGCCATTTTGAACTAGACGAAAGAGGGAATTATCGTCTTAAAGACCGCGTTGCCAATAAAAAACTTCTTTCCGTATCGAATATTATGGCGCAATATGAGGCGCATTTAAAAACCAATGGGCTTTATGACTTTAATGACATGATCGAGGAGGCTGTTAGAGTACTTCATACCGACACCGGATTTAAACTATCGTTAGAAGAGCGCTTCCAATATATTCTCCTGGACGAATTCCAAGACACCAACCCTTCACAGTTTGCTATCGTTAAGGAGCTGACTGATTACGAAAAACCTATCGTTATGGCTGTCGGTGACGACGATCAGGCAATATTTGAATTTCAGGGCGCGCTTTCATCTAATCTTTCTGATTTTCAACAATACTATTCTGCGGAAGTAATTCCTCTTGTTGATAATTATCGAAGCACTCAGGAAATTCTTGATTTTTCGAGAAAGATTATCAATCAAGCTCCGGACAGATTTGCTGATAAAGAATTGATTTCTCATAAAGAAGACTTAAAAGCCTCCGACATCCATCGCTATGAGTTTATTTCTTCAGACGCCGAATGCGGTTTTATTGCTGACAAAATTTCCGATTTAATTAAGTCTGGGGTATCGCAGAATGAAATTGCAGTGATTTCCTATAAAACTAAATATTTTGAACCACTTTTACCTTATCTAAAATCTCACGAAGAGATTAAAATTGCTTACGAAAAACGCGACGATTTATTCCTAGACGACAAAATCCATCAAATCATCTCGGTTTGTAAATACGTTTATGAAATCGCAAATGAGATTACGCCGTCAGTACAGTTAATGGAAATTTTATCCTATCCGTTTTTCAAACTACCGATGGTAGAGGTCATCCATCAAATTGGTGCCGCAAGGGCTGCCCGTGCTTCGGCGTTTGACTATCTCGCCAAATCTGAAGATGAAAACGTGAATAAGGCTATGGGGTTCCTCGCCGACTTAGTGGCAAAATCGTTTAGTGAACCACTAGACTTAATACTGAATCTTATTGTTTCTAAAATGGAAATCGAGAAACTTTCGCCATACGATAGATTTACTTTCTACGAAAACTTTGCTTCATTTAAGGGTAAAATTTCCAATCATTATGGTGAACAACCTTTAAGATTAAAAGACCTGGTATCATTAATGGACGATTATCAAGATGCTGGTATGCCACTGACGGTCACTAGCCCTTATCGAGATTCCGACGAAGCGGTCCAAATTTTAACGGCTCACAAAGCAAAGGGTTTAGAGTTTGAATATGTGTTTATTATTTCGGCAGATCATACTGCTTGGGGCGCAGGCAGAAATAATAATCTACTAGTCTTGCCAAAGAATTTACTTCAAATTCGCCATACTGGTATGACTGATAGCGAACGACTTCGTATTCTTTACGTTGCAATGACAAGGGCAAAGAAAGGCCTTTATATTACAAATGCCTTACGTGATTTTGCTGGTAAGTCTCCAGCACGACTTGAATACTTTGAAGAGAGAGTTGAGGGAGATGTGGTCGTTTCACCTCTAATGCCTTCTGGTAAAGTTGAAACTATGTACAATATGCCAGAAATCGAGATCCGAGAAAAGAATGTTAAAAACTGGGTTACTTCTTATATTGAAAAGAGTCCTGATATGCGGCTAATTTATAAAGAGCGCGTCAAGAATTGGAAAATGTCAGCTACTTCACTTACTTCTTTTGTTGACATTGTATTTGCCGGCCCACAAAGCTTCTTTAAGAGTTATATACTTAATACTCCGCGTGAACCAGACACAGAATCACTGGTTCTTGGTAATTTAGTTCATAAAACTTTTGAAACTGTCACGAATGATAATATCACTAATGACGAAGCGATTAATTTCTTTTTAAATGAATTAGACAGATACGATACGGACAGCAATATTAAACGCACGATTCGCGAAGGATTTTCAGAAAAACTGCTTATTGCTCTAAATAGTTTTGAAAAAATCCTACGAAATGGCAAGGCAGAAGTCGATTTTAGCCCGGACAAAATAGTTATAGAAGGCGTACCACTAGTTGGCAAAATTGACCATATTACTATCGATGAAGATGCTAAAACCATAGAGGTTTATGATTTCAAAACTAGCGGGTACCATAAGGATAAATGGCTTTCTCATAGAACGCTACTTAAGTATATGTTACAGCTAGAGTTTTATAAACTATTATTGAATAACTCTCCGAAGTTTTCTAAATATAAAGTTACTAAAGCCCATATTTTATTCGTTAATCCGGATGAAGATGGTTTAGTTTATGATAAGGAATATAATTACGATGGCATAGACCAAAAAGAACTTATCAATATCATGAAAGTCGTCTATTCTTATGTTACAACACTTGATTTTATTGATGATCCAGAGATTTTCATCGAACCAGATGATTCGCGTGGTGTAAATGACATCAAAGATTTTATTGAGCTACTGCTTGCAAAAGGCGCTGGTAGATATTAAAATACTTCCAAAGTACTTTATAGAAAGGGGGCGAGATGATTGACTTGGACATGCGAAAGATGTGGCAAGGTTTTTCTTACCGAAAGAGAACGCGATCGTCATGTTCCGCAGTGCGGAGTCTTCTATGAACTTCCCAAGTGTTCTCATTGTAACGGCACAGGCGTAACCTATTACGGTGCTAAATGCCCGTATTGTAATGGTTCGGGTAAGAAAATCCCCTAATCTCGTAATGGCAAGACTTTGTTCTTGCCATTTTTTACAGAGTATGGTAAAATGTAAAGAATCATGGCAAAAAAGAATAACACTAAGCGTAAACTCGTAGGCCTCGTTTCTGAGGAGTCTGGTGTTCGTGCTTACTATACAAAAAAGAATACGATGAATACTCCTGATAAGCTAAGTCTTAAGAAGTATGATCCAGTTCTAAGAAAGCACGTTGTCTTTACTGAAACCAAGAAAAACCTCGGTCGTAACGAAGTCAAGGAAAAGAAGCGCTAATTAGCTTAAAAAGCCCCTCTCACGAGGGGATTTTTGATGACTATATATTATATATTAATATCCCAGAATGCAGCTGACGCGGTATTCTATATCCCGAAGCACATTCATGTAATACATGAAGCTCTCGTATGGCGAAGCATACGCAGAGAAATAGGCATGGACGTCACCATCATTCCAATATTTTGTGCACATTGAATATGGGTGATCTGAAGTAGTCATATAACGCCAATCTGAGATTAGTTGACCATCATGAGTCGATAACACTTGGTCGCGTAAGCCAAAGATGTGCTCCATAGCAGCTGATTGCATTGAATTCGAAAGCCATGCAGACAAGTCTCTTTCGGTATCTGCCCAGGTGACAGTTTCTGGCATAGAAACTTCGTCGACTGGCTCTTCGAGGTCGCAAGCTTCTGATACGGTCACAAATTTATTCTCGTATTGGCCTAGCCACGACGAAATGAAAGTATCCATAAAATCAAAGATGCCTGTATCTCGCCATTGGTGCTCACCGAAGGTTTCAAAATCCATGAATAGGTTAATTAAATTGCCGCGTAGACAGTCGTCGTTAACCCATTGCTGATACTTTGGCACAGTTAGTGGCCATTCAGCCCAGGCGCGATTTGAAAAACGGAACGCGATATCATCAGATAAACGATAATTCTTTAAAAGTAAACGAAGTTTTTCACAGCCTGCTGGGCGATAGACATGGTTCGAACTTCGCCATCCAAGGATTTTATCCCAACCTTCAGCTAGAATACCTTTGTAGCCCTTTTCTTCAGCCCAATGCGCAAGGGAATCGTTGTATGCAAATTCTGTATTTCTAAACACTTTCGGCTTCACCCCAAATAGGCGTTCAATTGTTTCTGCATGCATCGTTACTTGATCGTTGAATTCATCTAGGTTATAGAAATAAGCTAGAGAATGATAATAGGTTTCACCAACAATTTCAGCTTGTCCGCGATTTACCATTTCGCGAATAATATTAATTAGATCCGGTGCCCATTTTTCAGCTTGTTCAATCCAGGTACCAGTAATTGAAAAAGAAACTTTAAAATCTGGATGCTTTTCCATGTTTTTAAACAGGAGATTTAGCATTGGATAGTAGCTTTTGTCAGCTACTTTTCGAAAAATACGCTCGTTTGATTGACGACCGCTATAGTTATCATAAAAATAGTTGGAATTGTTACCTACATCAAAAATCGAGTACTCGCGGTAGCGGATTGGCTGGTGTATATGTAGGTATAAACAAACTGCTCGCACCCTATTTCCTCTTATGTTTTATTGTATTATTGTAAACCTTGATGCACTTTTTTGCAACATCATTCCACGAAATCTTGTCGTACTCATTCATTACATTTTGTTGCAATGATTCCTTCAGGGCGTTGTTTTTTGAAATAGCAACGATTTCGTCAGCTAACTTTCTTTCATCCCAAAAATCATATGTCATAGCTGACCAAATAACTTCAGCTACACCAGATTGTTTAGTTAAAATCAGTGCGTCGCCGTGGTGCGCTGCTTCAAGCGCAGTAAGACCAAATGGCTCTGAAATTGAGCTCATCACAAATATGTCAGACACTGCATAAACATCACGTAATTTTTTGCCGCGAATAAACCCGGTGAAGATGACATTTTTTGATATGCCGAGATTTGCGGCAAGTTCAATTAATTCATTACGCTCTTCACCATCGCCGGCAAATAGGAAAATAAGATTTGGATTTTTTGAAACCGCAAGAGCAGCCGCTTCCATCAAATTATGTAAACCTTTTTGCACTGTAAAGCGCCCGACAGTTGACACGATTGTGCAACCTTTTTCTTTTTGCTTAAGTAGGAATTTGTAAGTTTGTTCATTAAACTGATATTCGGAATTCTTATAATTTTCGTCCAGGGAATTATAAACAACATCAATTTTATTTAGCGGGATGTTGTATTTTTGATGGACTATTCGTTTCGTCGCTTCAGAAACGGCAATAATTTTATCGGCCATCATTAGGCCTTCATATTCAATTTCGTGAATAATTGGATTGCCAGAATGCATACCAGCGCGATCAAATTCGGTAGCGTGAACATGTGCAACCATCGGAATGTCATAATTCTTTTTTGCTAGCATTCCAGCTTCATACGTGAGCCAATCATGTGCGTGAACTAGCTCCGGCTTGTGTTCCATTAAGTATTTATCAACAAATTCACAATACGATTTTTGGACATCACGAATCGAAATTAAATCATTTTTGTTTTCACTGGTTGGAATGATTTTTTCGAGGAGTCGAAGTGATTCATAAGCACCGCCACCGTAGCGATAAATTGGATCAAGGTGCGTAGCGGATAATACTTTCATAAAATCAATGTCAGGATGTTCGGCTTCGTACGGAACCACAAAATCGATGTCAACGCCTTGACGAGCAAGTGCTCTTGCCATGTTTAAACAGGCGACGCCAAGACCCCCACTGTTGTGAGGCGGTAGCTCCCAGCCTAACATAAGTATTTTCATCATGTATAATTTTAACACGTTTTATTACGTTTGTGCTATTTTTTTTAATGATTTTTTATTAAAAATATGTTAAAATAATATGCATACACGTAGGGGTGTAGCTCAGTTGGTAGAGCACTGGTCTCCAAAACCAGGTGTCGCGAGTTCGAGTCTTGCCGCCCCTGCCATTTTTGTTGGAATTAATTTGGCGACTCGCGCTTCGCGAACGAGTCTTGCCGCCCCTGCCATTTTTGTTGGAAATATGATAATATTTTCTTATGGATACTAATGCTCCGCCGATGGAACATAAACCTCGGCATAGGTGGGGTAGAATATTGCTTACAATTCTTTTTATTATAATTGGACTATTCAATATTGGTTGTTTCACTGCCTCAAAGACCTTGGATTCTAAGCTAAGTGAAAAAGCTGAGGGAACAGCCGAAAGTTTCTGTTCGACTAAAGACAAGGAGGCGCCGGAAATCACTTTAAATGGACCGTCAAGAATTAATATTAAAAAGGATACCGATTATAAAGATGAAGGCGCCACAGCGATTGATAGTTGTGACGATGTAGAAGTTACTGTATCTGGCTCGGTTGATACCACTAAAGAAGGAAACTATAAATTAACCTACACCTCAACCGACAACATGAATAATAAAAGTTCAGTCGAACGCATCGTTAAGGTTATACCTAAGTTTCACGGTACTATTTATCTTACTTTTGACGATGGTCCTGGTATTTACACCAACCAACTGCTAGATGTTTTGAAAAAATATGATGTCAAAGTTACTTTCTTTGTCACTGGTGGCGGAGACGATGCAACTATTAAAAGAGAATTCGATGAAGGTCATGCTATCGGTCTTCATACTCTATCGCATAACTATTCATATATTTATCAAAACACTGATAACTTTTTTGCTGATCTCTATGCGGTACAAGACCGAGTTAAACGAATCACTGGGTACACTTCTATGCTAATGCGTTTTCCGGGTGGAAGCTCAAACACTGTTAGTTATCGATATGACGGTAGAACTAGAATTATGACTAGGCTTGCGAGTGAGGTTACCGCAAGGGGGTTTACCTACTTCGACTGGAATATTTCTTCTGGCGACGCTGGTGAAGTCTATGATTCTAATGCCGTTTTTGAACGTGTAGTGTATGCTCTTAAAGAATATGGTGATTCAGTGGTATTACAACACGATGTAAAAAGTTTTTCAGTCGATGCAGTCGAACGCATTATTAAGTTTGGCCTCGATAATGGATATGAATTCAAAAAGCTTGACGCCTCATCGCCAACTGCACACCACAGAATTAATAATTAGTAGTATAATTTAATATATGGAAATAGATTTTAATAGTGTAGAAAAAGCAAGAATAGCTTATCATGAAAAGCTCGTACATTATTGGCTAGTCATTGGTATTATCTGTGGCGTACTGTTAATCTTGACGCTTCCTTTTACCTTTATGGGTGGTTTTTTCTTTGCATTCTTTGCTTTTGTGGTTGGCACCATTATCGTTACTTTTGCCACCAGAAAAGAAGGTGAAGCTTACCGCAGCGCATATAAAACATATTTTATCGAAAAGAATCTGGCTAACATTTTTACAGGCCTTAAATATCAACATAGCGTAGGTCTTAATCGTGACTTATTAAGAGCAAGCGGAATGGTCTATACCGGTGATGTTTATAATTCCAATGATTTAGCTCAAGCGAATTATAAAGGCGTAGATTTCGTACAGGCAGATGTGCATATTCAAACTGAACATACCGACTCCGACGGCAATACTACCTATGTTACGATTTTTAAAGGTCGTTATATGATTTTTGAGTTTCCAAAGAAGTTTAGCTTTAAACTAGAGCTGATTGGTAAGAGATTTGGCGCCTCTGCACGAGTGCCAGGGAAAAATCAAACTACAGGTCGCAAAATGGAAAAATTAAAAACCGAATCTGGCGATTTTAATAATATATTTAAGATTTATGCCGAAGATGGTTTTGAAGCATTTTATCTTCTAGACCCAGCATTCATGGAAAAAATCCAAAAAATTAGTGACACTTATAAAAACCGCGTTTTGTTTGGATTCCTGAACAATACACTTCTGATTGGTTTAAATAACGGTAAGGATTCGTTTGAGCCGCCAAGGTCTTCTAAACCAATCGATGAAAAAGCCGAAACTGAAAAGGTTTCTTCCGAAATACGCGTCATTACTGATTTTGTTGACATGCTAAATCTTGATAAGAAGTTATTTGTTAACTAATTTTGCATTTACCTAATATCTTGTGCTACAATAGAGTTATTATGGAAGGTAAAAAATCTAAATCACGCGCGCTCCTGGTTTTCGGTGCACCCTGTAGCGGCAAAACCACGTTTGCGATGAAATTCGCAAACAAGTATAATCTAGCTTATTACGATCTAGATGATATTGCTAAAAAACACAATTTTTCCCGTGAAACTATTCTTACAATACTAGAGCTTATCGCCAACACTCGTCATACGGTCATTATTGAAGGTGGTCTTGATACAGAAAAGTTCCGTCAAGAGATTAAACATGTATTTATGATGGCAGGTTATGAAGTAAGTTTGATTTGGGTGCAAACCGATATTGCCACCATTAGAAACCGTATGAAAATTCGCTATAAATCTGTTGCCAAAGCCAAGAACGCTTACAATGAAGCTATTGAGAAACTTGAGGCTCCTTCCGTCTTAGAGCGCCCAATAATCCTTTCTGGTAAACACACTTTTGAAACCCAAACCAAACACGCCATTGCTGGTTTAGCTGATGCCAATATTAAATGACCCTGAATTTGGAGAAGTAATAGTCAGAAAGAGCCCGTTAGCTCGTTCCGTTCGTTTTTCGATTTCTACTTCTGGACGTTTACAAATGAGTGTACCAAAATACACTTCAGATTTTTTGGCTAAGAGGTTTCTTAATTCAAATCGTGAAGTGATAAGAAAAAAGCTTCCTGTAAAAGACCCGAACGAGCAACGTGCGAGAGACTATCAAAAGAAAATCTTAATGAAAAAAGCAAAAGAATACCTCCCATATCGTCTAGAATACTATGCTAAATTATATGGATATTCTTATGATAAATGCCGTTTAACCCATGCAAACACAAGATGGGGGAGCTGTTCGTCTAACCGAGTAATATCTTTAAATATCGGGCTAATGAAAGTCCCGGAACCACTCCGTGATTATGTGATTTTGCACGAACTTGCACATCTCAACCATATGGATCATTCAAAAGCTTTTTGGGCTGAGGTTGGTTCGCACGATAAATTCTATAAGAACCATGAAAAAAAGCTAAAAATGTTTAGCCCTGGGGTTTAATTATTTAATCGTAACTGTGGTGCCAAAGCCAACACGTGATTTCACTTCAACGTGTTCTGTCGATAATAGTTCGCAAGTAGTTTTAGAAAGAATTGTGCCGTTATCCGTTACGATAATTTTTCCTGGCCGTACGGTGATTACAATGCGTCCGTTATTTTTAGTGCGACTAACGGCCGAACGAACCGTTTTGTCAATGTCTCTTTCAACACGTTCTTTCTCACGGATTGTGAGAGTAGTATCAGGAAAATCAATATCTAGAGTAATACCGAGCTTTTTTACAATCGGCAAATACTTTAAATAAATCTTATTAATGATTTCGGATACGCGTTCCATTAATGGAATTATAACACGATTTTAAATTCTTATGCTATAATGAAGAAAAGGAGGTCTGTGGAGCTTAAACGATCCGTTTCTGTTAAGAAAATTGTTCTTGCTACTTATTTTTGTTTATTCTTCATTTATCTTTTTATCGGTTTTTTGCCAGCAGATGCCACAAATTACGTTATTTCAACCAAAATGAATATTCCGTCCATTAATCTATCCTCTGATGTCACAGCATTAAAAGTCGAAAATCGTTCATTGAATACTCCCGACACTATCGTTGGAAGTTATTCAAAAAACAACAATAAGACACTTCTTATAGGGCATTCTTCAACGGTTTTTCAAAATTTAAATAAAACTTATATTGGTGACACCATTTGGTACAATGATCATGCCTACATCGTCTCCGAAAAAAATGTTTATCTAAAGAAAGATATTCGAATGGACGATATCTTAAAAGCCGAAGCAAAAGATACTATCGTAGTGATGACTTGTGCCGGAGAAAGCTTAGGCAACGGTGATGCAACTCATCGACTTATTTTGACTGCGAAAGCCGTATAGCAAATCCACCGCCTGGAGCCATATAAATGTCAATCGATTCGTTTTTGCTAACGTTTCTTGTGCTAATGTTGTGGCCAAATTGATTATCTCGGTAGTGCGCATCATCTGAATCTGAATAAATTTCAGCAAAATATGCGCCGTCATCAAGAAAATGTAGCCCGATATTTACTCTCCTTGCTGTCTCGTCAGTTACACCACCAATATACCAATCTCCGTTTTTAGCCTTTCTGGCAACTACGTAGTATTCTCCAACTTCACCAGCAAGTGGCACGGTTTTTTCAAAATCCGTCGGTACGTCTCGAATAAATTTTATTAGGTCAGGGAAACGTTCTTCATAAATATATGGTCTGTCGGCCGCCATTACCATACCGGAATAGATTGTTATAAAGTATGCTATTTGACGGGTTAAAGTAGTAGACATACGCTTTACGCTATTTGCGAGATCTAAAATACCTACCGTGTAATCCATGCCACCAGAAAGAAGTCTTGTATAAGGTAAATAACAGGCGTGAGATGGCGAAATTGCGCCACCCTCATATTCTTGTCCGCGAGCGCCTTCACGTGATAATAAGTTTGGCCAGGTTCTTTCAATGCCAGTTCCTTTAATTGGTTCATGTATATCTAGACAAATGTGCTTTCTGGCTGCTAATTCGACAGTTTTTTGATAGTGATTTACGCCAACTTGTGAATGATGATATTCGCGGCGACCATGAATTAGAATTTGGCTGCCAGCATAGCCGGTCTTAATATAATGGACATTATTAGCGGCATAAAAGTTATAGGCATCTTCTAATTGTTTTTCATAATTATCAACAAATCCAACGGTCTCATGATGGCCAACAATTTCAATACCTTTTGCATGAGCATATCTAGCAACTTCTGGAAGATCAAAATCTGGTGTCGATTTTGTAAAGCTATTATTCACGCCATTTTCTAGCCAATCGCCTTCCCAACCATCATTCCAGCCTTCAATTAAAACTCCGCTAACGCCGAGCCTGATAGCGGCATCAATATATTCTTTCGTATGTGCCGTGGTAGCACCATGGCGTTCTCCTGGCGCCCAAGTCCATTCACCAACATACATCGCCCACCAAATACCAATGAATTTTATAGTTTTTACCCACGAAAAATCATGTTTTGGTGGGTCGTTCAAACAATACATCACTCGATTTGTGGTCAATTCGATTGCAGAATCAGCAATCATGATTAAGCGCCATGGCGTCTCGAATGGAAGTGATAAATGTGCCTTGGTGCCGTCTGATAGAGGCGTAATGTCGGCTTTAAGTTTTTTATCTTCGCTTAGTTTAATGGTCATTGAACCATAATTATATAGAGCTGCTTCATGGATAGAAACATAGTAACCATTTGGCGTTTTCATTGTTAAAGGCGTATGAACAGAGTGCACTAAATCATATACTGATGTTTTTTCGTAATTATATTCATACCGGTCTGGCTGATAGGCAGGAATCTTCCAGGCAATAGTATTCAAGTCTATGTTAAACTGCGTCAATTCATCTGCAACTGAAATCTGTTGAAACTTTGGTTGTGGTGGAATTTCATAACGAAACGCTACCGCATCATTAAAAACGCGAAATCTTATCGTAAAGATTCTACGTGGGTCTTTACTCTCATTTAAGTAAATCGCCGTCTCACGATATTGATTCTTAATAATCTTATCCTCGCCCCAAAGCATCTCAAATTCTTCGTCATGGTTTCTAGAAACTAAACGTACTGCTTTTAGATTCTGACCAAGCTCTGGTTCACCACTAATCAAAAAACCAAGTTTCGACACATTGATTAGCGGTTTATTATCGCGTTCGACTTTATAAAAAATCTGGCCGCTTTTAATTATTACGGTGCACTTATTTCTGCCATTCGGGGAAACAATTTCTTTTTCAGTATCACTGGAGCCAAACCAGCTTGCCCACTTAAACATACTTTTTATTATATCATATGTGTTATAATAAAAACATGGCTCTAAAGCACAAAAAACGTTCGAGTTTTAAGAGGTTTCTTTTAACATTCTTTGGTTTTATTATTGTCGGTGCTGGCGTCTTCTTTGGCGTCCAATATATTACAAAAACAGGTATTTTTAGGATTCCTGGCGTAGTCTATTATGACGAATCATTAAATGACGAGGAAAAAGAATTATTTGCGTCTATCTTTACTGAAGAGATTGATCTAGATAAAGATGTTACTATTTCAGCTCGTGATGAGCTAAAACTTCCTGATTTAAATGAGGGTGAATTTTTGTACTCTATCCGCGTTCCAGTCACGGATTTTTATGAATTCTCAGTAGACAACGTTAACGCAGAAACTGCCGACGACCTTTTGAATGATAAAAGCGTATCCATAATTGAGTTAGATGAATTAAATGATAAAAAGAGACTATTAAAGGTTAATAATAAGTATTATTTGGATTCATTTGACGAAGGTGCTATTTTTAGAATCATTTCTTTTGATTCAAAAAAATATACCGAAGAGATTGAACCACTAGTTAGCGAAAAAATGGCCAAAGTTTTTCCTTCAAAGGATACCGTTTTGACATTTGTGCAGACTGGCGTCACAGCATTATCGCGAGGCATGAACCAAAAGTTGTATAGTGTAGGTGATGCAAAATATTTTGCTGCAAATATAGGTGAATACTTATCGAGTTTTGACATAACTCACACTTCAAATGAATCCTCCTTTACAGATTATGCAAACAGTCGCAACATTTGTTCTGACAAACGTTTTATTGATACATTACTTGCAATTGGTCTTGATGTGGTTGAGCTAACGGGGAACCACAATATGGACTGCGGTGATCAGGCCGCAATTGAAACTGTTGAAACGTACCTAAACAACGACATGAAAATTGTTGGTGGCGGCCGAAGTGCAGAAGAGGCATTTGTGCCACTCGAATTAAATAAGAAGGGCAGCAACATTATGATGATTGCCTTTAACCAATCTACCGGTGGTGCAACTTACGATTCCACTCCTGGAGCTAATCAATATTACGAAGAAGTAGCTAAGAGCCAAATCCAAAATGCAAAAAATGCTGGACTATTTGTAATAGTAGATGTGCAATATAACGAATGTAATGCCTATGCGTCAACCTATGAGGACACTACCTGCGATTATGCCAATTCAGCTGCTGGTGATCAGGTTGGCTTATTCAGGCATCTGATTGATCTTGGTGCTGATATAGTAGTTGGCACTTCTGCACACCAAACACAAACGTTTGAAGTTTATGGAAAAGGTGTAATTTATTATGGTTTGGGCAATTTATTCTTTGATCAAGTGTGGTGGCCTGGCACGACCAGAAGCATCATGTTGTCGCATTATTTCTATAAGAGCAAGCTGCTTCAAACCAGGCTAGTGCCAACGGTTTATGGCAACGAAATGCAACCAAGATTAATGGATAAGGAGACTACTGTATGGTTTCTAAACAGATTGGCAAGCGTCCATCCTTAAAAAATTTCTTTTTAATATTTATACTATTTGCAATAGTTGCAGCGTTTACGACTGTTGTTATTTATGTCTGCGTTAATTATCTTCCTCAAAAAGAGCAAGAAGCTCCGGTTATTGAACCGGAACCAGAGCTAGAGCCAGAACCGGAACCAGAGCCAATTATTCCAGAGATTAATTTTCAACCAACTGTAGATTCTTGGGTTAATTCCGTCGGTGGTAATAAAGGTGTACTTATTTATGATTTAGATTTGGATAAAATTGTTGGATCATATAATGCTGATGCAAAATTTGCTACAGCATCGCTTTATAAGCTATTTGTGGTTTATCACGGTTATCGATTACTCCAAAATGGTACTTGGGACAGAAACACTGTGGTTAACTGGCGGGGAAATACGATTATAGAATGTCTTGATGAGGCTATTCGCTCATCGGATTCCAGTTGTGCAGAGCCATTATGGACATTAATTGGGCACGATCATCTCGATAATGTGGTAATCTACGAACTTGGGATTAAATCTGTTATTGTCTCAAATCTTAGTGCTACTGCCAATGAAATTAAGGATATTATGAAGATTTTTTACGAACATAAAGAAATCACTGACGAGAATTTAATTGCTATTATGAAAGATTCTTTCCTTAATCAACCTACTACCACATACAATTGGAGACAAGGTTTGCCAAGTGGTTTTTCTGAAGCAGCTAAGGTCTATAACAAGGTTGGCTGGAATTATAGCCCAGATGCTAGAGCTTGGACAATCTATGATGACGCTGCCATTGTTGAGTTCCCAGCCGAGAATCGTCATTTTATCGTTGTGGTGATGTCTGGCTATGTGCCTTATCAACAAATATCTCGTTTTGGTTCCGAATTTGAAGCAGCCTATCATGCCGGCATTAGCGCCGCATCATCGGCATCTGACCAGGTCGATTCTGATTAGTCTCGCTACTACCGATTGTTGTCACTACGCTATTGATAGTAAACGATTGGTATTCTGTACCATTAATATATATAGTGTATTTTTCGCCTTTAATGAAGTCGCTTGATCCGGCAGCCATATGATTAAAGACTTTAGTTGACTCATGACTTATAATGGTTTTTCCGGAAGAATCCTTGATTACAATTTTCGTTCCGGCTTTTTGAACAGATGTAAAGAATATACTCACATTATTGATGCTGGATTTTTGGCCTAGATTTTCCGCCATTCCGCTAGCGCCCACAGCTACCACCGTACCGCCATTTATCGAAATCCCTGCACCAGAATCTAAGGCGCCGTTTCCATTATTTGTGGGCCCATCTACTATGACTGTGCCACCATTAAATGTTAAATATCCATTGCTATCTAAGCCGTCACCTGAGGCATTAATATATACTGTACCACCATTAATAACAAGATTACAGTTAGGATCAGCATTTAGCGCTCCCGCGCCATTTACGTTGGCAGAGCCATCTGCGCCACCGCCAGCATTGATTCCGTCATCCGATGCCACAACCGATACTTTACCATCATTTATCGATATTACTTGAGCTTCAATACCTTCGTAGCTCTTTTTTATTTCAATGCCACCACCACTTATTCTCAACGTATTATTTGCATGAATTCCGTCATCTCCAGAGTTTATTTCTATACTCCCACCAACAATATTGATATCTCTGTCAGAATGCATAGAATCATCCTTTGATTCAATAATGACGTCACCGCCTTGTATTACAATATGGCTAATTGCTTTGAGTCCTTTAGCACCGGCAATTATTTTAATATTTCCGTTTTCTATCAGAATAAATCCTTTATTAAAAACAGTCTCATTGTTTGATTTAATACCATCAGCTAGAGAAACAATATTAATGTCTCCATCAACTATATATACTGAGTCTTTACCACGAATGCCGTCATCTTTTGCATTAATAATGTATTTGCCACCATTAATTTTTAAATCATCTTTTGAAACGATCCCGTCTTCATTATTAGCGATTAGAATTAAGGACCCGTCACCAGTAAGGGTTAAATCGGCTTTTGAATAGATTGCCCCTTTAACGTCCTCGTCGTAATCGCTAGAGTATGATGTTGCATCTTCTATTAGATTTTCACCAACTAGCTGTATAACTAAATCATCTGCATTATAACAAGCGATTGCTGGTCCAGACGTATTTTTGATTGTGACATTATCTAGAATTAGCCTTACTACACCTTTTCCAGCATTCACAATTACTAGCCCATCATTAATTGATCCCGTTAAATGATAGGTGCCTGATTGGCCAATTGTATAGGTCTCTTTTAGCTCAACATCATACGTGTCATATTTGTCCCAGTTTATTTTAGAATCACCGTTATCTATTAATATATCACTGTAATCTATAGCCTGTTTTTTATTATTAAAAAGACTAATAAACACGGCAAAAGCTAAGACCGCTAATGTTATGGCTATCAGAGCCAACCATTTACTGTCTACTTTTCTTTTCATTAAATCTCCTCTTCACAGCACGGGTCAGAAAGAAGAACTTTAAGATTCATATTCTTAATACGGATTTCATCGAGGAATTCTTTTTCTTTAACACCGTGTTTTATTTTCACATCGTATGTTAATTTATAAAGACTCCCCATATTCATTGTCTTCATGCGAACCAATCTGCAGCGACTAGTATATTTTTTAAATGTTTCTTCGAAAACACCTTCGTAATCTAAATCTTCTGGAATAACAATTTTAAGAACTCGTTCGTGATGATCCGGCTCTAAGAATCTCGTACAGCTAAATAGGATGATGGCAAGAACGGAAATAACCGTAATAACCGTGCCAAATAACACGTGCCCCATACCACAAGCTAGCCCAATCATCATCGCAAAGAAAATCGCCAAAAGATCCTTAGCGCGGCCCTGAAGTGAACGAAAACGAATCAAAGAGAAGGCGCCAAGAATTGCGATTGACGTGCCTAGATTGCCATTAATCATTATCATCACGGCCATCACAAGAAGTGGTAACACTGCCAACGTGATTAAGAATCCTTTGGTTGTTTGCGAGGTTTTCATATGCGTGAAAGCCAGCACCAACCCAAGACCTAGCGCTACTGCTGCCGATATTAAAGCTGTGGTAATTTCTAGACCTGGCGTACTAGCATCGAATATACTATTAAACATTTTGCTCCTTTCTTAGTAATTCATATACTTTTCCAATCTTTGAAAATCTTTCTGGATAGATTCGTTCTTTCGACAAGGTGTTTACTAACCAAAGTGGGTAACTTCCTGACGCTTTAACTTCCATTATTATATCTTTTTCTCCGGTTAGTGCGTGTTTATCTTTGGAATTTTTAGTAAATTTTAAGTTTCGATTACGATATTTTAAATCTGTATCAAATGTGATTCTGAGCCTATTTTCGCCTTTATAGCTTTCGCGTTTATAATACACTAGTATTTTTGGCTTTAAACTAAACTGTTTAATAAAGTATTCAATCTCTTTAGCTATCTGCACATCTGCTGGCGTTTCGATTTTTCGTTTAGCAATTTCAATAAAATCAGTTTTCTTTTTTACGAAATCATTATAATCTTTTTTTGTTACGAGTACTCGTCGTTTATAACCAACGTTATAATCCTTACCTAGCATTTTCGTTTTAATTTCGAAGAAGACCTTATCATAGCCTTCGTATGAACGCGCTCTTAACTTTTCTTTAAAAACTGGATGGTCGATAGACTGAATGATGAAATCATAATTATCTGTATCAAAATATATATTTAATACACCGGACTTATAATATCCATCTTTCTTCATATTCTTTTCAATAATTGGAAGAAGTTTCTTTTTCTGCTTTTTGGAAATCAGAAACTTTTTTTCAACCCTATCAAACGTTTTTTCATCCATGTACTTATATTAAATCACAAACCTTAAAAAAAATTAAAATCTTATGGTTTTTAAGTTTTCATAAATTAAACCTGTGCTATTATTTAATTATGAGAATTTTATATATTGAAGATGAAAAATATCTTGCTGAGGCAGTTATTCATCTACTTAAAAAAGAGAAAATCATGGTTGATTATGCCGATAATGGTGAAGATGGCCTGCATTTGGCTTTAAAACCGAATTATGATTGTATTGTTCTTGATATAATGCTTCCAAAAATGTCTGGACTTGATATTTTAAAAATCATTAGAGCACGTGGCATAAATACTCCTATCATCATGCTTTCGGCCCTCAATGAAGTTGAAGATAAAATACGTGGGCTTGAGTCTGGTGCGGATGATTATTTAGCTAAGCCTTTTAAAGTTTCAGAACTAATTGCAAGAATCAATGCTTTGACTAGAAGACCACCACTAATGGAACAGAAAAAGATTAAGTTTAAGGATTTAACTTTTGATCCAGCTAATCGCACGTTAAATGGAGAATCACTTACTGACAAAGAGGCTGAAATTTTTCTGATGTTAGTCAAGTCTCCTAATTCCGCCATTACAAAATCCCAAATCTTGGCACATGTTTGGGGTTCAGAAGCCGAATTAGAGGAAAACTACGTTGAGGTTTATATGAGCTATTTAAGAAAAAAGATAAAAAAACTTGGTTCTACCGTTACTATTAAAACAATTCGTGGTTTAGGATATAAACTAAATGTTTAAAAAACTTCGCAACAAATTAATCTTAATTAATCTTGGTGTAACGTCAATTGTTTTAATTGTTTCTTTTTCGCTAATTTATATTCATTCCACTCGTTCGGCAGACAATCGTCCGTCAATAATGGAAATAGGATATAGCACGGAAGCAGACATGTTATTCGAAACTTGGATACGTGGCGAAAGGCAAGCTGCTGCGCAAAACCTTCTCGTAACACTGATTGTTTCTGGTATTGCAATTGAGCTTTCAGTGGCACTGATATCATATTATTTAGCTGAAGAAGCAATTAAGCCTATTAAAAACTCCTATGAGTCACAAAAGTTATTTATTGCTAATGCGTCGCACGAAATTAAAACGCCACTAGCTGCAATTTCGGCCAATCTAGAAGCGGCTGACATAAAGAATAACCGCTGGATTAATAATGTTGCTAAAGAAACTGAAAAACTCACTTTGCTTAATAATGAATTATTGACACTGGCTAGAACTGATTTAGTCAACAATATTTCTCCTAACGAATCGGATCTAAAAGCTATTCTCAAAAAACAGATCGAGAGCTTCGAGCCACGACTAAAAAATGTTTCTTTTAAAAAGAGCATCAACGTAGCCGAAAAAACCAAAACTAATGGTGACGATTTTTCTCAAATCTTTAGCATTCTGATGGATAACGCAATTAAGTATTCAGATAAAATAATCGAATTAACCGTAAATAGCCACGAGCTAATCATTTCTAATGACGGAGCTAAAATAGGCAAGGATGCCATCGACCATGTTTTTGATCGTTTTTATCAAGTAGACAAAAATTCAGAAGGCGTTGGGCTTGGGCTCTCCATTGCAAAGTCATTAGCTGACAGAAACAACTGGAACTTAAGCGTTAAGTCAGATAATAAAACCGCTTTTTCGTTAAAATTTTAGAATTCATTTTATATACTTTTTATGTTAATATAAGAATATATGTTAGAGCTCAGGAGTGTGACGAAAGTCTATCAGACTGGCGGTATTCGCCGTACTGTTCTTAATGATGTTGATTTGAATTTTCGTGTTTCCGAATTTGCTGCAATTCTTGGCCCGTCTGGCTCTGGTAAAACCACGTTGTTAAACATTATAGGTGGGCTCGATCATTACACGACTGGTGATTTGATTATCAACGAAAAAAGCACAAAAAAGTTCCGCGACAAAGATTGGGATAGTTATCGCAACCATCGTATCGGTTTTGTTTTTCAAAGCTATAATTTAATTCCACATCAAACCGTTTTACAAAACGTACGTCTTGCACTCACGCTTTCTGGCATCTCGAAAAGGGAATCAATTGTTCGAGCTAAAAAGGCTCTTAAAGATGTCGGCCTGTCTGAACATATTGATAAAAAGCCGGCTCAGCTTTCTGGTGGGCAAATGCAGCGTGTTGCGATTGCACGTGCGCTCGTAAACGATCCGGATATCTTACTAGCTGATGAGCCAACCGGTGCACTCGACTCCGAAACTAGTATCCAAATCATGGAGTTACTTAAAAAAATTGCAAAAAACAAACTTGTGATAATGGTGACGCACAACCCGGAACTTGCCGACAAATATGCGACGAGAATTATACGCTTGAAAGATGGCAGAATCACTGCAGATTCCAATAAATACGACGGCAGTGTTAAAACTGATCTTGATGCTACGAGTTCTGGCAAAAAGAGTAAGAAGACTAAAATGTCGTTTTTAACGGCTCTATCGCTTTCGCTCAAAAACCTTCTGACTAAAAAGGCTCGTACAATTCTAGTAGCTTTTGCTGGTTCAATCGGTATTATTGGTATTGCATTGATTTCAGCCGTATCAACCGGTTTTCAAAACTATATTGACCATATTGAGGAAACCACTTTAACGTCTTACCCACTGATTATTTCAAAAGAATCTGCTGATATTACAGGAATGTTGCTTAGCCTTACTGGCGCAGGCGAAACTGGGCTTGAAGGTGATTTTGTGAACGAAAATAGACTCCTTACATCGATGCTTGGCAGTATGTCGTCAAATGATTTAAAGAGCCTTCAAGAGTATATTAAAATACATGAAAAAGACATAAAGGGAGATATCCGTGCTATAAACTATACCTATAATGTCGACCCACCGATCTATACGATTGATGCGACAAATAAGCCTGCGAAACTTAATCCAAATAGTTTGTTTTCGACATTTTATGGCAACAGCACGATTATGAGCTCATATTCCAATCTCACCTCAATTTATGAGCAGTTTAATATTGAAGTAATAAAAGATGTCACTAAAATTGTTGCTGGGCGCTATCCGGAAAAATATAATGAACTAGTTCTTGTTCTTAATGACCCACACCAAATATCTGATTTACTCACCTATTCTCTTGGCTATCACGACACTAGTGAACTTGGAAGTATTGTCACAAAAGTAATGAGCGGCGAAAGCGTCAAAATTGATGGCGATCCATTGAAGCTATCTTACGAAGACATTATGTCAAAAGAATATAAGCTGATCTATCCTTTCGATTTGTATAAATATAATCCAAAATACGAAGTCTACGAAGATATGAGCGAGGATGAAGCTTATATGAAAAAGCTTTATGATAAGGCCGAAACTTTAAAGATTGTAGGCATCGCTACGCCTCGCGATGACATGTCGATTATGAATAGTGGCGTTATTTACTTACCTGACCTTGTTACTCATATCATTGAAAAATCTAAAGATGCTGAAATCACCAAAAAACAACTAAAAAATCCAGAAATTGACGTCTTTTCAAATACCAAATTCGGCGAAAAAAACAACGACTTTAACTTCTCGTTCTCGGATTTAGTTTCAGTCGATTCAAACAAGTTGTCAAAAGCATTTAACATCAATATCGACCAAAACATGGTCGCAGCTAAAACTATGGATTATATGAACAAGATTTCTGAATCAATTGATGGCGATGCTCGTCCGATTAGAAAAGAGCTCGATAATAAAGTCACCGAACTTGGCCCTGGATTAATGGCATTTATTGCTGGGAAGAGCACCGAAGAAGATTTTGACGTTACAAAGATACCAGATTACATTGACGAATATGTTGCTAGTAACGACTTTTCAGAGTTTGAAGAAAAATATCTGATTCCAGCCGAAAGCTTCGCCCAAGTATTTAGCGGCGTTCTAAAACTGGGTTTTGCCGGCGGACAAGAAGATTTAATTAATCAAACCCTTGATGAGTTTTCGATTGCAATACTAGAAGTTAAAATGAAATCAGAAATTTTAACCAAGGTTGGAGAATTGTCTTCATACCTATCTAGCACATTCGCCAACGCTTTTTCGATTGACGAATCAGCTTTTCTAGATGCATTTACGCTCAACTTTACCGAAGAAGAGTTGGCTCGCGTAGTCACAGCTATGTTTACCAAAAGCGAATCAACACTTGATGCAAATTTATCCGCGATGGGCTATCAAGAATTTGACGACCCTACTTATATTCAGTTCTACTTCAATAGCTTCGACGGTAAGACACACTTCGTGGACTTCCTCGATGATTATAATGAGTATGTAAAAACTTCTGATCAAGAAGAGAAGGAAATAAAATACACTGATATTACTGGAGTTCTAATGTCTAGTGTAAAAACCATTGTAGATGCAGTTTCTTATGTACTAATTGCTTTCGTTTCTATTTCTCTAGTAGTTAGCTCTATAATGATTGGCGTCATTACTTATATTTCTGTATATGAGCGCACTAAAGAAATTGGTATTCTCCGTGCGATTGGCGCCAGCAAACGAAACATTTCAAATATCTTTAATGCAGAAACTGTGATTATTGGGTTCTTGTCCGGCATATTTGGGATTGGTATTTCTTATCTATTAATACCTATTATTAATGCGGTACTTCATCATTTTACAGGAGATATACCACTTTCCGCTTCGCTAGCTTATACGACTGCATTTAGCTTGATACTGCTTAGTATTATATTAACCTTTATTGGCGGTCTGATTCCGGCTCGCTCTGCATCAAAGAAAGATCCGGTAGAGGCTCTCAGAAGCGAATAAGCACTATATATAAATTATAAATATTGTGGTATAATATATTTACCGTTGGGGATTCGCCAAGTGGTAAGGCAGTGGGTTCTGGTCCCACCATTCGGGGGTTCGAATCCCTCATCCCCAGCCAGAAGATTGAGCAATACTAGTCCGTTTTAGCCGGAACAAAGCCCCTGTAATTGCAGGAGCTTTGTTTTATTTAAGGATAGTGCGTACATGAATTATGCGTGATTCTAAGACAGATATCAAGTTATTAGATTAATCGCCTGGATCTGGCTCTGGTGCTGGCGTTGGGTCATTAATCGCAATCTTGAAGTTGCTAATTTCGCCAACGAAGAACCGACGCGGCGTGGTGCCATTGTCGCTAGGAGCAGCACCAACCCAAACCTCAGTATTAAATGGACCGGCGAGGTTAGCATAATTAATAATCATTTGCTCAGTTCCATTGTTTAGCTTTCCGTAGAGAATATTATTTACCCTCTTGATTGAGACTTTGTTTGATTCGCCAGTAAAGTACTTCCTGACGCGGTCGCTGCTAGCCGATGAGGCATTGGCTGCAAATTCGTATTGGCCAGTCTCACCAAGCCTGAAGCAGAAGCCCGGCCATGGTTGACCAGTTTCGTCCATTGACGAGACGACTGTATTCTGGACGGCATTAGTACCCATGCTGTCGATGTTGAAAATGATTTCAAAGTCTTTTCCAAAGTTAGTACTGTTAAACAGACGGATACCGGTATTAAGATAATTCGTACCATCAAATGATAGAACGGTTTGATTTGGTTCATAGACACTGTCGGCCCAGATTGCATAAAGATCAACCGTATCATTGGCCGTTTCGGTAAGGCCGGTTAGAATTTGTTCTTCGTCGAAGTAATCTTTGCCGGTGCCATCTACGGTAGTACACCACTTCACAAACTGTTTCGTGCCGTTTGTAAATGTATTGGCATCCAAGGTTTGACCGTCGCCATAGACTAATTCTTGTTCTACCGTGTTGTCGGCAACTGTGTTGTCGTGGAAGACTACGGTGTAGCTAACTGGAGGGACCCAAATAGCGTAGAGTGTAACCACACCACCTGGAGTACCAATATGATCAACAGTTTCTCCAGGATTATAACAGGTGCCAGTGCCATCCGGCATGGTATTCCAACATTCAAACATGTTGTTGGCTTTGGTAGGAACAATAATCGATAGTTCACCGCCTTCAACTTCCATGATATGGCTGGCCGGTGGCGTGCTACCGCCCTGTGTATCGTATTGAACTAGATAAGTAGTTGGTTCGTGAATTTCAAGTTTAAAGTCAGAAATAGTTGCTTCAATAAACCGAGCCGGATTCCCACTGCTATCGATAATACCACCAATAGTCGCAGTATAGTTGAAATACCTGTTGAAACCAGAAAGATCTATCAATGTCGTAAATGAAGTACCGCCGTTCGTACTGTAGGAAAGAATTCCATCTTTTTTCCTGACAACAATTCTTGTACCGGCACTAGTAGGAACAGTTCTCGCAATAGTTGACCCTGTATACGCAGCACGGAGCTGGAGGGTAGTTGCATTACTCGCCCTTAGATGGAAGCCTGGCCATGGTGAGGTGCCATTCTCATCTTTATTTGAGAATAAGGTTGCCTGAGTGGTTTGATGCGTGCCAAACGAGTTAATGGTAAATTCGACCGTAAAATCTTTGGTGGCGTTAGTCTGATTGAGCAGTGCAACACCGGTATTAATGACGCCGCCAGTTGCATATTTCGCACAATCACCAGTTACATTGCCTTGGCCGTCAAAGGCGCAGGAGCCGTCAAAGGTGAAGCCGTGGAACCACTGAGCATATAAGTTAATCGTAGTATTGTTAGCAGTAGCAAGGTTAATTACCTCTTCTTGATCGGTATACGCTGTACCCGTGCCATCGGCACTAGTATTCCAGCCCAAAAACTGATAATCCGTTATTGAATATCCGATTGCTGTGAGGTCGTCTGCAGTATCATATTCGAATTGTTGATTCGTCATCGAACCAATCACAGAAGTGCCCTGTGGGGCATTACTATTAAATGCAATTTCGTAGGAAATTGGCGCCCAAATGGCATACAAGTTAATAACGGTGCCATCATTTATATCAAGGAGCATCGTATCCTCAGGTCTATAAGTTGGGATACTGGCGTTCTGGTCTTTGCTCCAGCCAAGGAAAGTGTAGCCAGTTCTAGTTGGTGTTTCGCTTGCGATTGTGGTTTCTGTATTATTTAGATCTTCTGTGGCAGGTGATGTTGGCATATTTAATACCGTGTCTTCCGTGTTTGGCTCGTAATAAATTGCGTATCCAACCGGGTTCGCCGTGATGGCTAGTCTAAATACTCTGGAATAATTGCCGTATGGCACATCCGCTTCGACATAAGCACCAAATGAAAGCGAATATATATCATTATTACTCGCAGAGGTAGTTCGAATAATGTTTTGACCTGTTGTCAGTGCGTTTTCTGTAATTGGCAAATAGTAGATGCCATTTAGGCTGTACCCATATGCAGTAGAACCAAAATCCGTGAGTCTTAGGCCGGTCGTATTTCCGCTCGGGAGGGTAACAGTCGGAATTAAATAATCTTCCTCACCAACGTAGTTTAGGTTTGTGTCGCCAGTTGTTTTAATCGCTATATTGTATCCTGAAAGATTTGTTGTGGAGGCTGTGATTGTTTCTGTTACCGAGTTTGTCATCCCCTGATCGATACTGAATGCGAGGCTACCGCCTGAGGATATCGAAATAGATAGCGTATCTTCTGCGAAGACTTTAATAGGATTAAGAATGGTGGATGAAAGCGCAAAAATGACAGGTATAAACCAGATTAATTTCTTCGAAAAACATTGGTTTTTCGAATGCCAAAAAACCGTTAATTTTTGAATTAGCATGGTTCTTTTGTTTTACCTCCACATTAATGCGATTCGTGCCTCGCGAGCGAAAATCGCATTACTGCTTATATTTATTATACATGAATTTAGCACAATTGTAATAGTTTTTTCACAAAAAATGGGCGCCCGTAGGCGCCCTGGGAGTCATATGAGTTACCTTTTACCGTAATCGGTATAGCTTCTGCCGCCTTTGTCCGTATGGACGTTGCTGACGTTGCCGTCTTTATCTTCGTCCCAGGAAAGAT
>CAMNAJ010000005.1 GCA_946530935.1 uncultured Candidatus Saccharibacteria bacterium | reverse complement strand
GTACGTGTGAACGTACAAGAAAGACTCACGTTTACCGTCAACGTATCGGTAATCGCGGCTGGGTTTGCAGCAAAAACACCAACAATAGGCATAGCTGCAAAAAGCAAAGATGCAGCACCTGCGGTTAATGTTTTTTTCATTATTTTTGTCTCCTCCCATTCGAAGATGGAAAATAATTTTATTTTATTTTATTTTCGTTAATTGTGTATGAACCCTTAACAATTCTCATTTTACATAAGCAAAAAAATGTTGTCAAGTAATTCTTATGCTTTTTTATAAAAAGTTTTCCACAGGTTTTAGCATCAAAAAGACTCCCGTTTAGGGAGTCTTTTTACCTTTAGCTCTTTTTAGCTTTTTTGAGTAAGCGTATAGGTAGCAGTACCACGGTAAGTACCTTGGGCTTGATCGTTGCGCAAGCTAACCTTGTAAACAACAGCCGCTACAGTACCTTCTGCGGGGTCCTGAGTATTGGTATCAATCAAAACACCACCGCTTGCAGCAATGTTTGAACCACCCTGGACTTGCGCAGTCCAAGTACCAGAACCAGCCGTTGGGGTAGTTGCAGAGTAAACGATAGACGCGCCAGCATTATCAAGATGAGCGAGATTGGTAAATACCACACCTACGGTGTAACCTTTACCATTATTGCACATAGACTTGAAGGTGCTAGTTGCAAAATTTTCATCTAACTCACCTGGTTCAAGAGCCTTGGTGTAAGAACCACTCGAACCATCGTGGTTGAAAGTACAAGCCTCGTCAACCGTCACGGTAAGAGTATCAATCACCGCAGCAGGATCTGCAGCGAAAGCGCCAATTACTGGCATCGCAGCAAGAGCCAAAGATGCTGCGCCCGCAATTAATGTTTTTTTCATTTTGTAACTCCTTCCACTCTCCGTGGATTTTTTGTTTTTCATTTTTGTTTTAGGTGTATAACCCTTAAACACTTCTAATTATACATAAGCTTAATAAAAAGTCAAGGCCTTTTTAATTATTAAACTTCACTCTCTTATTTACCCAGTCGATAAAGCTGCCATATTCGTTAAAGGCTTTTGCGTCCTCATCTGAGTCAGCCCTTAAGAATGTTTTAACTGTGCCTTTACTTATTACTACTACAGAAGGATAATACTTTACTTTTTCATGAAGGGATGTTCCTTTTAGCACCGAAAACATCATCTTATAAATTTTTACGCCCTGCTCACTAAAATAATCGTTCGAAAAACCTCTTAACTTATCCGCCGTATCACACCCGATTTGGTCAACAAACACCACAAAAGATTTCTTCTCTTCTATAAGCTTTTCATAAGATTCTTCGGTCAGTTCCTCGAATTCGCTCTCACATTTCCCCTCGCAGTAGTATTCATCGTCTAGAGCCGTTATTTGATTACTAAAAACCCCTGCTACCGCAAACATAAAGAGCACGCCTAAACCTACCACCGCAATTAGTGCTGCAACTAACCCACCAATCTTCTTCTTTTTGCTCATTTTTTCTCCGTGAGATTCTTGAAGTTAATCGTATGATAAGGCACCTTATAAAAATCGTAAACTGTTTCGCCTTTAGAATTCTTGCGCTTTACCTCAACGTTATTCTCGCCTTCATAGAACCAGTATCCACCGACATCATAAATCTTGGTTTCATCCCAGCCCAAAGCCACGAGCATCGCTTTGGTCATACCGGCATACCCGCCACCACCACACATAAGAAATATCACTTTGTCCTTCGGAAATAACGCTTCAAGCACCTGCAATGATTCTTCATAATTTGCCGTGTAATTTCCGTCTTTCACGGTAAAGAGAGTATTACCAGTATATGTGTTACCAACTTCTGGTGGAAGACCGGTCACATTTAGAAGATACGGCAAAGGCACCACCTCAAATCCGTTCACAAAACCAGATAGATATGCATCACCACCAATTGCTTCGTAATTCCCTGGATCCTTTAGCATCCTCATATCACGATAGACCGCATCAGAACGCCCTAAATAATTATCAATACTCTTTTCATCAATATTTTTGTCAATACCAAGCTCACCTCTTTGGCCTTCAGCTAGTTCTGGAAGCGGCAAACTCGCCAAATTATCACTCGGGAATACAAATCTGCCCAACAAAAAAGCCCCAACAACCAAAAGTACTGCACCCGTCACAAACCACCATATATATTTTTTCATATTACCTCCACTATATTTGTAATAATTATACACCAATCGCCGGCTCGTTTGGACAATTTGTCAGAATTCTAGAAATAGCCTCTTTTTCGGCCTCCGTTACCCATAAACCATATTTATATTTCACCGAAACCTGTCTTGCCACATATTCGCAACGAAATTTTTTATTTGGCGGAAGCCAAGTCGCTGCATCACCATCGGATTTATTCTCGTTGGCGGGGCCATCCACCGCTAATAAATTTAGTGGATCGGTTGCAATCTTATACCTCGTTTCATAAGGTAAGTACTGTGCTCCCTTTTGCCAAGCGTCCGACAAAGCCACCACGTGATCAATCTGTAAAGAATTCGATATGTCAGTTTTATTCTCAAACACCATGTGTTGACCAGTATACGGTTCGTCAAATTCCCCCGCCTGTACATAACATCCGTTTAGCACCGCACTGTTACCAAATTCTCTCTTTATAATCTTTTGCCGAAGTGAGCAGCCATCCACAAGCGGCCACCCATCATAAAACTGTTCTCTTGAATAATTAGTCTTTGGTGCTCTACCCTTCACCTCTAATTCTTCTAATATTTCTACGGCGAGCGGTACATCTTTATCTAATTCATTAACCGCTTCCGCTTCCGGTTCATCTGGCACCTTAATAAAGAATTGTTCATAGCTTTCCGGGTTCATCATTAGCCATGTCGCAACGCCAAGAAATGCGACTATCATTATCAGAACTCTTCGGCCTCTTATTCCCATATAAGTATCATATCACGAAGCCCATTTTTCCAAATTACTTACGCTAGACGATATCCCTAAAAACTCTTATAATAATAGTATATGGAAGGTAAACAACTCACAGAAACAATTTTAAAAAACATTAAGAAAAAAAGCGTTCTTTATGCTGAACTTACCGACCGAAATGCCATGGGTCAACCTGGAATAGCTAGAATCTACACCATTGTCGGCAAAAAACTCACTCTCTATGTTCTTGACGTTAATAATACTAAAAGTGAAGCCAAAAACGCCCTCTTCGATAAATTCTTCGATATTTTAATGGCTATGGCAAAAGACAACCTTGTAATTTTTCAAAAAGCCGGTTTTGGCAATTTTGCCTGGAAACGCGTAGAAACCCACTTTGCAAGAAATGACAAAAACCACAGTTTTACCTTCAAAAACAGCGGTGTTACTTTTGAAATCGAAGTCTCAAATGCCGGTCTTTACCAAGCAGTCGCCCCACGCTTCGCCGACCGCGATCTTGATTATCCTACTCTCATTAAACACCGCGAAAAAATCAATAAAAAGATCAAGACCATTGACGAGCTAGCTCTCTACAACATGTATATGGAAATCATCAAAAACTCTGATGCTGGGCTTCCGCTACACGAGTTTACCGTCGATGATTATTGGATTACCATCAAGTACCTTCGTTGGAAAAACTTCGAAGATTTCAATATCTCCGAACAAGATCGCATCAGCGGCATCGAAAATGTCGCGAGATACCGCCTACTCTTTGCCGAAAATCAAATTGGCTGGAAAAAAGTCGACGAAATCTTTACTGAATTCATTAAATCTAATAAAGGCAATCTCTTAGAGGTTCTTGATAAATATCTCTTTGAACCGATCGAGAACTACTTTTCAAAAGTCGACTTTGTTAATGCCAATCTAGACGATCCTTTTGGCACCGGCAAAGGTTCAATCACCCATTATTGCATGTATCCATTAATCTTAAATATTCCGGCTAAAACCAATATCGACATCATCGAAAAAATCGCCTCAATGGAAAGCCAAGAAATTGTCACTAATGCCGTCGCCATCGAATACTTCTTTGCTAATTTTATCCTCGGCGAAGATCGTATTCCATACACCATTATTCTTCCCGCCGCCTTTAATGTTATCGAAAAAATGCCTAGTGACGGTGACCCAGACAAACATCTCGATTACCTTATCTGGCTCGCTAGCGACATCGTCAATAACGCTTGGCGATCTCTCGAGGAAACCGACAAAGCCCAAGAAAAATTTAGAGCTCAGGTTTATAAGCTTTTTTGGGGTCGATTTGGCTCCGATTGGCCAATCATTCATTTTAATGAATTTAAATTCGATTCCGAAGTAGCGCAGAATATCTACGCTCATTCCCTCGGTTGGCTCATGACTGTCACAGATATCGATACCCGTAATGCCAAAATCCGCGATTTCTTCAATCGTATTATTAAAGAAGAGCTTTATCCGAATAAATTCATCTTTAACCGCGCCATCGCAGTCGCACTCCGTGACTACGAAGCTAGAGAGCGTTTTGAAAAGCTAATTACTATCTATAAGCCAGCTGCCCTGCCAGATATTCTCTCTTATCCTGAAAACATCGATGAAGCCAAATGCCTTCTCGACGAACTCTTTAATCCAAACGGCCGCATGACCGGTCTAGACCGTGTCCGCATGTTTGAGCAGCTCCTCATTAATCCAAATTCCATCGGTGTTGGTGAATACATTCTAAACTACATTAATGATAACTTTGATAAATTCGTTGAAATACTTACCAACGACTCCGTCAAAGAAAACATTAGTCCTAACGAAGTTATTACTAGCATCGTTACTGCCATCGCTAAAGGTATCACCGAAGAAAACGAATTTACACCATTTAAAGCCATTTCAAAGAAGGCTCTAGATATTGGTGTTAGCGGCACAATCTTAGAGGCCGCCGCTAAATATGCTCGCAAAAATCGCCAAAATATTCTCTTCCAACGTTCTGCCCTTCAAAAAATTTACTAAAGAAAATGGCTCCCATCTGGGAGCCTACAAGGTGCTAAGTTTACGGGTAGATGATGCCTTTGTTAGATTTTGACTTATAAAGTATGACCGGGATTTCCGGATTAGCCGCCCAGTAGAGCGTTGCTATTTTAGAGTTATCTCTACCTGTGCCAATGCTTTTTAGCACAGCGATGTCATAAACCGGACGACCAGACTCAATCAGCTCTTTAGCCCTATCTTCAGTTACCACATAGTGATAAGTTGGGCTATCAATCCTGTGCCTAGTCGGAGTCTCCGGAATATCCGAATCGCATGCCGGAAAATCATAGATCGTACCAGATACATCATCATACATTTCAATGTCCGTGCCAGTCAGGTTGATTAAAAAGTTCGACAACCTAATTCTGCTGTAATCGCGCATTCTTCTTACCTCCTTTTTGTGAGTACGCAAAAACCTAGCAACATCTATAATTATGGCACACTTTATCTAAAAAGTCAAGTATAAACCCTATAGCTCAGAGCCGCCCCATTCCACTACCGTGAAACCGGTTCTTTCCGGAGTCTCTAGCTTCTGCTCTTCAACTTTAATCTCTTCGTCTAACCCCTTAAACGACATCCAGACCCTAATTACACTATCCGGCCTTGGATATACATCAAGTGTAGTGTTTTTATCAATTTCCTCTGTAGTCGCAAATCTGATGTAGTTAAACTTACTAGCCTCAAGCTTCGGCAGCCAGTAAACGATAAACTCTTCTTTTTCCCTGTCGTTTAAACCAAGTATCGCAAGTTTTTTCTCTAAGAATTCCGCTGAATCCTCACCCGCTACTACAAAACCATCTTTTTCTACCTTAAAGGCTTCTTCTAGTTTAGTTTCATAGTAAAGCGCGTAAAGGTTACGACCAGTTTTTAAATCCTTCAAATCACCGTTTGGCTGTGCTAATACTCGCCAACCATCCTCATAGCGTGGGTATGAAACCGTGAGATTCTGGGCATTCCCCAGCTTCACCGATACTTCCATCTCTTTCTCTGGATAGAGGTAAATAATCGGCTTATCTTCCATCAAATAGTATGACGGATCGTAAATTTCACCGTATTTCTTGAGATTTTCATATTCCGTCTCGGTATACATTGAGATTGAACTAACCTTGGTTACATCTGTATCCACCGGGACGATAATCGCAAACCCAGTCGTATCGGCTGTTACACCTCTAGAGCTCACCTGGTAAAAGATCGTTACTGATGCATATTCTTCGTAAACCTCAGCAAGTTTCGCCGTCGTATTTGGTGAACCGACGTAATAATTAGAAACAATCGCGTAGTTGCTGTCCTCATCAGTGAATTTCTGCTCAATATCCCATTTTTCGCAGAATGCCTTGTATTCTTCATAATCTACCACGTCGTCATATCTGAACTCTTCTAGCGCCTCAAAATCCCTGTTCATACCGACGTATTCTGGGAAATCCTTATTAACAAGCTGATAATTGCCGTCGTATTCACTCTTATAAACGTAAATCGGCTCGTCCTCAATCTTGGCAATCTTATAATGTTTAAAATCCAGCACTACATCTTCCGCGGCCGGCTTACCTTGCTCTCTAAAGAGAGCCATCGCACCGGCAATTCCAAAAGCAATCCCTACTATCGCGAGCACCGCTAAAGTGATTAGCAGTGGCGACTGAGATTTCGGCTTTTCCTCCTTAATTGGTTCTGGTAAAGGTGGCATTTTTCCCATTTTTTCTCCTATTGTTTAGCACCGCACTCGCTACAATATTTCGCCGTTGCGGCAATTTCTGCACCACAATTTGGGCAGAATTTAGTGTCCTTAAAACCTTCTTTAAGGCCACTTGCCGCCGCTTCGTACTTCACTTTTGTACCGGCCGCCTCGGTCTCGGCCTTCATCTTATTTACGCGCTCAATTTGCTCGCCATTTTCCTTATAAATCTCTTCCTGCATATCAAGCATTTTTTTCTGCATCTCTTTAAGAGTTGCCATGTTTTCTTCCATCATTTTTGCAAGTAGTGTCATTTTTACTCCTTTATTTAATTATAATTCAATTTTGTTTAACCACAACCGCAAATCTATTAGTTTTATCACCGGCCGAGCAGGATGGAAAAATCTCACTCGTCACCACATCAACGCAGGAATCAATAATGTTTTCCTCTAAAACCCCCATCTTAAGCATCTGTTCTTTAGCTGCATCTAAGAGTTTTTGGTTATTCAGCTTGGTAATCAAGTAATTCCTCGCGCATGGCGAAAGCCACACTTTTAATCTAGCAGCATCACAGCTAAATTCTTCTTTAAGAAACCTTAAAAAGTTTTCTGGGCCATTCTGCTCAATATTGTGCCGTCCGGCGTGGAGTAACCCAATAATTCTCTGTTCCTCATCATAAAACACTGCACCAAGACAATCCGCGAGCGGAAGCAAAATCCCAACATTTTTAAGTCTCGTTACTAGCCCATCCGAGACTTTAATCTCTTTTTCTGACTGCTGAGTACAAAACTCCTCCAAATTCTCTTCTGTCACTTCAAAGTAGTCATTATAAGACTCTCTGCCATCATAAATCGTCCGAACTCTTAAAACTTTTTCCTTCGGTAACCCGATTAGCTCCCCAAGTCTCGCCTGATTGTCAATGATTTCCTGTTCGTCTCCCTCGCCAAAAAACCGCATGGTGCCGTCATAGATATCAGACACCCCAATCTCTACAGCATCATTAAAGACCACTAACCTATTCATTGAATAAGTTCCCGGCCCTTCTGCCGTTTCTAAATTCTTCAAACAGTTTTTCAGGATTAACCCCAGAAGTTGCACCAAGATAGTTACCGTCTTTATCGGTCACTAAGCTTAACCCACCCCTACCTGGCTGCCAAAAATAAGTCATATTCTCGTCAATTTGCTCACTATTCTTCTCCACCTCTTCACGCGACATGTGTAGCATTTCACCAACTTTATCAATTAGATCCATATTCCTCCATACTATATAAAGCTAATAACTTAATTATAATGGTATTCTCCACCCATCAAAGACTAAAAATTCCTCAAAATCATGGTATAATAACAGATATGAATTTAAAGATTGGAATCGTCGGTTTACCAAATGTCGGTAAATCCACTTTGTTTAATGCCTTAACTAACGCTGGCGCTCTTGCCGCCAACTACCCTTTTGCTACCATTGAACCAAATGTTGGTATTGTTCCCGTCCCAGATGAACGCTTGGACGTTCTAGCTAAAATGTACGAAACTGATAAAGTTGTTCCGGCTACCGTAGAATTCGTCGATATTGCTGGCCTAGTTGCTGGCGCTTCAAAAGGCGAAGGTCTTGGCAATAAATTCCTCGCTCACATCCGCGAATGCCAAGCTATTTGCCACGTTGTTCGTGCCTTCGTTAATAACGATATCGTCCGCGCTGATAATAAAATTGAAGAAGACATCGTTTCTCAAGCTAAAGAAGATATCGACATCATTAATCTTGAACTTCAACTTGCCGACGAAGAAACTAAAGAAAAAATCGCCGCCAAGCGCAAAAAAGATCCTGCCGACGAGCATATTCCATTTCTCACCGATAAACCAGTCATTTATATGTTTAATGTTGATGAATCCGGCCTCACGGATCAAGATTTACAAGAAAAACTAAAATCTCTCGTTACTCCAGCCGAAGCCATTTTTGTTAATGCTAAACTCGAAGAAGAAATGTCTGGCATGAACCGTGACGAAAGAAAAGAATTCCTTGAAAGCTACGGCGTAAAAGAGGATGCACTTGGCGAGCTAATTAAAGCTGCTTATAAAACTCTTGGCCTTCAATCTTTTCTCACTGCTGGCAAAAAAGAATGTCGTGCTTGGACCATTAAACAGGGTGCTACCGCTCCAGAAGCTGCCGGCACTATTCATACCGATTTCGAACGCGGCTTCATTGCTGCCCAAATTTGTAATTATGATGATCTAAAACGTCTAGGTTCTGAAAAAGCCGTGAAAGAAGCCGGCCTCCTTCGCACCGAAGGAAAAACATACATCATGAAAGACGGCGACGTTGTAGAATTTCGCTTTAACGTCTAATTATAATCCGCTTACACTAGAAATCTCATCTACACCAATCTCTGAACTAGATGTGCTAATATTTTTAGCATCCACCGTTACAGTGCCACCGTTATTACCGGCATTTCCCCACTCATTCGTACCGGATGCCAGAATAAAGTATCCATCTTCATAAAAGTTCATTTCTACGCCACTAAGTGAAATACTAGCCGTAGTGTTTGTCACAAAGAAAAACGGAACTGTTTCATATTGTTCGGAATCTGAAAGCACAGTCAATTTAGAATCCGAAGCCGTAAAAGAACCAGCCCCCATTGAAGCATCGCCAGACATCGACTGATAAATCATAACAGCCGCGTTGTCGACGTTGTTACGATTACCAATACCATTAGTAGAAAACTCACAGTCATCTAATGTGATAGAGTTCTTCCCCTCTACTACTGCAATTTGTGCACCCGTGGATGTACCAGTTGAGCTAGTTACTTTTATATCACCAGTTGAATAAATCAGCGGTGATCCGGCTCCAGCAGTTGAGAGTTCCATAGCATTTGCCACCACTGTACCAGAACCGCGGTCTGTTGCAAGTGCAGCCGAAGAACCACCTTTTGTCGAGATGGTAGTTTTATTTGAATTGATAGTGCCACCATAAGTAGCGTGAAGACCTCTAGAACCATCTTTAGTCGTAGAAATAGCTGAATTATTAATAGTTACACTGCCACCATTCGTAGCTACTACCGCATTAGCGCCAGAAGTAGAAGTATTGATTAAAGCACCATCTATCGTAGCAGAAGAACCTTCACCCACGACTACGACGGCTGAATTAATTCCATAGAAGCTATAATTATCACCTCGGCCATTAGAATTAGCACTACCAGTTTTGTTAATCACTACACCACCATTAATTGTAAGCTTGCCGCCATTTATCACTAAAAATACCACCTGATCGTCTGTGGACGATTCGTAAGTACCAGAATTAATAGTCGCCTCAATTCCATCTACTACATAAGCGCCATTATAAGTAATTGTCTTTCTATCAATTGTTGTCGTCACACTTTTACTAGTTAACTCAGTATTAGCTCCGTCATTATCATCACCGTCAATTACCGAACTACCATTACCGTCACTACTGCCATTATCGGAATCTTTCTTAGACATATTAAAAGTCATTACAACCGAAATCACTACTACGAGAATTATTATAAATAATGTACCACTAATTTCTAAGGTTCTTTTTTTAGATTTTTTAGTTTCTACCAAGTCCTCATTTGACGTTCCGATGTTTTCAACATTATCTTGTGTTGGTGTTTCATCTAATTCAGGTTTATCATTATTCATACTATTATTATATAATAGCAACCTAAAATAACCTTAAATTATTTCAAACCAATTCTTGATTTTATATTCTTTCGTCACATCGGCTACCGCTAAAATCGGCTGTAAATCTTGGTATTTTGGATAATATTTCAAAAATATCTCCGCTCCGAGCTTCATTTTTTTAACTTTGTCCGGAGTTATGGCTGCTACTCCACCACCAAAATCATCACTTTTACGATATTTAACTTCTGTAAAACAGATCTTATCTTCAACAATTGAAACAATATCGATCTCGCACCATCTCGTTTTAAAATTACGCCCAACTATTTTGTGACCCAAATTCGTTAGATAATCAGCCGCAGCATCTTCGCCAAATTTCCCTATCACCGTCGTATTCTTCTTTGTTTCTTCTCTCTTAAAACCAGAGATGCTCTTACACGGTTCAAAGCTTAGTCTGTGTTCCGAAGTTAATCCAAGACGTTTAATCGCATCGATATGCGCTTTAGTTCCGTACCCCATGTGTTTTTCAAATCCATAACCAGGGTATTTCTTACCAAGTTCAATCATATAATTATCCCTAGCGACCTTGGCGATAATTGATGCTGCCGATATTTCCTTTATCAAAGCATCACCCTTAATTAATGTAGTCGTAATCTTTTCTAGTTTTGTTCCAGTTAAAAAATTAATATTTCCGTCAATTATTACTTTTGTGCATTTAATTTGTTGACCTTGCATATCCTGAAGAGCTCTTCTAGTTGCAAGTTTTAAAGCCGGCACCATTCCAAGTTCGTCAAGTTCAAATGGTGAAACAAACCCAAGCCCGGTTGCAACTGCTCCATCAAGAATTATTTCACTAAGCTTAGCTCGTTTTTTAAACGTCAGTTTTTTGGAATCATCAAGTTCATTAGCCCAATCCGGTAAAACTTCTGGCAAAATTACCGCACCAACCACCAGCGGACCCGCCAAAGGTCCTCGTCCGACCTCATCTATCCCAAGGATTTTCATAAAAACATTGTAGTATACTTTATCTAGTCACGCAAACTAATCAAAAAAGACTCGGTTAGCCCCGAGTCTTTTAAATTCTTAATTAAGCTTCTTTTTCGGCTGGAGCTTCTTCTTTAGGAGCTTCAGTAGCTTCTTCTTTTGGCTCTTCTGCTGGAGCTTCAACAACTTCAACTTCTGGAACAGTTACATCGTTAACAGATGCACGATCGAAATCCTTTGCAGAAAGACGTGCGGATTTACCAGAGCGCTCACGAAGATAGCTAAGGTTATTGCGGCGAACTTTCGAACGCTTAGTGACTTCAATCTTCTCTACGAGTGGCGAATGGATGAGATATGACTTCTCAACACCAACACCAGAAGTAACCTTGCGGACAACAATACGTGCAGTATGAGACTCTTTGCGATCAACACGAATCACTACACCCTCAAAAGTCTGCAAACGAAACTTGTTGCCTTCCTTAATCTTTTGGGTGACTTTTACGGTATCACCAGAACGAACATCAACAACAGCCTTCTTCTTTTGGGCGTCACCGATTTGCTTTAGAATAGAAAAACTCATATTTAAACCTTTATATTAGACAATTACCTGTTATTTTAACACACTTGTTTTATTTTTTCAAGGCCATTTTGATTCTTTCCTCGGTTGGAAGATCTCTATCAATCTTTTCAAGCGCCAGTGAAGCTTCTTTCAATGTAAACCCGAGTGCCATAAGCGCATCTAGAGCCTCGTCATTCGCTTCATCCATAGTCTTATATTTCGTCTCTGTCGCTCCATAATGTGACGGTATTCCTACCTTATCACGAAGGTCTACTATAATTCTCTCCGCAGATTTTTTGCCTACCCCAGACGCTTTTGAAATAAAGGCCGCATCGGCGTTTGCAATCGCATTTCTTACTTCTTCTGGCTCCGCCAAAGACAGGATAGCAATTCCCGCCTTCGGCCCAACTCCCTGTACCGAGATTAGAAGTTCAAACAATTTCTTCGCCATCAAACTAGAAAAACCATACAATTCTTCTGCATTTTCTCTAATCGAATGATAGGTAAAAAACTTCCTTTCCTCATTAAGCAGTGCTGCGTCAAAATCAAGCGTCGGCACCGTTATCTCATACCCAACACCAGACACATCAATAATCAGTGAGTTTCCAAATTTTTCTGTAACTTTACCTCTAATATGCGCAATCATATATATATTATACCATCCCGTTTAAAGAGTGCGTGATAGCAGCCGCCAAAGCATCTGCCGCATCATCCGGCTTTGGCTTATCTTTTAAATTTAAATGCACTCGTACCATTTCTTGTATCTGACCTTTTTTAGCCGAGCCATAGCCCGTTAAAGTCTTTTTTATCTCATTTGGTGTGTATTCAAAAACTGGTAAACCCTTTTGCTCCGCCACAAGAAGCACTAACCCTCTCGCTTCCGCCACCGCAATCCCAGTTGTAATGTTCTTCGAGAAAAATAGCTTCTCTACCGACACTACATCTGGTTTCGTTGACTCAAAAACCTCCTGCAATGATTCATATAGTTCTTTTAACCTTGACGGAAGTGGTGCTCGTATTTTTGTCGTTATCACACCAAAATCTAATGCTTTTGCATCCGTACGCGATTTGGTTTCGATTAACCCAAATCCGCAAATCCCAATACCTGGATCAATTCCTAAAATTTTCATTTTACATACTTAATTAAAGTTTCACGTAGGTCTTTTGCTGGAATTACAAATTTATCATGTACCGTTGCCGGCCCTATCGCGTGAAGAAATCCTAATTTCTTCGCTTCTGCAATTCTCTGGTCCGCTCTGAATGCTGAACGGATTTCTCCGCCTAGTCCTACTTCACCAAATACCACATACTCTTCCCCAAGCTTTCTCCCCGCTACCGCCGACGCAATTGCCATACAAACCGCAAGATCCGCTGCCGAATCGTTTATTTTCATTCCTCCGACCACGTTAATAAAAATATCTTTGTCAGATAGCTTAAGTTTTGTTCGTCTTTCAATTACCGCAATTAGTAGATTCAAACGATTAATATCAAATCCAGATGCCGTACGCTTTGGATAACCAAAATTAGACGTTGTGGCAAGAGCCTGAATCTCAACTAAAATCGGGCGGTTTCCTTCTAGAGTTGCTAAAATAATTGAGCCGTCTGTATTAGTTCTTTCGGCCAATAGAGCCGCTGATGGGTTTTGTACTTCCTTAAGCCCAGTTTCACCCATCTCAAAAATCGCCACCTCATTTGTCGAACCAAAACGGTTTTTCACCGCTCTTACGGTTTTGAATCCACCATATCTATCGCCTTCAAAATTAAGCACCACATCTACTAAATGTTCAAGTACTTTTGGTCCCGCAAGTGTTCCCTCTTTAGTCACATGGCCAACAATAATCACAGCCGTATCGGTCGCTTTAGCCGCTCGAATAATCAAATTACCACAATTAGTAACTTGAGAAACTGTTCCTGGTGCCGATGAAATTTCATCCATCGCGAGTGTTTGAATAGAATCTACAATCACCAAGTCAAATTCACCAGTTTCAATCGTCTTTGCGATATCATTACCAGAAGTTGAAGTTGCAAAGTTTAGCCTATCCGAATTTGCACCAAGTCTTTCGGCACGAAGTTTTACCTGCCCAGCCGATTCCTCACCAGATATATATAATACATCGTGTTTTTTAGCGACTTCTGCACAAATTTGCATCAAGATAGTCGACTTACCAATGCCCGGCTGCCCAGCTAGTAGTGAAACCGAACCCATTAGAATCCCCCCACCAAGCACCACATTCAAATCTGGGAATTCCGTTAAGAGTCGCGCTTTTTTATCAGACGGCACTACGGTTTTTAATTTAACAAAATCAAGTTTTTTACCAGTTTGTTTACCTTTTTCAATAGCAGTTTTTTTTCCAATCTCTGGCTCAACTACTTGTTCAACCAAAGAATTCCATGCTGAACAATTATTACACTGTCCAACCCATTTCGCATATGTCGCACCACATTGCTGACAGACAAACTGACTCCTGAGTTTCATATCTATGATTATAGCACACTAGTATCTTGGAGCAATTTCGTGCGAATAAACAGCCGTAAGGTTTTTATGTTCGTTACCAGGATCAGATTTAGCACGCCCCCAAAGTAGCGTAGAAATATCATAGTTCACAATTTCGCCCGGAACCTTTGAGTTGGCACCAGTGGCAGCACCATGAGTACGATTTAAGAATAGTTTGTTCGAAATAATCGCACCATTAATAGTAAGTTGTGTTGAATTTGCTCTCAAATTAATATCAGAAGAAGCACAGGTGGTAATGTCTTGTTCCGCTATCAAGATTGCGTTAATCGTAGTCACAGAGCAACCAATTGTAATATTGTTACCATAGATGATTACCTTTGGAATACTACCCATATCGCTATAAGTAGTGCTAGAGCCACCTTGATAAGTGATATTACCATTAATCATTACATCGCCCTTAGCATGTACAATATGTGTTTTTCCAGTATTCGCTACGCTAGCATTAATGGTTAGGCTCGCACTAGAATTATAACGAATTACATCTTTTCCGCCAGTGTTATTAAGTGCAATTGTACTATTAGCTGTATATTCGTATACTTTACTGTCTTCATTTGGTAAAGTACCAACTAATGATTCTTTATTTGAAATTACCGCTGAAATACCAGAATTACCAGTTGCTTGCGTATTTCCACAAATGCCGGAAAGTGCTGAGCTAGAATAGTTCGCAAGACTTAGTGGTACACGGTGGGTACAATAGACCGGTGTACTACCTTCATAGCTACCGCCACCAGCTGCATTAGTAGCAAGACCAGTAGCTGCACCAGAAGCCATACCAAACGTCTGTCCAAGTGATACTACGCTTTGTTCTGACCATGAGCCAAACACGATTACACCACCGAGATCACCAACGCCAGCTAGGTTGTTCTTTGTTGTGACAGCTGTTCTGATAGAGCCACCAGAATACACGCTTCCGCCCCAAACTTCAAACAGTGGTTTCTTTGCAATCGTAAAACAGCGTGACTTCGAAATACGCCATTTATTATTACCGTCTGTACTATCCCAGTTTGTAGCCAAACCACTAGAAGCTGGGAAACTTGCCACAGCGACACAAAGCTGTGTTCCAGCTACAACGTCAGGAACCTGCATCAACAGTTCAAGCTTATGCTGAGAACCAGTTAATATACCAGACGGGTTCAAATCTTCAGTCTTTTCGTTTGCAAACTTACAAGTGGTACCATTGCTCGCTGCACCAATAAAGTAGTTACAAACATCAGCCGTCCTAGTGCCATTCCAGCCATTACTTTGTGGCTTTTCCGTACCCAGATAAATCACGACTTTACTAATTGCATCACGCATAATCGTCGCATATTTTTCGCCATCAGAGCCATCGGTTGTCTTGTTATTGGTTTTTGGAATAACATCGATTTCGTACTTAATATTCTTTTCCTCGCCAGCATAAATCACTTCATCGTCATCTTCCTCAATTTTGAGAGTTGTATCATAGTTGTAAGGCACATAAGCATTAGCCGTACTTGTTTTATTAGCCGTATACGTGTTTGCAACGTTGTTGCTACTACCATCTGCTGTAAATGTTACTTGGCTTACGGTAGTTTTAGTACGATTATTCTTGTTGGTTGCTGCAGTTTCAGCAAGATTTCTACCAACTTCACCGGTCTTTACTTGGTGAGTATTAGTATTAACTCTCTTCTCCGTCTGGCCATTAGAGTAGATAAAGTCTTCAGAATATCCAGATAAGAAGCCACCGGTTTTACTGAACACTGTATATGAATTGTTCCAGTTTCCATAAGAACCTTTATATGCATTAAACATCGTACCAAGTGTACTAGCTGTGTTAATACCGCTGGTTGGATAAACTGTACCAGTGCCATTTAATCTAAACTTCTGTGGATAGACATAGTATGCATACTGCAAAACCGGATTATAGGACGAACGGTAACTTAAGACCTGTCCTGGTTTTGCGTAAACTGTCTCCTGGTACTTACGGTATTCTGTAGCACCAGTAGGATTCTTTACGCGCATATCAAGGAAAGCATCACTTAAGTCATCGTCATCTAGTGTTGTAGGAGGAGTAGGATCAGGTGGTTGCGCATTACCAAGAGCAGATGCACAAATTTTAATTACAACGTTACTAGCCACATTTACAACATCGTTAGACGGCTTAAATGTGAGTGTCTCACAAACCACTTGTCCAGGCATCAAAGTAATCGTTTCCTGATATTCAAGGACGCTTGTATTATTAGAAACTCCAGTAAACGCTTCAGTCCCACTCTTTAGTGTTGCACCAGAAATAGTTGAATAATTGGAAGTTCTTGTAACATTATAAGTAGTGCTGCCAATACCAGATGTTCTTCTTAAATAATGTTGGAATGTAATACTGCAACCAGCTGTCGTACAGCCACTAATGTTTTGTGTACCATTCGTACTTGTATTTCTCCAACCACTTGTCGTTGTGCCAGAACCAGTAGTCACTTTAGATTGACCTTCGAATGTTGATGGATTAGCATGCGCGCAAGCTTTAGCAGTGGCAGTAGTAGTATTAGAATAAGACCCAAACGGATAGAAAGTAATGTAATAACAAACCGTTTGACCAGGCAAAATAGTTTCAGTGATTGAATTTAGATAATTTCCACCACTATATATCTTAATAGTAGTTCCACTTGAGCTCATTGCATAAGGGCTCGCCGGATTAACATACTGTGTTGAACCAGAACCACCATTTTGAGAACGATAAACTACATAATTCATCGCCGCAGAGCCTACTACATTTTTAGCCGCTAAATCAAATGTTGCCGTACAGCCGCTATTTAAACAGTTAATATTTAAAGTCTGAGTATTGTTCGTTTCAACATAGCCAGTACTTTTACTATTTGTGCCCGAAGTATTATTTCCTTCAAATACTCGCGCTCTTGCCGCAAATTCGTGCCGCTCATAAACTGCATAAATTGTCGTATTGCTATTAAGTGGATTTACGGTATACGTCATACCGGTGTTTGCAGTACGCCCACCAGTCGCACTCGTACCCCACCACTTTTTTGTATATCCAACTAGATTATCAGCAGTAAGCGACGCTGAACTACCAGCAACAACTGTCACACTTTTATCTGCCATTAAATGCGATAATGAATTACCATTCGAATCAACTGCTTTCATCGTAAGTGTTTTTTGGTCTAATTGATAAACCGCATAAATAGTCGTATCCGACGTAAGAGAACCGACTGTATAAGTTCTATTAGCATCATCCCACCAACTACTGTTCCAAGTGCTAGTACCCCACTTTACTTTTATATAGTGATAACTTGATAAATCATAAGCCGTCAAAGAAGCCGACGAACCGGAATTCACCTCAACTTCTTGGTTTGGCGCATAACTAGACAATGATTGACCATTCGTATCTATGGCTATCATCGTCAATTTCTTTTTCTGCGGTTTTCTCACGGCCAAAGTAATATTTGCGTCCTGAGTATCACAAGAAGATGTATTAGTTGCATTACAACGATTAATAGTAATAGTCCTGGAATAATACGTATAATCATCTTCATACCTAACGCTTGCACCATTAATAAAACTTGCAACATTGATGGAAACTCTCGTACTACCAGGGCTTGCCCAATATCCACCCCCCACATAACCACCATAACCAATCGAATCACCGTCATTGTATGCATAAACGTTTGAAGCCGCATCATTGTGAGAAACGCCATTTACAGAAGTACACATCCTATAATAATAACCGTAAACAGTTGTATCACCCTCATCAAGATAAATTAAAGTACTTGTATCGGTCGGCGAACCTAACCAAATTGCACAACCATAGCTTCCGTCCGCAGGACGCGTTTTCCAACAAGCCCACTGCACAGAATAAATATCAGACCTACCTTCACCAGCACTTTTAACACACCAGCTCCAGTCCGGATCGTCCCAGCTCCAGGTATAAGCTTCTACTTCGTTATGTATAGTTAACGCAGCAAAGAACATTACCATCAAAGCAATTACTGCAACCATCAATCGATTCTTTTTAAAATGTTTCATCCTTGCCCCAATCCCTTGCTCGAGTCTACGCCTTCAGCAAGCTCTCTTTCGACTTTAATTTTTGTGTAGCTATCAATTACATCTTGTCTATTTAATTGATATGCAAGAACAATCACGTAATCAGCCGATGAAACAGATTTGAAAAAACCGTCAGCTTCGAGTGCATCATTAAGCATTTCATTATTGAATTCATCAGAAAAATCAAGTTTTGAAATCTCTTTATCGCGCATTAGTTTTAACCCGTATGCCGACTTATCGTCGTTTACGGCTAGAATAAACTCATCAAAAATCCCTCTTATATTTTTTACATTTTCTGCGCTATTGTGCGATTCTATATAAGCAACTGCTGTTTTATAGTATTCATAGCATATACCAGTACAATTGCTTTCACCATATTTCAGTGTTTCTGCATCATAAACATAGTTTTCTTGAACACAATGCACCGCATCGGTAACTTGCCAATAATCTGAACAGGCTGCAATAATCTCTTCTCCGCCTTCTTCACCACTCTCCTTACCACCTTTGTTGTTATTTAAGAGCAACAAAACATTTGTGACCGTTAAACCAACTATCAAAAAGCACAAAATGCCGAGAAGAATTGTTAGGCGTTTTGTGTTTTCTTTTCCACGCGTAGAAACAGCGTCATTACCTTCCACCATAATTAAATCTTAGCATAAGAACTAAGATTTTTCAACGTTTTTTCTAAGCCACGAATCCGCCGGACCAGCCGTCATTAGTAGTATTAAATAACCTTCATCGCGGTACTTTATTATTTTTTCAAATAGCTCATCATTTAATTCTGCTGGCTCTGCGACATCTGCGTTTTTTAGGCCAGCAATTAATTCTTCAGGGGTTAAAACTACCAAATCCGGATCTTCGCGCGTCAAATAAGTCGGAATCCAATAAATCTTTGTAGCACCAATAAATGCATCAACGTAACCATCGCGTACTTCATGCTGACGAGTATTCTGATGTGGTTGGTAGACCACAACAATACCCTTTTTGCCACGAATTTTTGCTTCATCTTTTGCTACGTCAAGCGTTGCGGCAATTTCTTCTGGATGATGCGCATAATCTGTGTAAATTCCGTCTGCAAGACGCTCAAATCTCCTACCTACACCAGGAAACTCATCAAGTACCGCTTTAACTTTTTCGGTTTCTATTTCTGGCGCCATATTTAGAATCGCCGTCATAGCAAGTTCTGCATCACGTCTTCTTGCTGCACCAGCTAATTTAAAATCTACATCGCCATTAATTTCATCAATCACGTTTTCGCATTGTGCCTTAAATTGCGAAAATGCCTCCAAATAATCTTCTCTTGTTGGATAAACATCTGGATGGTCATAAGTCACACTTGGAAAAACCGCTAACCATGGATGGAACATCAAAAAGTTTCTATCATATTCATCAGCCTCATAAATAAAGAATTCATCTCCCGGTTTATAACTACCACTAGGAGCAAAACCAAGTGTAGTGCCCACAATATATGCGGCTGGGATTCCAAGTTTTAAAGCAGCAAAAGTAATCATTGAAGTAGTAGTAGTCTTGCCATGTGTGCCAGCCACCGCCACCATTTTAAGATTAAGTTCACGCACTAGATATTCCGTTAGTTCGTCACGTTTTGTGACTCTAACTCCTGACTCTTTAGCGATTGTTAATTCTGGATGATCTTTTGGAAGAGCTGATGTGTATACAAACCAATCTACCCCATCGGCAATTTTTTGTTTCAAAAACTCACCATCCTGCTCACCAATTTTTACTTCAATTCCAGCCGTCTCTAACTCCGGTAAAATCATACCTGCATTTTTATCCGAACCAAATACCGTTAATCCAGCTTGTTTCGCCATTAAAGCTAGTGGCCCCATCCCTGTTCCAGAGATACCAGAAATATATATTTTCATGTTATAATTATACAATGAAAATTACATCAGAACAAGAAATGCTAAACTTCGGTAGAGACTTTGCCTCCAAGCTTTCTGTTCCAATTGTGATTGAACTTTTAGGTGACGTCGGCACCGGTAAAACCACTTTTACACGCGGCCTCGCGGAAGGACTTGGCATCAAAGAAAAAGTCACCAGCCCAAGTTTTACGATTTCTAAATCATATGCATTTAAGAAAGATGGAAAAGAGTACACTCTAATCCATTATGATTTCTATCGTCTAAACGACCCTGGGCTTATGACAGAAGATTTAGAAGAAAACTTAAACAATTCTAACGCAGTTATAGTAGTAGAATGGGCAAATACTGTCGAAAATTTCCTTCCAAATAATCGAAAAATCATTGAATTATCGTTAAATGACGATGGTTCACGCGAGGTTTTAGTAAAATGAAAATGTATCTAGATACTTCCACACCAACAACCATTTTAAGATTAGACAACAAAGAGTATTCTTGGGAATCAGGTCGCGATCTTGCTGAAAACCTCCTAAAATTCCTTCGTGATAAGCTTCAAGAAAACGGAAAAGACTTTAAAGATCTCGAAGAAATCACTTTTATGTCTGGTCCTGGGTCATTTACTGGCCTTCGAATTGGTGCTGCCGTTGTAAATACTCTCGCAAATGAACTTAAGATCCCACTAAAAAACCATCACGGAGAAATCGTTAAGATTATTTTGCCAGATTATGGTCGTGGGGCAAATATCTCTACCCCACGTAAGTGATTATTTAATTATTTGATCAATGATACCGTATTCTTTTGCTTCTTCGGCACTCATCCAGTTATCTCGATCCATATCTTTCTCAACTTGAGAAAGAGTTTTCCCGGTGTTTTTTGCAAAGATTTCAGCTAAACGCTTCTTTAAGAAAATACCTTCTTTAAGCATAATTTCCTGATCTGTAATCTTACCTTCTGTGCCAGATGATGGCTGATGAATCATGATACGAGCATTCGGAAGACAAAATCTTTTACCTTTTGCGCCACAAGAAAGTAGCATTGCGCCCATCGAAGCCTGAAGTCCAATACCGATCGTTTCTACATCTGGCTCGATATAATTCATCGTGTCAATAATCGCAAGTCCATCATAAACCGAACCGCCCGGAGAATTAATATAAAGTTTAATAGGTTTCTTTGGGTCTTCATGCGCAAGGTACAAGAGTTGCGCTACTACCAAATTTGCAGTATGCGAATTAACTTCTTCACCAATAAATACAATACGGTCATTTAAAAGTCTCGAATAAATGTCGTATGCTCTTTCGCCACGATTAGTTTCTTCAATAATTGTTGGCACTAAATAGTCATTTGGTTTTTTCATATTACTCCTTTACTAACTTTAGTTTACCTTTTTCTAATTTCAAAACCGGAATGTCGCCCTTCTTTAAATGACCAGAAATTATTTCTTCGGAAAGAAGTGATTCTACTTCGTCCTCAATTTCTCGTCTAAGCGGCCTTGCACCGTTTTTTGGATCATATCCTTTTTTAATCAAATATTCTTTGGCTTTTTCTTCGATTTTTAGTCCGATGCCTTTTGTCGCAAGCCGTTTCTTAAGATCATTAATCAGATTATCAAAGATTTTTTCAACGTCTTTTCTTGTAAGTGCATGGAATACTAAAATATTATCAAGGCGATTGATTAATTCTGGACGCATCACTTTTTTCAAAGCCTTCATTGCATACTCTTTGTTTTCCTCATATTCTCGTTCCAGATCCTTTTTATCTTTTGCCGTCTTTGCTGTAAAACCAAGTTCACCTTCTCGATACATATCTGCCGAACCGAGATTCGAAGTTAAAATTACGATAGTGTTATTAAACTTAATCTTGTTTCCCTGACCATCCGTTAAAACACCATCTTCGAGAATCTGTAGTAATAAATTAAATACATCCGGATGTGCTTTCTCGATTTCGTCAAAGAGAATCACTGAATATGGTTTGCGTCGAACCGCTTCCGTGAGCTTACCACCATCATCATATCCAATATAACCGGCTGGCGCGCCTACGAGTCTTGACACATTATGCTTTTCACCAAACTCACTCATGTCGATTTTGACTAACGCATTTTCGCCACCGAATACTTCACGTGCAATTACGCGAGCAAGTTCTGTTTTACCAACGCCAGTTGGACCCATGAAAAGGAAAGAACCAATTGGACGGCGTGAATCAGCAATACCGGACCTACCACGACGAATTGCTTTGGCTACTGCCTTAATTGCTTCGTCCTGCCCAATAATCGATTGCTTAATATGGTCTTCAAGTTCCATTAGCATCTTCATTTCGGAGCCATGAACTTTTGATACTGGAATACCAGTTTTCAAAGAAACCGCCGTGGCCAAATTTTCTTCTGTAAGTGTAGGGTTCTCAGTTTCTTTTACACCTGCTTTTTCAAGTTTCTTAATTTCCTGTTCGAGCTTTGCAAGTTCAGTTTTATAATTTGCAGCTTTTTCGTAATCTTCTTTTTCGGCAGCCTCATTAATTTTGTTCTCAAGATTCGATTTTTCAATCTTCATCTTCTTATATTTACTGCCGCCTTTTTTATCTGCTGCAACTTTACAAATTGCCGATGCTTCATCAATAATATCAATCACCTTATCCGGCATAAAACGGTCATTAATGTAGCGTTGACTCATAGTGATTGCAGTTTCTAAAATCTCGTCCGGAATCACTACGCCATGATGACTTTCATAATGTTTTTTAATTCCCTTCAAAATTCTTAGCGTTACCGCCGCTGATGGCTCTTCTACCATCACAGTCTGAAAACGGCGAGAAAGTGCTTTGTCTTTTTCAATTGTTTTACGGTATTCATCTAGGGTAGTTGCACCAATTAAATTAATTGAATTACGAGCAAGTGCAGGCTTTAAAATATTCGCCGCGTCCATTGAACCTTCCGATGATCCTGCACCAGAAAGTAGATGTATTTCATCGATGAATAACAGTATCGATTCGTCACCCGTCGCTTCATCAATAATACCTTTAATTCTTTCTTCAAACTCGCCACGGAATTTTGTACCAGCCACCACGGACGATAAGTCTACTTGATAAATGTGTTTACCAATGAGGTTGCCCGGCACTTCATTATTAACGATTCTGGCAGCCAAACCTTCAACAATCGCAGTTTTGCCTACACCCGCTTCACCAATCAAAACTGGGTTTGATTTTGTACGACGTGATAAAACCGTAATAACTCTTTCAATTTCACTTTCACGACCAATTACGGTGTCAAGCTTTCCAGCTCTTGCTTCCTCTGTCAAATCTTTGCCGTAACGATTCAAAAACTTTAACGGAGTCTTTTTTAAATACTTTGCCTTTTCCGCTTTAAGTTTTTCATCCTTAGTTTGTTCCTCAACTAAATCCTCGATCTCGTCCATTAATTTATCTGTATCGACTTTTAATTGGACAAGTATTAAAGAAGCCCGTGAATTTGGTTGGCTAAGCAAAGCATACAGCAAATGCTCCGTGCCAATCACAGTTAATCCTTGTTCACGCGTATAGTTTTGCGCCATACGGAGCGTCAAAATCACCGCTTCAGAAAGTGACATCATTGCCATATCCGAACCAGGAACCTCAACTGCGACCTTATTTAAAGCTTTTTCAATCTCTTCAAGTGTGGCGCCTTGCTCACGAATCATTTTTGCACCCGTAGAAGTATCAATCGACATAATACCAAGAAGCAAGTGTTCCGTGCTCATGTAACCATTGTTATATCTCTTACTATAAAAATCGGCCTTTTGAAGCGCAAACCTTGCGTTTTCGCTTAGCCGATTCATAATTTCACTAAATTCTTCTTGCATACCTCTATTATACTAAATTAGCACTCATTATGCAAGAGTGCTAATTTAGATTTTTTAATCTGTTTTAAGCTAAGAGTTGCAAACAACATTATTGGCATGAAGCCAACCCTCAACAGAACCACCATCGAGGTATTCACCAGTAGTAGGCGCAACACGCATTACGCCGCCGTCCTTAATGAATTCATCAATTGGATCCGTCACCATGTATTCTTGGTCTTTTGGCCCAAAGTCGTGTTCATCAACGTACTTTACAATTCTTTCAAGAAGTTCCGGTGCCATTATATACTTCGAAACATTAATCAAATTCGAAGGAGCATCTTCTGGTTCTGGTTTTTCAACTACACCAACCAACTTGCCATCTTTTTCAGATAAAACACCGTATTTTTTTACTTTTTCCTTTGGAATCTCAACACCTAGAATCGCCGATTCTTCCTTTTCTCCAGACGCCTTAATAAGTGCCTCAGCAGCAGATTCGCCATTCGGATTCCAAATAAAATCATCGCCCATAAATACAAGCACTGGTTCGTCAATCTTATACTCTTTTACTACTAATGCAATTGGTACTGCAGTTCCGTACTTACTTGCTGGATCTTGCACAGTATAATGAATCGTAACATCATCAGGCAGAGTTTTTGCTAGTTTCAATCTATCTTCTTTACCGCGTTCAATCAAATATTGATTAAGTGCTAAATTATCCTTGTAAAATTCTTGCACTTGGCACGGCTCAGTATTAGAAATCACCATGTAAATATCTTTTACACCGGCCTTTATTAACTCCTGCACCGAATAGTCCACAAGTGGACGATTTCCCACAGGAAGCATTGATTTTTCAATAATCTTAGTAATAGGAAGACGCCTAGTCCCCCATCCCGCAACCGGGATAATAGCTTTCGTAATCATAATGCCCTAATTATAGCACAGAAATCAGTGGTTTCTCCCAAGAATCAGGGTAATCGTTTTGCCCTAGGAGTATAGCAATCGTTGAAGCTAAATTAGCAAGTCCTGGCTCATAAACCGGCACCGTATTATACTTGTAACGGTTTTCAGTATTGTCATAGATAATACAAGGTATTTTATTAAGTGTATGTGATGTCTTTTTATTGCCATCCTTATCTAAGAGTTCCTCTGCATTACCGTGATCTGCTGCTATAATCAGCACACCACCAAGCTCATCAACTTTCTTCGCAATTCTTGCAAGTGACAAATCAATCGATTCCATTGCAACAATAGTCGCTTCCATATCTGCCGTATGGCCAACCATGTCGCCACCCGGAAAATTCACACGCACAAAATCGAATTTTTCTAAATTATCCAGTAGTTCATCGGTAATTTCTGCACATTTCATCCATGGACGCGTCTCAAATGGTTCTGTATAAGATTCAATTTCTTTAAATACTTCACCTTTATTTGGTTCATAACTATCACCATTAAAATAATAAGTAATATGACCAAATTTAACCGTTTCTGAAATTGCATACTGTTTTAATTTGCGCTCAGACAAAAACTTACTTAGTGTATTACTAATAACAGTCGGTTCAAACAAACGATGTTCCGGAACGTGAGTATCTGAATTATATTCTGTAAGCCCGGCAAAATAAACGTCGCTTGGCTGGAAATCACCACGGTTAAAATACGGAAAATCCCAATAAGTGAACGCCATCGAAATTTCAATCGCCCTATCAGCGCGAAAATCATAATAAACTACTGCATCACCTTTTTTTATTTGTCCAACCGGTTTTTCGTTTTCATCTACAATTACGAACGGTGGAAGATTCTGGTCCTGCACTTCTGGATTCAGGCGCCTAAGAACCTGAATAGCCTCATCTGCAGATTTAAAATAATAGTCTGCCTCACCATTAACCATCGCATCCCAACCACGAGCTACAACCTGCCAATCGTTTTCGTACCGATCTGCTACAAATACCATTCTGCCACCACCAGAAGCAATTTTAATGTCTGCATCTGGGAATTTTTTCGCGAAATCTTCAATTCTATCGATATATTTTGGTTCTGATTGTGGCGCCACATCACGTCCATCAAACACCGCGTGAATCCGCATCTTGCGAACACCATCACGATATGCTCTTTCAATCATGCTTTCAAGATGCTCAATGTGGCTATGTACGCCACCATCTGAAAAAATACCAGCAAAATGTAATGTATGTTCACCTTCTTTTTTGACCTGATAAATCACGCCTTTCCAGGCTTCGGAATTAAAGCACTCGCCCGAATTGATGGCTTCGTTTGCACGTGCAATTCCATGCTTAATTGATTTACCAGCTCCAATCGTATTATGACCAACCTCAGAATTTCCCATTTGCTCTGGGGTTAGCCCAACCGCTTCACCAGAAGCATTTAGTGCGATATGAAAATATTCTCTTGCGGCTTTACCAAGAAAATTAGTCCTTGCTTTTGATACGGCATTACCCGGACCATCTGGCGCAAGACCAACACCATCTAATATTGCGAGCACTACAGGCCCATCATACTGTAGCTTATCCATAAGCATATTATAGCACAAAAATCCGGCCCTTAAAGACCGGATTTTTTGTTAACTTTTAAGCTTTTGGTACTTGTTGTGTAATACAGTGAATATTACCACCGCCAAGCAAAATTTCCCTAGCGTAAACTGTTTCAATTACACGGTCTGGGAATAGCTCCTGAAGCGTGCGCACGGCTTCTTCATCGTGTGGGTCATTAAAGACTGGCAAGATAATTGCACCATTACAGTTGTAATAATTAATATATGAAGCAGGCAAGCGATCGCCTTCATTGCGTGGGAACGTGCCTTCTACCACATCAACACCTTCAGACTCTTCCTTAGTAATAGTAATTACATTTGGCACGTGAATCTTAACAATCTCAATCTTGCGACCCTTAGCATCCGTTTCGTTCATCAAATAATCATAGTCTACTTGTGAACGCTCATGCTGCGGATCATTTGGGTTATCTTCCCAAGCAAGAACTACTTTACCTGGCGCCACGAACTGACAAATATTATCAACGTGACCATTCGTATCCTCGTCTTTATATACGCCATAAGGAAGCCAGAGCACTTTTTCAGCACCAGTATATTCCTTAAGGATTGCCTCAATCTCTTCTTTGCTTTTACCCGGGTTGCGTCCTTCAGAGAGCAAAGTTTCTTCCGTTACGAGAAGTGTACCTTCACCATCAGTATGAATAGAACCACCTTCAAGCACAAAATCTTCTGGCACATAACGATCAGTTTTTTCGATATTAGCCATTTTTGCACCTACATAGTCATCAAAATCCCAAGGATAATAAATACCGTCAGTCATCCCACCATAACCATTAAAGCCCCAGTCTACTGCTCTAATGTCGCCTTTACCATTAATAACCATGGTCGCACCTGAATCGCGAATCCAAGAGTCATTATTTGAAATTTCAACTACCGACACGTTTGGCATATTCATACCAAGTACGTGCAAATACTGCGACTGATTTACACCAAGTACTACTGGCTCGTGTTTTGCGATTACCTCAACCACTTCACGAAATGCCTTTTGTGCTGGCTTTGCGCCTTCGCGCCAGTTATCTGGCCTCTCTGGCCACAAAAGATAAGTACACTTATGTGGTGCTAATTCTGATGGCATATAGAATCCATCTTGCTTTGGTGTTGATTGTAATTTCATTTAATTTCCTTTCTTTATACTATTAATGGCAACTTAGCATGCTGACAATAGCCAGACATTACTAAGTTGCCACCCTTTTTAATGTTTGTTTAACGCTTTAAAGCTGCTCTACTTTTTCTTTCGAGTTTCTTCCTTCTGTCATTGATTGTCATTCTAGCAACTAGTACTTCGCCAATTACGATACAAACTACCGAGCTTACAATCAAAGTCATATTATCCTGGATTGCTTCAATGCTAAATTCTGGGATAAATGTGAAGAATAATGAAATGAAGAGAAGGAGTAGAGGAACTACGCCCATCAACCATCTCATAACTGTACCAACATTAACCCAGTAACCATTCTGAACTTGCTTGCCATTCTTGTGCAACTTGATAAATGCCGCAAACATTGGGATGTACGACAAAAGAAGACACACGAGTGACAAGTCGAAAAATGCCCAGAAGAGGTTAGAACCATCTTCCCATTCTGGGAAGCAGTATGCAAGAATGATACCTGCTACAGCTAGAACGATCGACACTAAGCCAGTCCAAATGCCGACCACATATGGCACACCGTCTTTATTGCGTTTCTTCCAAGATTTCGGGAACATGCCATCTTCAGCAGCGAATGCAATTACTGAATAAACGCCGAAATTCCATGAAGAAATATTTGAAATCAAAGTTAATATAAAGAGACCACCGACCACAATCGTAATAGACTGAATCGCAGCTTCCGCAAAGCCCGCATTTGCAAGCAATACATTATAGGAATCTAGGAAACCAGTATTAGTTTCGAGTTCCTCGTATGGAATTGCTACACCCATACCAAATGATGGCAAAATGTAGAAAATCGCAATAAGGATACCACCAAGAATAATTGCTTTAGGAATTTGTTTCTTTGGTTGATCCATATCATCATAGAATGTACCAACAACCTCGAACCCGAGCATGTTGAAAATAATGAGCGAGACAAATGAAAGACCGGCCCAATCAATTCCGCCTTCAGCAGATGCTAGTGGCACCACATCGTGCCATGACTCAATTGGGTTAGCTGTACCTTTTGTGAAGAGTACATAAAAACCGAGCACACCAATTGCACCGAGAAGAACAATCTTGATAAGTGCACCAATATTAGACACGACATCAGATTGCGAGATGCGAAGCATACCGAGAATTGTAACAAGTATAATGTAGAATACTTGAATTGCAAGTACCATCCACATTTCCATCTCAATGCCAAACATTTGCATAAGCATGGTAGTAATGAGATCTGCTAGAGACGCAATCCAAAGTGGATAGTTTACCCAGTAAAACCAAGCTACTCTCGAAGCCCACTTCTTACCGAAGGCTTTTTTAATCCAGGTATACATACCGCCTTCGGACGGATACTGTGTACCGAGTTCTGCACTAATAAGTGCGTATGGTACGAAGAAACCGATAAGCATGACTGCCCACCATAGGTACATCGAGTTACCGATGGCCGCAGTTGGCGCTACCGCATCTCCCACCAAGATTATACAGACCGTAGCGAGCACAGCGCTAAACAGCCTGAATTTATATTTCTTCTTTGGCATTAATTAGCCTCCTTTTGTTGTTTTATATAATCGAGTGTAGCTTGTGCTACTCCGGAAAAATACAATACTAACCCCCGCTGCGCAGTTAGACGATTCTCTGCTTCATCCCAAGCAAGAGAATTTGGTCCGTCTAATACTGAATCAGTCACTTCTTCATTACGGCTAGCTGGCAAGCAATGCAAAAACTTGCAGTTTGGATTACCAGTTGAAGCCATTAATTCGTCGTTTACCTGGTATTTAGGATAAAAGTCCGCCATATAAACTTCTTTCGGCGTCTCTTTATCATAAAGACCGTACCAAACATCAGTATAAATAAAGTCAGCACCTTTAAGGCATTCAGGATCATCTGACCAAGCTACAGAACCACCATATTTCTCAACGTTTTTACGACCAATTTCAAGCCACTCTTCATCAATCTTATGATTTTCTGGGCCATAATGCACAAAATTCATACCCATCTTTGTAGTCATATCGCAAAGCGTGTTACAAACTTGTGTTGCGTCACCAACAAAGACAACTTTTATTTCATTCATTGGCTTTTCTGGCAAGTTATCAACAATCGTAATCATATCGCCAATACCTTGCGTTGGATGACATCTATCGCTCATGCCGTTAATAACTGGCACTTTTGCAAATTCTGCCAAAGCCTTAATTGATTCGTGACGATCTACACGTGACATTATTAAGTCACACATACGGCCGAGCACCTTTGCTGTGTCATTAATCGTTTCATGCTTACCAAGCTGAATTGCGCCCGGAGCAAGATTTAGTGCATGTCCACCAAGTTGTTCCATCGCAACTTCAAACGACACTCTAGTTCTGGTTGATTTTTGTTCGAAAATCATACCAAGAGATTTATGGAATAGCGCGTTTAACCAACCGCCACCCTTAATATAGTCTCTCACCGTACGCGAAGTAGTGATAATATCTTTAATCTCAGATTGATCAAAATCTGCAGTATCGATAAAATCCTTACGCGACGGCGTTTTATGCGTTAATGTATAACCATCCATGATTCACATTATAATTTAAGTTTGTTTTAAGCACAAGCATTTTTAAAAAAATCCGCCCCATTTTATTGGAGCGGATTGCTTTATTGTTTGTGTTTTAAATTGAGAATAGGCAAAGTACTACGATATTTACTACCGCGATACATGCTACTACTCTAATCCCCCACTTAAACCAAGTCGAGTAATCAACTTTGGCAAGTGCGAGGCCACCCATGATTGCACCACAAGTTGGCGTGATGAGATTCACAAGACCATTTGCTGCGACAATCGTCATTGCAGCCACGTTTGTACTGTAACCAAGGTTTGCAGCCACCGGCGCAATAATCGGCGTCGAAAGTGTTGCAAGACCAGAAGATGACGGTACTAAGACCGAAAGTACCACATGGAGCAAATAGTTCAAAGGTACGAATGCCATTTCTGGCAAAGTTGCCAAGAAATTCGAAGCATTATAGACAATGAAGTTGTCTAAGTATGTTTGGCTCATAAGTACAGATGCACCACGAGCGACTGCAATCACAAGAACTACACCGATCATGTCGTCTGCACCATCAATAAATGTATCTACATAGCCATGTTCACCTTCATGGTTGATGAGCGATATAACGATGGAAATTAAGAAGAACCAAAGAGCTGCTTCATAGAACCACCAATCACCAAGTGCTTCACCAGTTAAACCGCCACCAAGAAAGCCACCAAGTGCATCATGCATTTGAGAGAAGATACTATTTTCAAAGAATTCGCCCCATGGCACAAAGCCAATAATCATTACTACGAATGAAAATGCGAAAACGATGAGGGAAGCAATCTGCTTGCCAGAAAGCTTGATATCATCACCTTGTGCTTCAAGGTATTTGCCATATTTCTTCTCTGCTGCTGCTTGTTCGCGAAGACTAAGGAATGTTGAACCTTTATCACGTTGAACTTTCTTTGCGTAACGTATTACAAAGAATGCAGAAACTGCAAGTGTAGTGAGCCAAAGAATCACACCAATTAGAATTACGGTACCATTATTAAATTCGATACCGGCATCTTTCATGGCAGAAACTGCTACACCAGTTGCAAATGGGTTAATGGTAGAACCAAGCACACCAGAACCCGCACCAAGAAGGATAGTTGCAACACCAACGAGTGGATCCATGCCTGCAGCAAACATTGTTGCGGCAATGAGTACATAGAAACCAACGCTTTCTTCAAGGAAACCGTAAGTTGTACCAAGAATCGAGAAGATGAACATAAGAAGAAGAATAAGTAGATATTCTTTCCCTTTAAGTTTCTTCACTAAAATCTTAATACCAGTTTCAAGGGCTTTGGTTTTAGCCATTACAGCTAGGAAGCCACCAAGTACCATTACAAAGATACATACATCAATGGCATCCGCAAAGCCAAGAATTGGCGCCTTTAGGATTTGAAATAGTTTAGCACCAACTACACCGGAACCGTCGACAAGAGCACAAGTGCCTTCGCCATTAGCTTCTTCACAATCTTCGAGAGATTCGTATGTAGTTGTTTCTTCTTCAGTAGTCGCAGCGTCTGTAGTTGCTGGGGCAACGGCGTCAACACTGTCGACTGTTCCACCTTCAAGTACAGTCACAGGGCCAACTTCTAGTGGAATAGCTTCACCAGCCGGAGCTGGCTCGTCCTCAGTAGTTACGGTTTCAAGCTCAAGAAGTGGAGCCGCATCTTCTGGGGTAACAACTTGATATTTTGCCTTTGGCAAAACATGAGACAAAATACCAAGAAGTACAATCAAAATCATGATGATCGAGTATGCAGACAGCATTGCTCGACTAGATTTTTTACGATTTTTCTTCTTAAACATTTTTCTTCCTTTTTAATTAAGTATTATCCCCCACAACAAACTTTACCTAGACTCTCCTTCTCTACTCCTCCTCTCTCACTAATGCCATGCTCATACAGTGCGAACCACCACGGCCACGTGACAATTCGGAACTCGGGATTTCAATTACTTTAATACCATGACGGCGAAGCGTCTGGTTCGTTACAAAGTTTCTGTCATATGCAATTACTACACCTGGGCGGATACAGAGTAGGTTTACACCATCGCTCCACTGCTCACGCTCTGCATCAATTCTCTTACCATTACCACATTTAATAAGTTCAACCTTATTAAGATGAA
>CAMNAJ010000004.1 GCA_946530935.1 uncultured Candidatus Saccharibacteria bacterium | reverse complement strand
AGCGATCAAGAATTGATGCATCGGTAGTCCATGCGTCTACGAAGTGGCCAGCGCTAACTTCGTGACGAATATCGTCCGTATTAATATTGTCGCCGTTTGTACCGGTCTTGGTCGCTAGGACATTGCCCTGCGGGTTAAAGAAGACTACAGAATAAATCTTATCGGCGAACTTAGCGTGAAGCTTTATTGTTTTATCGGCCGTCGTTTCATCTGGGATGTTGACAGCCTGATTGAGGCCGTTAAATACTCTGTCATTTTCTGTATACCAACCCATAAAGATGAGTCGTTCAACAGTAGGTGCGGCCGGAGCATTCAGAATATCACCATTACGAACAATCTGAGAAGCGACAATCTCGTCATCTACATAGAATTCATAGGTGTAGCGAGCATAGCGTTGCTGATCCGTTTGAGTAGTTGGAATAATCGCATAGATAGAAAAGCTATTAGCATAGAAAGTAAGGGAATCATTGGTCGCGGCAATATTACCAAGGTACTTCGCATTATCATCGTCATCGATGTGAACCAATGCATAACGCTCGGCGTTAAGGTTATAATCTTTTGGATCGATTGAAACTTTAACATACGAATTTGGCTGAGCTTCTTTGCCTTCTTTATCGGTGAAAGTGATATTAAATGCCAAAACGTCATCAGAATTCTGGCCAGCTGTGCGCTTTGCCAGATTAATGAGCTCTTGATTGTCAACTTTTTCGACCGACATCTTTACGTCAGAAGTAAATGCAGAATCCGATGCGGTGACATTAATTTGCGCAGAATCCGCCATGCTCTCCCAGGCAATCTGCGAATAATTATTATGCGACAGGAATGCAAAAATACCACCCATCAATGCGGCAGTAATGAAAGCCAAAAATACAATTCCTAATCTAGCCCTCTTCAGGGTGCGACCTCTTTCAAACACTTTTTGTTTTCCCCAATAAATTATACAGTTGCTATACTATATAACTCCTGGGACACTCCTGAAAATATATTAGCATAACAATTATAGAAAAAACAATAGTTTTTTCTTGTTATATAATTAAGTTATGAGAGTTTATTTTTCAGGGATTAGCGGAACCGGCATAGGGCCACTGGCCGAACTTGCAAATGATGCTGGTTATGACGTAACTGGATCCGATTTGATGCGTGGCGCAATCGCAGACGAAATCGATGGTCGCGGAATTGAAGTTTTTTATGGTAAACAAGATGGGCTATTTTTGCAGAAAAAACATGAAGAGGCACCGATTGATTGGTTTGTTTATACCTCTGCACTACCAAGTAATCATCCTGAACTACTACTCGCGCAGAAATTAGGGATAAAATGCAGCAAGCGTGATGAATTCTTGGCTACATTTGTCGAAAAACAAAACTTAAAAATGATTGCCGTAGCTGGCACGCACGGAAAAACCACAACTACCGCAATGCTGATTTGGGCGATGCGACAGCTAGGAATCCCAATTAGCTATGCCGTTGGCACCACCTTAGGATGGGCTCCAGGCGCACATTATTCTAGTGATGCACAGTTCTTTATTTATGAGGCAGACGAATATGATCGAAACTTTTTAGCATATCATCCATACATCGCAGCAATTACGTCAGTAGATTATGATCATCCAGATATTTACCCTACTGTAGAAGATTATCGCTCCGCCTTTGCGCAATTCGAAAGTCAGAGTACGAATGTTGTAAAAAATACAACGATTGACGAGAGAATTAACCTTGTTGGCGAATTGAGACGCAAAGACGCAAGCTGCGCACTTCAGGTCATTAAAACAATTTACCCAGATGATGATCAAAAGGTAATTGATGCGATTAATAAGTTCCCAGGAGCCGGTCGCCGTTTTGAGGCTATCGCTAAGGGCGTCTATTCGGATTATGGACACCATCCGGCCGAAATTAAGGCAACCGTAAAAATGGCCACTGAATTAAAACAGCGTGACGGCTATAAGGGTTTAGCTATTATTTACCAACCGCATCAAAACGTACGCCAACATGAAGTTTATAAAGACTACCACGACGCCTTCTTGGGCGCAGATAAAATCTTTTGGTTGCCAACTTATTTAACACGCGAAAATCCAAATTTAGAAATTCTAAGTCCAGAGTTTCTAATAAATACCTTAGACAATAAGGAAATAGGTGAAGCGGCGGCGACCGATGACGTGTTAGCCGAAAAAATCCGCCAATTACAGGCGGATGGATGGTTAATAGTCTTGATGACGGCTGGACCAGCTGATACTTGGCTAAGAAGCGTCTTCGGGGTCTAAGTCATCACCTTCGTCAAAAAGAAAATTACTATCATCAAGTGGACCAGATGAAAAGGCTTCTGATAGTCCGTCGATTTTTTCGCTAACATAATCTAACTCTTCAAGATATTTGTCGAGCACCGAACGAGTGATTTCGCCTTCTTCAGAAAATGTTTCAATGCTCTCTTCTTCATTTTTTTCGCCCTCAGAAATAAAGCCTGGGCGAGAACGATCCAAATAAATGTCATTCTGGCGATAGATCCAGAGACTAAATCCGGTGGTCGAAATAGCAATAATAATAGCCGCAATGCCAAGGATAATTAAATTCCTACCGCCATTTACTCGTTTTGGGCTCCCAGCTTCAGTGTTTTCTGCTGGTTTAGACACATCATTGTCTGGCATTATAGTCTCCCTCTTAATGATATGACTGCTTCACGATGCGTCCTAATTAAATCGCGCAGACGAATCGTGCTTGTATTTACCTTTTCGCGACGAGAACGAACAGCTTCGAGCTGATTGTAAAAATCTTGCGGTTTTTCGCGGCAATCAATCGCAATCAAATTGTCTAATTCTTTCTGATACGCAGTATAGGCATTTTTGAAATAGTCGCGTTCGTTCGAAAAAGTTGTCTGCAGCTCAGATAATTCAGCAGTAGCCAGATTATTTTTAACTAGACGAAGATTAAGATTGAGCATTAGATTAGAATTAATCATTTCATAATAACTACCCAACTTAGCACGGTAGCGAGCGTCGGTTTTCTGAATATTTTTGAGCTGTAGCTGGATGCTGGAACAAGTCTGTGAAATCAAGCCAATCTCTTCGTCGTTCAGCGTGCGGGCATAAGAAAAATTAGCGCCGGTTAATGCGAGAATGATTGCCATAACTGCAGCGCTAATTCTTTTGTTCATATGCTCTATTTTAGCATTTTATTCATCTTCTGGCTCGACGAGTTGAAGATGACAATCGCTAATTTGATATTCGTCAACCGGAGACGGCGAGTTCATCATGAGATCGACACCAGAACCGTTCTTCGGGAAGGCAACGATGTCGCGAATGTTTTCGGTATCTTCGAGCACCATGAAAATACGTTCAATACCGAAGGCGCAACCAGCATGTGGCGGTGCACCAAACTTGAAGGCATTTAGCATGCCACCAAAGCGAGCCTCGACATATTTTTTGTCGTAACCAAGAATATCGAAGACTTTGTACATGATTTCTGGGTTGTAGTTACGAACGGCGCCGGAGCAGATTTCATAGCCGTTCATGACCATATCGTACTGATCTGCTACGATAGCAAGTTTTTCTTCGTCAGTCTTGGCAGCTTCGAGAGCCTCGAGTCCGCCTTTTGGCATCGAGAATGGGTTGTGACCAAAATCGAGTTTGTTGGCACCATCATCCCATTCATAAAATGGAAAATCAACAATCCAACAAAGCGCAACTTCATTCGGATCTTTGAGGCCAAAGTGATCGGCAAAAGCGATACGAAGTTGGCCAAGAACTTTGTTGACCTTAGCGCGCTTGTCGGCGCCAAAGAAGACAGCATCGCCAGCTTCTGCGCCAGTTTTTTCGGTAATTGCGTTCAATTCTGCTTCGCTGAGGAATTTTGCGATTGGCGACTTAATGCCTTCCTTTGTATAGGTTAGATAGGCAAGACCGCCTGCACCAAGCTTGCGAGCTTTATCAGTAAAACCGTCAATTTGTGAGCGGCTCAAATCGGCGCCACCTTTTACGCAAATCGCCTTGACGCATTCTGCCTTGGCAAAAACTGAGAATTCGGTGTTCTTAAGATCTTCGGTAAGGTCAATTAGCTCCATACCATAACGGAGATCTGGCTTATCAACGCCATATTTTTCCATGGATTCAACATACGGAATGCGGCGGATCTCTGGTGTAACAATTTTCTTGCCAGCAAATTCGGTAGCGAGCTTTACGATAAGTGGTTCCATAGTTTGGCGAACTTCTTCACCGCTATCAACAAAGGACATTTCAAGGTCTAGCTGATAAAAATCACCATAAAGACGATCGGCGCGAGGGTCCTCATCGCGGAAACATGGTGCAATTTGGTAATAGCGCGGCAAACCACCGACCATCAATAATTGCTTAAACTGCTGTGGAGCTTGCGGTAAAGCGTAGAATTGACCAGGATGAAGGCGAGATGGAATGATAAAATCGCGAGCGCCCTCTGGAGAAGAGTTAGCTAAGATTGGAGTAGTAACTTCAATAAAGTCGTGATCTTCCATATAATCACGCATGAATTTGTAGAATTTTGCGCGGCGAGCGAGACGATGCTGCATACTTGGACGGCGCAAATCAAGATAGCGATAACGCAAACGCATCTCTTCGCTACTTTCAGTGCCTTCATCGTGCGTATTAACAGGAAGCGGGTCGCAGCGGTTCAAGAGCGTAAGATCTTCCACTACGACTTCAATATCACCAGTTGGGATATTTGGATTGGTGAGACCCTCACCACGTTTTCGGACCGTACCGGTGGCGCGAATAACAAATTCATCACGCAAGCTTTCAGCCAAATTAAAAGCATTCTCGGTCTTCGGGTCGACGACAAGTTGAATAACGCCAGTATGGTCACGTAGATCGATAAAGATTAAGCCACCGTGATCACGACGAGAATTCACCCAGCCAGCCAGTTCAACTTTTCCAGATTTGACAGTGAGATCTTTGGCTAATGCTCTCATAAATGATTGCTCCATTAATTTTTATTATTTGATAAGAAGAACTCGCGCCAAGAACGCGAGTCCTACCCTGTTTATATTATATCATATTTTTTAGCTTTTTGCCTAACGACGACCACCGCCTTGCATGCCGCCTTGACGACCTTGCCCCATACCCGGCTGCATACCAGCCGTACCAGAGGTGGTAACTGAATTATTTAAAGTAACAGACTGGATATCCGTACCATTAATATTAAGAGTATAGCTATCACCGATGCTTAGTTTATCGGAAGATATTAAGACTGAACTATAGTTTTTACTTGGCGTATAGCTAATATTGCCAAAAGTTAATTTACCATTATAGCTACTCGTAAGATTAATCAAAACCGTAGCCTGGGATGCGGTGGTCGCATTCACGGCCATACCGGATGAACCAACCGCAATCAAAGTACCGCCAGTAATCTTAAATTCGCAACCACTATCACCGTAATCTAAGGCGCCATTACCATCATTGGTTGGACCGTCAACATAAATTGTACCGCCAGTAATGTATAAGTTACCATTTGAGTCGAGACCGTCGCCACTAGAATTTACATAGACTGTGCCTCCATTAATAGTAAGAACCTTACTAGTGTCACCAGCAAAACTATTTTGGCCACCCATGCGTCCAGAAGTCGTATCAGAACCACCAGCAGCATTGAAGCCGTCATCAGAAGCTATTACTTTAATGTCGCCACCGTTGACCGTAATAGTGCCACCTTCAATGCCCTCATAGGCTTTCGTAATAATAATTGTGCCATTATTTATCGTCATATTGCCATCTGCATGCATACCATCATCGCCAGACGATAAGTCAAACGTGCCATTATTAATCGTTACGTTGCCATTAGAATGGACAGAATCATCTTGAGAATTAATTGTAATGGATGCGTTATCGATTTGAACGGAAGCGTCCGCTTTGATGCCTTTAGTGGACGTGCTGCTGTTGGAATTGCCGCCTACCCATTGCGAGCTGGTTGAGGTGGTACCAGAACCATTGCCGGAGGTAATATTAAAAGTTCCGCCGCTAATTAGGAGATTAGCAATAATCTGCAAGCCATCACTACCGGAGTTAATATTGAAAACGCCGCCAGTAAATTCTGCATCACCTTTTTCGGTTTCATTAGACGTCTTAAAGCCGTCGCCACTAACAGCAATATTAAATTCGCCGCCAGTCACCTTGATGGAATCTTTACCGACAATGCCATCATCCTGAGCATCGATCGTAAATTTACCGCCATCAATTTGTAGATCATCTTTGCCAACAATGCCATCTATATTTGATGTAATATCCAATGAGCCATCGCCATAAATTAGAATGTCGTCTTTGGAATAAATTGCACCATTATAGTCCGTTGATGTGGTAGAAACGAGTATATTGTCACCATTTAATTCAAGGTAGAAATTATCGGCCGCCTCCACATAAATTGCTGGGCCATTTGTGTTTGTAATTGAGACGCCGTTGAGGATTAATTTAACATCGGCATTTTCAGCACGAACAATTACACAGCCGTTTTCGATATTTTCATTCAGTTCGTAAATGCCGCCACTGGTTATTTCGACGCCATCTTCACCCACCGTCAATGCTGTCGCATCGCCCGTAAGAGTTGAGGCCACAACGCCAGTATCAACTGTTAGGTCTTCGGATTTGTTCTGAAAGTTGAAAACTAAACCAATTAGAATTGCAATTAATAGTACGCCAACTAAACAAATACCAATTGCGGTTTTCTGTTTTTGGGTTAGCGGCCGCTTTCCTTTTGCTTTGGGGTTATTTTTATTCATCAATTAAAGTTCCTCCTCTTCCATTGGTTGCGATAGAACAACTTTTAAGTTGCCATTTTTTGAACGAATTTTGTCGATAAAACGTTTTTCATTTACATCAGCTTTCAATACTACGCGATATGTTAATTGAAATAGGCTACCCATGTTAGTAGTTTTGGTTTTCTGGAGATAATGAGAGTTGGTATATTTTTCGAAAACGTCATCAAAGATGTCTGTGTAGTCGAGATCTTCTGGCACGACAACGACTAGTTTTTTCTCCGTGACATCATTAACGCCGAAATTAAGTAAATTAAGGACAAAGATAATTAAACCAATGATGGCCGTGAATAGTGCCGCAAAGACAACATAGCCCGTACCAACAGCGAGACCAATCGCCATTGCAAAGAAAACTGCCAACAATGAGCGCGAATTACCAGGTATGCTACGAAAACGAACGAGCGAGAATACACCTACCGTAGCCACGCCGGCACCGAGATTACCATTAACGAGCAAGATTGCCATTGCTACCAAAGTCGGTAGGACGGCCAATGTCGTTACGAAATTACTATTAGTTTTGGCGGTTTTACTGTGGACAAAAGCCACAATTAGGCCCAGTACGAAGGCGACGCCAATACAAATTAGAAAATTGACAAGCGTCAATTCGCCGGACAGAATGCTATTAAACATTATTTATTCTCCTTTTTCTTGTTTTTAATTTCGTTAAACCTTGCTTGATAAATGTAACCATATTTCTGGAATGAGGCTGGATAAATATGAAGTCGCGATAATTCTTTCACGAACCACATCGGGAATGCGCCAAGACTTTTGGCCTCCATGATTATTTCGCCATTCTTAAAATATAGTTCACCCTGGTCGCCATCCTCTAGGCGAAGATGGTCGAGACGACTACGCACGTCGAAGTCGAAAGTTAGACGGAAATTTGGATTCTCCGCACCGCAGTATGAATAACGTTCATACGCAATAAAAATGGATGGGCGTAAATCGTAATGATGAAAAACATGTTTGATTTCACGCTCAATCTGCGGATTATCGCCATTCAATTCATCAGTTTGAAGGAAATGATAAAAATCTTTTAGGCGCATATTTATGCGACGCTTATTACCAATGCCGTCATATTTCTTTTTAATTTCCAAAAACACTGGCGAAGTATCATCTTTCGGTACGCCGTAGCTACGAATACGAATCTTTTGCTTAAAAATAGGTTTTTCGAGCGATTGTGAAACAAGTTCAAATTCTGGCGTGTCGTAATAGACACTGCAGTTAGTATTGCGAAAATAAATGTCTGGCTCAATATTTTTGCCGAGAGCTTTGATTAATTCATCATACTGTTTGCGAGATAGAATATACTTAGTTTCTCGTCGTTCAAATACTGCTTGAATTTCTGACATGCGTGTTTGCCTTTATGAAACTAAGTATATTTCGGCAAGCTGATTAAAACCTGAAAAAGCTTAAAATCTATGGCTCTCGCGCTCGAGATCACGCGCCTTAATAGTTTGACGCTTGTCGTATTTTTTCTTACCTTCGCCCACTGCAATAATTAATTTGATGTGTCGACCAAATGGTTTTAACTCAACTGGAACAACCGTGGAGCCGTCAACCTTTTTGCGCTCCAATGTGGCTATTTGTTTTTTCGTGGCGAGCAGCTTAATATTTTGAGCCGTATCAGTACCTAAAGTAAGGCCAAGTAGCCATAATTCATGATTACGAATTGTGACATAGGTGCCCTTCAGTTGCGCATGGCTATCGCGAATTAAGCGGACTTGCGGACCAGTCAAAACCATGCCGACTTCAAGCTTGTCGGAAAGATTGTAATCATAATGCGCGCGACGATTCACTACCGCAGTTGGTTTTTTGACCTTTTTCATAAGATTATTTTACCATTAAGGAAGCTCTTTACGTATCTTACGCTCAAGTTTGGCGTGATATTCTTTCTCCAGTACGCCATAACCTTTTGTGCCGAGAATTTTACGCCCAGCGCTACTGACTCTTGTCTTAATAGCTTCAGCTGGGGTGTGCCAAGTTGAAGCATAATGATGAAAAGCGATAGTGTTTTCGGTTATATTTTCTTTGCCGGTAATGTAGTGTTTAGGGCTAAAATACTCCGGCGCAAAAGTAGCAAATTTATTGTCGCCATATACACGAGTTTTACCATCAAGTTCAATCTTGTAAATATCCTGTGCATAGACGGATGGACTATGAACAGTTTTCAAGAAAGTATCAGTCGTAATACGCTTGTTAGGGTCGGCTAATTCGTAACGTTTAAGAATTTTACGAATCCATGGCGAATGTTTTTCGGCGCCAAAAATTGCCGTTGTAAACCAATACTGAGATTCCCATCCAGCAAAAGCATCATATTGTAATAAATCATCGAGTGGTTTTAATAATTCGACGTCTGTATCCATATAGATGCCACCTTCTTTATAGATGGCGTACATACGAATAATATCAGAGGCGAGCGCCCAACGACGACGTTTAATGGCGGTCGCAACAAGTGGATATTGGGATAAATCAATATCCTTCTCACTCCAGCGGCGTAATTCATAATCTGGGTGTAGTTTTCGCCAGCCGGCAATATATTTTTTATCTTCTATCGGAATCTCTGCGTCGCCGACCCAAACGTAGTGAATCTTTTTCGGAATTGACATATAGATATTATAATACAGATATGAAGATCGTAATTTCGAGTGACATCTATTATCCGATGATTAACGGGGTGGCAGCATTTTCGCGAAATCTGGCAGCTGGATTGCACAAACGAGGGCATGAGGTTTTAGTATTGACGCCAAGTATAACTGGAAAGTTCGGAATCGAAAAAGATGAAGAGTTTGGTTTTAAGGTAGCACGATTAACATCGTTCAAAATGCCGCTCTACCCTGACCAAATTAATAAAGTACCGCAAGCAAAAGAATGGCTCGGAATTAAAATACCACAAGTTGTTTATAAGAATGGCCTTCATGTTAGTTTGGGGTCATATTTTGAAATTCGTAAAACTCTAGATGAGTTTAAGCCAGATATTATTCATAACCAGACACCAGGACCAGTGGCGCTTTCGGTCTTTCGTTATGCTAAGCGCCATAATATTCCGCTCGTTTCAACCGATCATGCTTACCCAGACAATTTAACGCAGCAATTAAAGTTGCCAAAAATTGCGAAACAACCACTCAATAAAATTATGAATCAATATTTTATTAGTTTTTTACGTCGCAGCGAATATGCAACTATGCCGACCGAACAAGCGATTTCGGATTTGATTCCAAAAAATCGCAAACATTTTAAAGTTACGGTCGAAGCGTTGAGTAATGGTATTGATTTGTCGCGATTCTCTGCCGGCAAAGCTAAAGACGAAATCTATAAAAAATATAATTTGCCAAAAAATAATCCATTTGCATTATATGTCGGACGCGTTGATCCAGAAAAAAGTATCGAAGTTTTAATGGAGGCATTCACGCAAGTTGCTGATCAGGTGCCAGAAGCTCATTTAGTAATCGTCGGCGATGGTACAGCAAAGCCAAAACTCGAAAAAATGGCAATCAAAGCCGGGCTCGAAAATCGCGTGCATTTTACTGGTCGCGTTGTGGGCGACGATTTGCCACAAATTTATCGTTCGGCGAAACTTTTTGCAATTACGTCAAAAACCGAAACGCAAAGTATCGTACTACTCGAAGCAATGGCAACCGGTTTACCGTGCGTTGCGGTAAGAGCTGGTGCAATTCCAGAATTAGTTAAAAGCGAAGAAAATGGCTATCTTTGCGAAGCAGATGATGTAGATGCCGTCGCGGATGGATTAAAGACAATTCTTACAAATGCCGAAAAAGCAAAGAAAATGAGTGCGTCTTCGCTAGAAAAAGTTAAAAAACACGACATCAACTATACACTAACGCGTATTGAAGAAATCTATCAGGCAGTACTAGACGCAAGAGCCCTACGCGAATCAGAAGAATTTGCTGCACCAAACTACGAAGAGGAAGAAGACGAAGACGAATTTTAATTGTTTGTAATAAAATCATCAATGATATTAGCTACTTCGGCTGGTCGTTCGTAGTTCAGAAAATGGCCAGTGCCTTCTAGTAGCTTGAAGGTAGCGTTGTATTTTTTACAACGCTCTGAAGCATATTTATACGAAGTAAGTTTGTCGCCTTTACCAAATACAACTAAAGTATTCTTCTTATCGGTGAGCCAGGTTGTCTCGCACATGGCGATTTTTACATCCGCAATAAATGACTTGTGTGTCGAAAAACGACCGGAATAACGATAATGGATGTCGTCAATTTTCTTTTGTTGGGTTTTGTCGACCGTTAAAAAGTGCGAAATTACGTAAGAAAGAAAATGGCTGCTCTCGAATTTATAAGCCCAGGATGTTGGCAAAAGAATTCCGAGACAAAAATACACGAGTTTATAACGACGGATGCTCTGCTTTTTAGCTTTGCGCGTACGAAAAACTGGCGCGAGATAGATTACGCGACTATCGATATCGTTCGGATATTTGCGAATAAAGTTTGATGAGATAATTGAGCCCATCGAGTGACCAATTATAATCGGTTTTTGCGCTAAATGTTGATCGGCAATATATTGATGCAACCAATCTGCGTAGCCTTCATTAGTTTTATTTTGCAATTCAGGACGTTTTCCGGAGCCTGGGATGTCTGGCACGAGTACATTATATCGGTCACGTAACTGACGGGCGACATAAATTAAACCATGGTGATTGCCACGCATGCCATGAATGAAAATTAATGTTGGACGTGTCTGCTCTTGTTTTTTCATTATTTCGTAAACTCATCTAGCACCGCGCGCGCCTCGTCGGTAGTTTTAGTTTCCATTAATTTCGCACGAAGATCGGACGCACTAGGAAAGTTATTAATATAAATTTTATAGAAATGCTTAAGTGGGTCGTATGGTGACAGTTCGTACTTGTCGTAGAGATCGAGATGACATCGCATTAAATCAATTAATTCTTCTCTGCTGTGTGCGCGAGGTTGTTTTTCAAAACAAAATGGATTATGAAAAACACCACGACCAATCATTAAACCATCAACCCCCATATCGATAAACTTTTGACCATCGGCCGGCGTTTCAATATCGCCGTTAATAATTAAGACCGTTTCTGGAGAAAGTTCGTTTTTGAGCGCGATAATTTCCGGTACTAATTCGTAGTGCGCAGCAACCTTCGACATTTCTTTTTTCGTACGAAGATGCACGGTCAATGCGTCCGGATATTCAGTCAAAATATTCGTAAGCCAACCACGCCATTCTTCTACCTGACTATAGCCAAGACGAGTTTTAACAGATGTTGGTAGACCCGCCATTTTAGTAGCGCGAATAATTTCTTTTGCAAGTTCTGGTGTACGAATTAAGCCTGAGCCACCGCCAGTAGCAACAACATGACGATCTGGGCATCCCATATTAATGTCCACGGCCTCGAATCCGAGCTGCTTAAGTGCCTGGGCGGTTTCAGTAAAGAATTCTGGTTTTGTTCCCCAAATTTGAGCAACAATAGGTTTTTCGCTCGGTAGCGTCTGAAAACGATCGAGCGCATTATGGCGACCTTTTTCGCTATTGTAACTATTCACATTAGTGAACTCAGTAAAAAAGATGTCTGGGCGCGCAGCTTTGGTTACGACTTGGCGAAAGGCAATATCAGTCACGCCCTCCATCGGCGCAAGACAAGTAAAACCTGGTTCAAATTGTTTCCAAAACTGCATAGTCTATATATTATATCATTTTTTCATCGTTTTTGCCAGCATTAGCCACCCCTGTTAGATTTGTGCTTATGTTTGAGTTTTTAGGGGAAAAATGTTAAAAAAGAAATAGATGCCTATTTTATGCACGCACAGGCATGGAGATTTTTTTCTCACCAGTAAAGGAGGGGTCAAAAATGAGAAAGAAAACGAACCTTATCATTATGGGACTTGTAGTTATTCTTGGACTCGCACTGGTTTTGACCGGCTGCGGTAAGAATGACTCAGAGGGCGAACGCTACGACAAACTAACCAACGAGGTATGGAGGGCCGTAGATGGAGATTACGGGTACAGAATTGAGTTCTGGCCAAACGGCGTCTGCTATATCATCAAAACGTACGGTGAAAACTGGGTAGGCGTCGCAAAACGCAATTACACTATCGACGACTCTTATCAGTTCACAATTGGCAATGGTGAGTTCATTTCAGAATTGTCAACCGATTACTCTTCGATGACGATTACAATGCCTGACGGCGAAACATGGAACTTCACACTTACCGAAAGCCAGTTGTCGGCAATCGATAAGGATTTCAAGAAGTACGACGAACTATTCAAAGGAATGAGCGGGCCGCCACAGGGATCCAACACCAGCACCAACAACGACACTAACAGTAATTACAACGGCATGAATAATGCAAATAAAACAACTACTGTTAGCCACCCCGACATTAGCCCGAATGCTAACGGAAAATACGAGTATAATGTCGAATCCATAAACTTCGAGAGCGACATTAATGTTTGGGATTACGTCGACGAGAATAACGACTTCGACCTGAAGTCTTTGCTAGAAGATTGGGGTTTTGATGATATTACTGTCCAGCCAAACGGCAAAATCAATTCAGCAAGATCCGAGTCGAGGGATATAAATCTTGCATTCTTCCATACTAGCGAAATGCCAATGAACGATTATGGTCTTACGCCGGTAAAATACTGGGAACTCATAAATAAGAGTTTCTACGTAAACATTGGCGTTAGTGATGCGCTCGACTCGATGTATTCCGTCAACGGTTCAGAGTGGGGAATGTCGGAAGACCAGATCGAATTGCTTGCATATTTCATCCAGTATGGCGCGAGCAATAAAAGCGATCCTAATTATAAGGAAGATTTCGGCTCATCAATTTGGACAAGCAACAACTACAGGCTCCCATAAGCCAAAAGAAAAGCCACCCCCAGACGGGAGTGGCTTTTTCTTCTTTTATGCGATTAACCAACAGTAGCCAGGCGACGTTTCTCAATATCATACAGATTATTCATAGCCATTACGAACGAACTATCTATATCTTCGTGATTCTCGATACGATAATCAGGATCTTCGGATTCGTGCGCTAGTGGATACATTTCGGTTGGGTCATAGCTTGCTAAGAATTCATTGTAGTCTAATAAATCTAATGCAATGACGACTTGATCTTTCGTTAAGCCTGAGCGGCGAGCCAGGATGCCCTCGTAAGAGTTATCTAGAGGATGTTCTTTATAATATTCTTCGAGAAAAGCCGTAACAGAAGATTTTTCAATTAAGCCAGAAGCTTCTGCCAGGCGCTGATCCTCGATGTAGCGCTGATAGTACTTTGCCTCACTCCAGCTAGGAACGTTACCGGTAAACTGGTCAACATATGTCACATTACCTTCAGCGTCAGTACTGAATGGTCTTCTAGCTAAGTCGACCTTATTACCATTACCATCTATCGCAACAGCAAGTACGTTGCCATTTTCATCTACATACGATGAGCCGCTATTATTATTCATTACACACGCTTCACCACTAATGTAGCCATACCAAGCTAGCTGAATTGCGTTGGAGATTGCATCAATAATATCGCCGAAAACAGGGATTGCGCCAAGGAAGGAATCACCCAATGTACTACCGGTACTTGTGCCATCAACTGCGTCAATTACGTTTTGATCCGGCATACCAAGTTGAGACTGTTTTTGTGAACAGAAAGTAATCCAGTTTGCGATGCGACTTCCCTTACGAATTGGAGCCACGTCGGCACCGCTATCTACCGCGAGGGTTGTCGATGCCAACTGAACCGTACCGTCATCATTTTCTACTAGATCAACAGAACCAAGATTTTCATCGATAGCAGCAACAATATTTACTACATCAGCTGGATCATAATTTGTGCCTGTCGTCGTCATATCAGTACCAACATAAGGATTGCAGTATTCATCTGCTACAGCACCGACAGACGCAACATATGGACAATATTGATTCGTACGATCTGCCGCTTCGGAAGCAGTGACCGTGGAATCGATTGCGGATGCGGCCGGCAATAGGCTAGACACTGATTTGGACACCACATTAGTCATTGAACTGATACCAGACAGTATCGACCCAGATTGAACTGTGACCGGAATTAACTTTGTCATAATAGACCCTAAGAATGTATTTTCCGACCTTACATCAAATGGACTGAGATTTTCGCGTTCATAACGGGCAATTTCTTCATGATATTGCGCTTGAAGAGTCAAGAAATTCGAAAAGCCTTTTTCATCCATAAACGAACCGCCGCCATACTGATGGTTTTCCGACATCATCTTCATGCCACCATTAACAATTTCATTTCCGAGTTCCTCCCCAATCCCAGCACCTTTCAGCACGTTACGAGCTAAAATCTGTGCAACCCACGGAATCATCGCTTTCACGATTGTCGAGATAATCACAGAAAATCCTAATGAGATTGCTGCACTTTTAATGGCGCTAACCGCACAGCCAATACCGAACGAAACAATACATGCGGCAATTTCTAGAACATCACCCACGGCGTCTATGGCTGCCGCCGCCATTTTAGTGTACAGACAAGCCTTAAAGCTCGTTGTGCTGACATTGATAGCAGATTGAACTATACTTAGCTCTCTACTGACGGCGGATAGCATGCTAGAGAAGTTATATCCACGTACAGCTAAGTCACTACTTTCGGCCGGACGTTCCTCATAAAGTGCTTTAACCGACTCGGCCTCCATTGCACTCGCCGTGCGTTTGACACGATTTCCTTCTTTATCGATATAGATATTTTCTTTCTTTTCTAATAGCAATCTGGCTTCAGAATTCGTTGGCGTATCAGAAGAATCGGCGCCAGAAGAGGCTTTATCGGGAACCTCCAGAAATGCTGCGGCCGTTTTGACTACTTCAATAGTTTGCATGGCAGCAATAAGAGCGCCAATAGCACTAATAATATTCATCACACCACAGGTAGTCTGCGCCGCCGCGGATGCAATGCCGGTAACTTTTCCGTATTTCGCCGAAAAATCATTTAATTTTTTTGACAAAGTCGACTGGCTAACTTTTGGTCGACCAGCAGAATCGACTTCCACATCATCACCGCTTAACGCCAAATCTGCCACCTCATCTTCGTTCTGAGTACGGCTTACTGTCGTTTTGTTATCCTCGTCGGTTTCTTCGGTAATACCCTCTTTACTTTTTGTCTTACTAGATGCACCCCCTTCAGGAGCCTGCCCCTCCATATTTGATTTAAAATTAGCATCATCCGTTTCAGCATCGCCGGTTACGCGATCTGTATATTTATTGCGTTTGAAGCCCATAAATTCGAGGATTTTCGTGGCTTTTTGGTCGAACCAATCCGCAACAGCGCCACGCCAAGTCTTTGAACCCTCATAATATTCGGAGCGGAACTTTTCGTTAGAGTTATAGGTAGCTTCAAAATCGGCGGCTTTGACGGCTTTAGTAGTACCATCAACATCAACAAAGTTAAGTGTTTTGCTCTTCTTATCGTAAGTAATGCCAGAGTCGGCAAGTTTAGCAATTTGACGTTTTGATAAATCGAATTTCTGTCCGCCAAATATTGTAGCTTTCGTACAGTTTTTTACGCGACCACCGTCGAGCTGGATTTTTAAGAACGTACGCGAACGCACCGAAGTCGATGCGCCAATAGTATCAAATTGACCTTTTAACTGTGAAACGAGACTAAACGGCATCAATGCCTGCGTACCGCCCATCAAAATCCCAACCATGGTTATAACAATCGTGATTGCAATAGACGGAACACTACGCTTTAGATAGCCTTTATTAATTCGACTAATTCCGTTGGTTTTTGCACCAAGAACGGCATTTTTGAAGGTAGATTGACCGTTTTCGTCCTTCTTTTCAACAGCAATAAGTGGTCTATTCTTATTGTCAAAAGGAGAGGTCTGAAGAATAACCGCACCCCCCATCCCTCTTTGCTTTGCAGCCGATTGTTCCGCAGCACTTAAATGGCGCTTTACAGGATCAGCCTCACTGGCACCATGCGTATTACCCCATGTGCTATCCTGCTTTTGGGCCTGAAGTTTGCTGGCTGGCGCAGAGGATTCTTCTTCCTTCGCTTTTTTCTCTTTGGCAGCCAAATCTCCACCAAATGACCCCATTATAAACACCCTTTTACATACATACTTGTTTAAATTATAGCACAAGCAAGATGATGAAGGTCAATTGTTTCAATTGAGGGAAACACCATAACAATAACAGATGTGCTAACGCTTGCAAAAAGAGGTAGCTTATGCTTATAATATAGACAAAAGAAAGGCAAGGTACCATTTATGCCGAAAAAACAAAAAAATCAGAAAAAATCCAAGAAACTATACGGTGGCCTAAAATTGTTTTTGACGGTCATAATCGTTGCTCTGCTAACTTTCGGCATATTGACATTAATGAAATACCTCTCGGATGAAAAACGCCAAATCGACAATCAAGAGGATAAAAATACCGCATCGATTTATGAAGAATCAGAGAAAGAAAAGACTAATGACAAGATAAGCGACGACGGATATAGAGCTAAGGAAGAAGCCGAAAAACAGGAAAATAACGGAAATACAACAACCAATCCGGATGGTAAAAAGAACGCAGACGTAATTATCAGTTCTGCTGGTTTGCTAAACGATAAAGTAATCGCTGGCGGCATGGTATCTGGCGTTATCGAACAGGACGGCGAATGCACTTATACCTTCTCAAATGGTAATACGATAATCACTGAGACCAGCTCCGCTATTGCAAATGCGAATAATACCATCTGCGCATCAGTCAATTTAGATAAAACACGCTTTATTAAAGGTGAATGGCAAGTAATACTAAAATATAGCTCAGAGAAAACGGAGGGTCAAAGTGAAGCGACGACTTTTCAGATTAATTAGTCTTAGCTTGGGGGCTCTAGCTTTTCTTGGTGTTTTTTATGGTCTCGCTTTCTCAAATACGCCGAATACGGACGCCGTTAAGGCAACTGATTTCAATGCCGGTAGAATCATTGACGACGCTATCTTTTACAATGCAAATTCAATGACCGTTGAAGAAATTCAGAAATTCATGGATGAGCACTTACCGGTCTGCGACATGTGGGGAACAGGCAGCTCAGCTGGACGCGTCGTGAAGGAAACTGGCTACGTTATGCCAGCAGGATCAACAAATGCCGATTACGCCAGAAAGCGTATGGCGGCTGGCAATACTAAATACCATGAACCACCATACGTTTGTCTAAATAAATACTACGAGAATCCGACGACGCATGAAACACTCTATGAGACAAACGGCATCGTAAAAGAAGGGATGCTTTCGGCGGCGCAGATTATTTATGACGAATCACAAAAATATAATATCAATCCACAAGTACTCTTGGTTTTAATCAAAAAAGAGAGCGTGGTGTGGGGCGATAATTGGCCACTCAAGTGGGAATATAATGCAATTACTGGTTATGGATGCCCAGATACAGCCCCATGTAACGAGAGCTATTACGGATTTTATAACCAAATTCACATGGCTGCGTATCAATTTAATCGCTACAAAGAACGGAATTCCGAATTTAACTATCATCCAGGCATGGTCAATACCATCGCTTATTCTCCGAACATTAATTGCGGCGTGAAACAAGTTTACATAGAAAATATGGCAACCGCTTCGTTATATATCTACACACCTTATACGCCAAATAATGCTACCCTGGTAAATTACCCAGGTGAAGCCGACTGCGGTTCATACGGTAATCGCAATTTCTTTATGTTCTTTAATCAATGGTTCGGAAGTACCTACATTGAAAATTATTCAGATTTAGAAACGCCGCGCTATTTCGAAATTACAAAAGACACGATTCGCATTAATCCATACAACGGAAATTCAGCAGAACAATCTGTAATAAAGGCTGGAACTATCTTAAAACTAACCTCCAAAACGAAGGTTTATGGTGAATGGTGCTTCAGAACGGAACATAATACACAAAATAACATCGATGCCTGTATTCCAGCAGAAAACATCAGTGAAATCAGCCTTGAAGAGGCAGAAAAACCGAACAATTATGTTATCATACCGGCAAATGCGCAGAACTATTTGATCAACGCTGACGACATCTATAAAAAGAATGCAGTTTTCAAAATTGCTAACCTTACAAAGAGTGTGACATTTAGAGATAAGACATACTTAATCGATCCAGATATTACTTCATCAAATAGCAAGATTATTTACGGCTACCTAGAGGAGGACGTCATAAAACTTGACGGCTATGAAGAAAAAGACGTTTATCTGCGCGCAAAAAACGAAACGACAAAAGTACCTTTGACCGAAGAGCAAAATTTGGAAGAAAAAAATCGCACAAATATTCCATTAGGAACCACACGTTTATTCAAAAAGAAAATTACACTAAATGATAAAGACTATTATCAAACGGAATTTGATTATAAAAATAATATTTTAGCCTTTATCGATGGCGAGAATCTGGAGTCAGAATGTAGCTATGTGGATTTCGAAAAACCACGCGCAATGAAATTAATAACAAAAGTAGATCGCATTAGCCCATTAAGTGGCGAACGTTTTGATACGTTGGAGGCAGGTCGCGTAATAGAATTCAGTACAAAAGTATTAATAAATAATGAATGGTATTTCCGTACAAAATATAATACTGAGCACAATCAAGATTACGTAATTCCAGCAAAATATATTACAGAAGTTTAGCGCTTCTTGAGCTTGTATTTGACCGAACGCCCAAGGTAACGAATAGACTGTTTAATACCCGGTTGCTTCGCCTCGTCAAGATCGTGAAGTAGTTTTTGTTTTTCGGCAAATAGCTTTGCATTCTCACGCTCAAGATCAACGACATATTGCGAAAGACCATTATAATGCCACATATAGTGCTCCAACTTAAAGCTTGCGCTGGTCATAGTACTAAAGGCGGTGCGCAATTCTAGACTGTCAAACATATCTTCGACGCTCTTAAAGGTAAAGAATGATTTATTGCTGTCATAACCAGTAAAATCACTGCACTTCTTAATGAGTTTTTCGCGGATTGTTTTGTATTGTTCTGGATTTGCTTTCGGTGAGTCTAATGAATACTTATACTTACCACTTAGAAAGTCCTCTTCGGATGTGTGGTTCACAAGATCAATTAAGCCAGAATAGCGATGCGGCTCCCTACCGGAAATTGCTAAGACCGGTGTTTCTAAAGCTAAACATGGCAACATACAGTGTAATCGGCTAGTAACAACTGCGTGGGCGGATTGATAAAGGTATAAATAATATTCCGCGAGAGCGAATTTTGCCGCTCGATCCATCTGAATACAGCGGTTAGTATCGATACGGAGAATTGGACGATGAGTGAGGGTTTTCATTTTTTCATAGACCTCATCTTTTACGTCGACCGCTAATACATAATCTTTCTTCTTAATTAAATCAGATTTCTGTAAAGTAAGCGTAACGCAACCAGAAAAATACGCTTTTATGCCATGTTCTTTGAGAAAAGCCGTTGTTGCCTTATCGCGGGCACCGACTGGGCCATGTTTGGCGAAAAAATCTTTTCCTTTTTTATTGATAAAAGCTTTAGCAAGCTTACCGTGATTTGCGTGTTGTTCGATATACATCGATATAAGAAGTGGGTCAAGGTTCGGGTTTTTTGGTGGCCAATTTTCCGGATGATGTGTATACCAACCATTCATAATAATCTTAATTGGCTCTCCATCTGGAGTCTGCGTGGCGTCAATATTATCGCGATCAAAATAATAATCTACTTTCGGCAAAAAACGGCGTGCAGCAATTGATTGCACCTCGTCGCCAATATTTTCAGTATTATATTCAAAGAGACCATATTTCATGCTCTACCTGCGTTTCCTTAATTAGTTTGCGCGGTCGTAGAGTATTCTAAAAGCGCCCATCTTTGCATGATTAGCCCTCACACGACTGTTTTTTATGTTTTTATTTTACCATATCTCCCCTGCTGTACCCTAGGGAGAATCTGAAATTAAACTATGTTATTATATAAGATATGAATAATCCCGACATCTCAATTATCCTTACTTTTCATGATGAAGGTATAGTTATCCATAAAACTTTTTTGGCGCTCGACAGAATGCTAAAAAAGTTAGACGAAAATAAAGTCAGCTACGAAATTATTGCACATATTGATAACGGCGACGAAAAAACCATTAATTACATAAAATCTATTGAAAAGTCCAAAAAATTAAAGGTTTTTTATAACTCATTCGGTGAACCTGCGCAATCAAGAAACTTTTCGATTCAACAAGCCACTGGTAAGTACGCTTGTTTAATGGATGGCGATGATTTATTTTCAGAAAACTGGTTGATTGATGCGTACAATATTCAAGAATCAAGCGACGAAGATATAATCTTGCATACCGAATATAATATTACTTTTGGGCTAAATGAGCAGCCGAGGTTATGGCGCATGAAGGATTCGTTTGATCTCGACACGGATACCTTAATTTTACTAGGCAGAAATCGCTGGTCAGCTGGTATTTTTCTTAAAACCGAAACAGCAAAACGCTTCCCTTATCAACAAGCCGTAGACTGCTATGGCTTCGAAGATTGGCAATATAACTGCGAAACGCGCAGTAGCGGCATAAAACATAATATCGTGCCGGGCAGCATACTCTTCTATCGTGTTAGGACAAATTCGACATATTCCAGACACACGAGCGACAATACAACAATCTCATATACCGACGCATTTAGTCTCGAAAAAATGAAGAGCCTCTATAAACCGGAGTTTGAAAAATCTGCACCGGTCATACCGGATAACAACAAGATGTTGACCGTTTTGCGATACGGGCATAAAATTCTTCGACACACACCAGTCTTGAAAAAAGCCGATACAAAAATTACAAAGACGATTGAGGGCTATCGCGCAAAGAAAAAATACGCCGCGCTCTCGGATGCTCTAGTTACGGAGTGGAAAAACATGAACCAAATCGACGGTTCACTCTACCCTGATCCGGAAATTGTCTCCCGTATGCCAGTATACGATTCGGAATTGGATTATCTCGGTAAAGCATATTGTCGTATGGTTCATACAATGACAAGTAATCCAGATTATATTTTCATGATGCCAAGACTAGGAGTTGGCGGCACAGAAAAGGTTCTTGAAAACTATCTTAAAGCTATCTATGAACTACATCCAAAATGGCGCGTTCTAGTGTTGGGTAAATTGCCAGATGGACACCCGTATCATATTCCAGAGAATGTTGATTTCGTGGATTTCGACGGCGCAACTGAAGGATTAAATGATTGGGATAAAGAATTTTTAATCACAAAACTAATCGTCCAAACCAAAGCCAAACGTCTACATATCGTTAATAATGAATTTTATTACAGGTGGGCAATTAATAATCATGCGTTAATTTTAACAAACAAAATTACCGTCAATCTTTCATTCTTTATGCACGAATTTGCAGAAGACGAAAAAAGAATTCAAAGTTTTGCCGATCCGTATTTAGTAGAGTTGGAGCCTTGTATTCATAAGATTTTTACAGACAATGGAACGATTGTTGACGATTTAGTTGAACGTGAAGGAATTGAAAAAGCTAGATTCACAACACATTATCAACCAGTTAATCTCGAAATTAGAAAACCAAAGACGAAAGCCAGCAATGGCATACATAAAATTCTTTGGGCAAGTCGCGTAGCGCCACAAAAGCGTCCAGATATTTTGAAAAAGATTGCCAATAAACTACCAGAAGGTTACGAAATTGATGTGTATGGTCGCATCCAAAAACCATATTACAAAAATAACTATTTCAACGGTACAAAAAATCTAAACTATAAAGGCGCATTCAGTGACATTTCCGCCCTACCAATCGAGGAATACGATGCCTACCTATACACGTCACAAACTGATGGTATTCCAAATATTTTACTCGAAATTTCAGCGTTAGGTTTGCCAATCATTGCAACGAGAGAAGGTGGCGTACCGGATTTCATTGAGGATAGAGTATCCGGAAGATTAGTCGAGATGAATGATATTGACGGATATATTGATGCACTAAAAGAAACCATTAACTCAGCTGACCGCACAAAATATGTCGAAAAGGCTCAGCAAAAGATTACGGAACGACATAATTGGGATACCTATATTAAAACCGTTAAAAAAGATATCTGATTATGGAAAAGAAAGTCTTCCTGATTCGTGGTATTTCGCCGAAGGATTATGGTGGCGCCGAAAAGTATCAGATCAGTCTTGGTGGCGAGCTGAAAAAGAATGGCTATACGCCAATTGTAGTAAGCTCATCAATTAAGCTACTCGAAGAAGCGGAGGCGGCTGGCTTAAAAACAATAAAAGCACCATTTTGTCGTCAACAAAATTGGAGCGGTTACAGAAATCTGTTTTTACCGTTTTTTGTACTATGGGAAGTTTATCTGTTCTTTTGGTATCTTTTTAAAACTTTGAAATATAAACCGCAAGTTTTACATATTCAATCTCGCGATGAATTTATAGCCGCAACTTTAGCAGGTAAAGTAACGAAGACAAAAATAGTCTGGACTGACCACTCTGATTTACGTCTAGTGGTTTGGGAAAATATCAATATCAAATATAAAAACCCAATTGGTAAATTCATTTTTAAGTTAGCAAAATACCCAGTCAAAATTACCACAATAAGCAATTACGAGCATAAGTTCGTATCGAAGATTATTCCGAAAAAGTTACCAAATTATGTTGTTGTGCCAAATGGGTCATTTGATTTTATGGATAAGTATCCAAAAAATGACAATTCCAATATTGTTGGTTTCTTGGGAAGAATTATCGACTATAAAGGCGTAGAGGAATTAATTCGAGCGTTTGATAAAGTTTCGCCAAAGTATCCAGAGGCTAAATTGTTAATTTATGGTACTGGCGAGAATGACGATTATTATAAGCAATTAGTAAATAATAAAAAGATTGTTTTTAAGGGTTATACAAATAAACCATTAAAAGCATACGCAGAAATGGGGATTTTCGTGCTCCCCTCCTACCACGAAGGTTTAAGCCTTGCACTGCTAGATGCAGCAATGATGCAAAAAGCAATAATTGCCACCAACATAGACGGCAATCCAGAAGTCGTAATTGATCAAAAAACTGGGCTACTAGTTAAGCCGCAAGACGTAAACAGCCTAGCGAGCGCACTAGATAAACTACTCTCTTCACCAAAACTGCAAAAAGAATATGCCAAAAACGCACGAAAATTGTTTGAAGAAAAATATGATTTTGCAAAGATTGTAAAAGAAATGATTATTCCAATTTACGAAAGTTAATAAAAAAGAAGGAGTGTTTGAAATGAAAATATTACTAACTGGTGGTACGGGCTATATCGGATCACATACAGCAATCGAATTAATCAAAGAAGGCCATGAAGTAGAAATTCTAGATAACCTCTTCAATAGTAAGATTACTGTTCTCGATAGAATACAGGAAATTAGTGGTGTAAAACCAAAATTTTACGAAGTCGACATGCTCGACAAGGAAGCACTCGATAAGGTTTTTGCAGAAGGAAATTACGATATTGTCTTCCATTTTGCCGGCCTTAAAGCGGTGGGTGAATCCGTAGAAAAGCCTATCCGCTACTACGAAAACAACCTCGGCAGCACAATCAATATGTTGGATTGTATGAAGAAATATAGCGTTAATAAGCTAATCTTCTCTTCCTCTGCCACGGTTTACGGTGAACAACCCGTCGCCGAATTAACCGAAGACATGCAGACCGGTGTCGGTATCACAAATCCGTACGGTAGAACAAAATACATGATTGAGGAAATCATAAAAGATGTCGTTATCTCTAATCCTAACTTTGAGGCAACTATTCTGCGATATTTTAATCCGGTAGGCGCACATCCATCTGGATTAATTGGCGAAGACCCAAATGATATTCCAAATAACCTAATGCCAATTATTATGAAAGTTTCGACTGGAGAATTACCATGCCTTAGTATTTACGGTAATGACTACGATACTCCAGATGGTACGGGTATTCGCGATTATATTCATATTGTCGATCTTGCTAAAGGGCATGTCGCATCAATGCAAAAAATGAAACCAGGTGTAAATATCTACAATCTAGGTACTGGCAAAGGTACATCGGTATTAGAGATGGTTGAAGCCTTTGAAAAAGCGAGTGGCAAAAAATTAAATACAAAAATTGCGCCACGTCGCGCTGGCGACTTAGCGGAAGTTTACGCTAATCCGACTAAAGCCGAGAAAGAATTGGGCTGGAAAACAGAACTCACTATTACTGACGCAATGAAAGATACGATTAATTATCTAAACCATTTGGCAAAATAAATGAAAACCGCTGAAGACTTAATATCTGTCGTTATTCCCGTTTATAATGTATCCGATTATTTAAAGGAATGCCTCGATAGCGTGTTGGCGCAAAAATATCCATTACTCGAGGTCATCATGATTGATGATGGCTCAACCGATAATAGCGGAGAGATTTGTGATGAATATGCAAAAAAGCATCATATTTTTCGCGTAATTCATCAGGAAAACGGCGGATTATCCGCGGCTAGAAATAAAGGCATCTCCGTAGCAAAAGGTGAGTATATTTGTTTTATCGATAGTGATGACTATATATTGCCGGGCTACATTAGTCAGCTGCACAAAACTGCCCAAGAACACAAAGCCGATATTTGCGTTTGCGGTTATGGCGATATTATTCCGCCAGAGTTAACCTTAATTGGATCTGAGGCCACCGTAAGATTATTAACACAACAAGAAAACATGGATAATTTGGCGTGGAATAAATTATATAAACGTCACTTATTTATTGATTACGATATCCGCTATCCTGAAGGAAAAATTAACGAAGACAATTTAACAACATATAAATTATATTCACATGCAAATAAAGTAAGTTATTTACCAAAATCCTTATATTTCTATCGTGAGCGCGAAAATAGTATCACGAAGAAATCAAATTACCTGAAACAATTACAGATGCGCGAGCTAGCTGCAAAAGAAGCTCGTCAGTACGTAAGAGCTCACGAAACAATGCGCCAAGCGGCCGATATTGCAATTTTAACGGCAAAATTTGCCTATATGGACAAGGCCATCGCCGGTAAAATCGAGATGCATTATTTTGAAGAAGCAAAAAAGTGGGTCTTAGACCATCGCGAAGAATATAGAAATAATATCTTCATGGGTAAAAAATTAAAACTCTACTACGCTCTACTATCAAAACAAAACGGAAAGCCATATATAGCTTTCCGTAAGGTTAAACACGAATAATCCTAACCTTGTTTCCAGAGTTTAATGTATTCGTCGGCGACTTTCTTCGGGTCGCCTTCGTCTTTTATTTTGCCATCCTCAATTAGGATTGCGCGGTCGCAAAACTTTTTAACGTTTTCCATGGAATGAGTAACCAAGATGACGGTCTGACTTCCGTGAAGTGAAGCAAAGTATTCATTACATTTCTCCTGGAAGGCGGCATCACCTACGGCAAGTACCTCGTCGAGCAAAAGAATATCACCGCGAGCACGAATTGCAATCGAAAATGCGAGACGAACCTGCATACCGGAAGAATAGTTTTTAAGCTTCTGATCCTGAAATTGTTCAAGCTCGGCAAACTTCCAAATCTCGTCATACATTTTATCCATCTCTTCATTCGAGAAGCCCAACAACGCGCCGTTCATGTAAACGTTTTCGCGACCGGTTAGTTCCGGATTAAAACCAACACCTAATTCGATAAACGGCACTAAATTACCATTGATGGTGATTTCGCCTTTTTCTGGATAATAGATACCAGCAAGAATTTTCAATAAAGTAGATTTACCGGAGCCGTTACGACCAACAATACCAACGAATTCGCCCTTCTTAATGTCGAAGTTGAGGCCTTTTAGAACTTTCTGCTCTTTGTAGCCTTTTATGCCACGAAGGCGATTAAAAATTGCCTGCTTTAAACCAAATGAACGTTCAGTCGGTAAACGAAAGCTTTTATGTAAATTCTTGACACTAATTGCAATATCATTAGTTTCATCATTTATCTCTACTCTGCTGCCAATTGGACGACGACTCATTATACTTCCTCCGCGAAATATTTAGACTTGCGCCTAAAGACAATGGCGCCAAAACCGAGTACCAGTAAAATGATTGCAATCGGAACAATCATCACATATGGATTGCCAAGAAAATTCCACATAGTAATCGTTTCTTTAGTAATAAGATTAAAGCGAATGTCTTGAATAGCTTGAGCGACCGGGTTCAAGAGTAGGATTTTTGCAGCAAATTCATTAACGCTTGCAACCATGGAAATTGGATAGATAATTGGCACCGCATAAAAGAATGCTTGAATGAAAACGTCCCAAATTGATGTAATGTCGCGATACTTAACGTTAATTGCGCCAAGCAAGAAAGCTATACCTAATGAGAGTGTATATAGTTCAATTAATGAGATTGGTACAAGAAGCCAGGTCCAGGTTGGAGTTACACCGTTAATAAGTGCAAAGAATACAATTACAATTAAGTTAATCAGCATATTAACGACGGCAGTCAAGGTTGCCGAGACGACAACAATGTATTTCGGAAAACTAATCTTACGAAGCAAGTCGCCACGAATGACAATAGCTTGAATCCCCTGCGAAGTGCACTCCGTGAAGAAGCTCCACATCACGGTACCAGTTAAAAGATAAACTGCATAATGTGGAATATCGCCGCCAATACGCAATAGTTTTGCGAAGACAATATAAAGGATTGCAAACATCATAAGCGGACGTAGCAATGCCCACAAATAACCTAAGACTGATCCTTGATATCTGAGTTTAAAATCGGTTTTTACTAACTCTTTAAGAAGAATCCGGTTGCGCCGGTTCAGTACTCTAGGAATTTTCATATATATCCTATATTAGCACAAAACGGGGGCGGTTTTAAGATATAATGAGTATATGAGTAAGTCACCTTTGGTCTCAATTATTATTCCGGTTTACAACACCGGAAAACAATGTATTACTCTCTTAGAGCGTTTAATTAGCTCAACTTATAAAAATATCGAGATTATTTGTGTTGATGATGGGTCAAAAGATGATAGTTGTAAGATTTTGAAAGACTTCGCTAAAAACCATAGCAATATTATCATAAAGAGCCAAAAGAATGGTGGCCCTTCAGCAGCACGCAATACTGGAATAAAGATTGCAAAGGGAGATTATATTTCTTTTATTGATAGCGATGATTATGTGCAGCAGGATTTCATTGAACAATTAGTTAAAAAGTATGAAGACAAAGACGTAATCATTGCTAGTACGGCGCTACAGTATAATCGTCTGGCGACGAGAGAAATTCATAATGACTTCGTAAAGAAAGTGCGTGCACGAAAGAAAAATGAAACCATAACTGAATATGTTTTATATTTAATGCGCATTGACGGCAGAATGTACGGCGCGGTAACAAAGCTATTTAGACGCGATATCATCGAAAAACATGACCTACATTTTGATACTGAAATGAATTTCGCCGAAGATACGAAGTTTGTACTGGATTATATCGCAGCCGCAAGAAGCGCCTATAAGAAAAATGCCAAGATAGAGTTTATATATGATCCGCTTTATATATATAATTACGGAACAGAAACTAGTACCGTATCGAAGTCCGCTCTAAAATGGGAAAATTGGCAAAAAAGCTATGCCCACTTGAAAGCCTGGTCAAAAAAACAAAATAGCCAAAAAGCGCGTCATCGTCGACATATCGTGAGGCTGCGCTGGCGGATATCTCATGCTTTGGCGGTTGGTCGCGCGAACATACCGATGCAAGAGAAAAAGAAGTATGCTAACTCTCTCGAGATTTTCTTTGCTAATATATTATTGAGGTTTAGAAAATGAAAGTTGCAATAGTCTGCGATTGGCTAACGAACGTAGGTGGTGCAGAAAAAGTTCTCTTAGCAATTCATCAAATGTATCCAGAAGCGCCTATTTATACGTCGCAATATAATCCGCGCGGAATTGATTGGTTCCACGATGCGGAAGTAAAAACTGGCTGGATGAAGATTTTACCTTCAAAATTACGTCGACTTTATCCAATGATTCGGCAAAATTATTTTAATCATCTAGATTTAAGCGATTATGATCTAGTAATCTCTGTTACTGGAGCTGAGGCAAAATCAATCAAGTGTGGTCCAAATACTACGCATATTTGTTATTGTCATGTGCCAACACAATACTATTGGCAAATGTATGATGAATACGTAGAGAATCCTGGTTTCGGCATTTTTAACCCAATCGTGAGACCATGTTTTAAGAAGTTCGTCAGACCACTTCGAAAGGCAGATTATATTGGAGCGCAGGGGCCAGACTATTTTGTAACGATCTCAGATTATGCCGCCAAAATGATTAAAAAATATTACGATCGCGAGGCGACTGTAATTGCGCCGCCAGTTGAAATTAAGAAATTTAAGACAGTTAAGAATAAAGCAAAGCGTGAAGGTTTCATTAATTATTCGCGACAAGTCTCTTGGAAAAGACAAGACTTAGCAATTCGGGCTTGTATTGCGGCGGGCAAAAAACTAACAATTATTGGCAGTGGCCCAGAGCATAATAATCTAGTCAAAGCAGCGAATAATTCAAAATTGATTACCTTCTTGCCAGCTATGAGCACTGAAGGATTACGCGAAGAATTAATTAAGTCTGAAGGCTTTATCTTTCCGAGTATTGAACCATTTGGTATTGCGCCCGTAGAGGCATTGGCTGCAGGATGTCCAGTAATCGCCTTAAATGAAGGTGGGGCACGTGATTATGTAAAACCAGGCAAAAACGGAGAACTTTTCAAAGAACAAAGCGTTGATTCGCTTACTAAGGTTCTAAAGAAATTTGATTACACAAAATATAAACGCGAAGAAATCATCGAGAGCGCGGAATTCTTTGACGTTGCTAATTTTAAAAAGCGCTTAAAGGAATTTGTCGATGAAAAAATGGCTTAACAAAATCGAAAACTGGTTGTTGTGGGCACTACCAGTGGTAGTGTTTTTCTCTTATTTGCCAGTATTTTATCTTGGCGCTAATGAATCAATGTATTTTGAATTATCTATTCCATTGATTTGGTTATTTATCTTTGGGGTGCTTAGTTTGCGAAAAATGCCAGCAGTTTGGCGAAATTTCAATTGGATAAGGCGTGTATTATGGTTAGCCCTGCCAATTTATGCAACTATTTCAATTATCTGGAGTCCAAATAAAATCCGTGGCATTTTAGTAGCAGGAATCATCTGGTTAATATTATTTTCCGTATTGAATATTTTAAGCCTAAAGTTACGCCGAGATAAAATCGAGAAGCTACTTGAAGTCCATATGTACGCCGGAGTGGCAGCCGGCCTATTTGGGCTATTGCAGAGCTTTTTGGATGTGGTCGGAATTGATCGAGCGGCGACTGGTTTATGCGCCGGTTGTACTTACCAGGCAATTGGTTTTCCGCACCCAAATGGATTTGCAATTGAGCCACAATTCTTTGGTAATTTATTATTGCTACCGAACATAATTTCTCTGTTATTTTTATATAATGACATTAAAGAACGAAAAAACAAGTCGCAAATTGCCCTGGATGTTGTATTGACATTTTTCCTAATGATGTCATTATTTTTAACATTTTCGCGTGGCGCAATTTACGCTTTTATGCTCGCGGTGATATGTTATTTAGTATTCACCTGTGTAAAACTTCATAAGTTTTCCACTCTGCTCGTTCTGCCACTGATTGTGTTATCCTTCGGAAGTGGTTTATTAATACAGGGTTGGCTAGCTGAACTCTCCCCTACTAACGAAGGTTTCTCGCATGGCATCTCGCGCTCGATCGAACAGATGTCGCTTGGAAAAATTGATTTTAGAGAAGACATCGAAGCCGACTCAAACTTTTCTGGCTACATAGAAGAATCCACCGAAATAAGATTAAACATGAATGATATTGCACTGCGGGCCTGGAAGAAGAAAGCTTTATTTGGCACAGGTTTGGGCGGTGCTGGTATAGCAATTCATGAAGAAGAACCGAATTTATCTAGCCGCGAAATTGTACAGAACGAATATTTACAAATATTATTAGAATTAGGTATTGTTGGTGCTGTATTTATTGTGATTTGCGCCATTTTAATCTCGATTTGGTTTGTGGCAAAGAAATTCCGCGATGATAAATTTATCTTTTTTGGTGTTTTATTGATTGCTTACTTGGCGACCATGGGATTTTTCTCGGGCCTACCAAATGTTTTACATATTTATTTAATGACCCCTGTTTTCTATCTGTTATTTCAGAAACGCCCATATGTTAAAATTGAATAATGAGTAACAATCGATCAATTGACGGCCTACAGAGAAGAACAACTAGTTCTTCCGTCGCGAAACGAACTGTTACAAAGGGTCGCACAACTAGTATTAAAACCGCAAAGAAACCAATCACAAAACCGGCAACACGCCGCCAGATTGGAATCGATACTAATAAAAAGGCAAACCGCGCGACTCTTAAGAGACAAGAAGAACTAAAACTTCAGCCAAAAAAAGTTGAAAGTGCCGAAGAGTTAGCTGTTAAGGAGTATTTGGCAGAAGTGAAAGACGTAGATCCGACAGACTTAGTTGAAATTTCCCAAGAAGAAAAAGGTAAGGGTTGGTTTAAAAAATCTAAGAAGAAAACCAAAAAAGATAAACCAAAAAAGAAACGCCATATCGTACGTTGGATTGTTATTACTATTATTTTAGCGATTATTGGTGTTGGCGTATTTGCTTATCTAAAGCTTAATGGTATTTATTCACAAGTTAATGGTGGCAACATTTTGAGTGCTCTGCTTGCTCCAGATACACCACTAAAGAAAGACGAGAATGGTCGCACGAATGTATTAATCTTCGGTACTGAAGGTTATAGTATGGACGACCCAAATTATGCGGGTGGATATTTAACCGACTCCATGATGATGATCAGCTTCGACCAAGATAGCGGCGACGCAAAAGCAGTAAGCCTACCGCGCGATTTAAAATCAAGAACTTGCACCTCTACAAGTAAGATTAATGAGGTTTTCTGGTGTCAATATAATAATGTTAAGAAAAATAGCGATACTGAGACTAAGCAAAAATATGAAAAATTAGGTGCAGAAAAGCTCGAAGAAGCCTTCGAAGAAGTGTTAGGTGTCGATATTCAGTATTTCATACATCTTAACTGGCAGGCCTTAATCCAAGTAGTCGATGCAATCGGCGGCATTGATGTGGTGTTTACTTATGGCGATCAAACTTGGGATGGCGATGAAGTTACTATCAAAACTACCGACAAGCGCGGCCTATCTGATTGTTACGGTCGTAAGTGTTTTTATGCCTACAAAAATGGCGAGGTAACACATCTAACCGGTGAATGGGCACTCGCAGTCGCCCGTACACGTAATGGACATGGTGGTTATGGTGCTTCTGGCGGCAACTTTAGCCGTGAATATTTCCAGCAGCGCATTATCGAAGCAGTCGTAAAGAAAGCTAAACAAATTAATCTTACTTCCGACTGGAATGCGGCATTCGGTATTCTTCAAGCAGTCGGCGACAATGTGCGTACTGATTTTCAGGATACCGAGATGAAGACACTACTTAAGACTGCTAATAATATGGATATGCAATCACTCGAATCCATTTCACTGGTTAGTCCAACAGATGGCGCTTCCCCGCTACTTACAACCGGCATGATTAACGGTATTTCATATGTATTACCGGTTGCAGGAGTTGGTAACTATTCTAAGATTCATGCTTACATTAAAAAGAAGCTAAGCAATTCATACGAGGGTGAGGATGCACAGATTGTCGTATTAAACGGCACCTCAGCCTATGGTGTAGCCGCAAACGAAAAGACATCTCTTGAAGATAAGGGCTTTTCAGTTAAGAGTACCAGTAATGCACCAGCCGATGTGAGTGGATTTGATGGTGTAAAAGTATTTAAGGTAGCAAATGATAAACCAAAGACTGAAGCAGCCCTCAAAGAACGCTACGGTGTTGATATTGAAGGATCAGTGCCAGAATCATTATCTAGTTACGATTGCGACTTCATCGTGATTATCGGTGGCGGTTATAAATCGAATTAATCTCCATAAGACACCAATTAACACCTCCTGTTTAGGGGGGTGTTTTTTCGTCCATTATTATTAACCGAACAAAGCTTACTTGACTAATTATATTTTTATTATAATACTTTTTCACCATGTGGAAAAGTTAAAACATAATTATTTTATTTTGTAAAACTAACAGATAAAAAAATCACCCGCTTAACGGGTGACTCTTTGTATTTTTTGCACTACTCTGCTTTTTTAGTAATATGGAGGCGACGCTCACGACCTTCACCAGTACTAAAAGTCTCAATGTCCGAATAATCACTGGCATAGCGGTGGACCGTGCGACGATCAGCGGCGTTAAGATCAAGAATTTTTTCTTTACCGGTGCGGCGAACCTCATCAATCCACTTCTCTGCTTGATGTTCAATCTTGTCCGCACGCTGACGTTTGTAATCAGCGATATCAATATTTACACGGGTAACTTCAGCGTTACGAGCCTGAAGAGTCATCATAACAATATGCTGTAAAGCACGAAGATTATTGGCATTTTTACCAATTAAAAGCGAGTTCATACTGGTTGATGGAATCGAAAGTTGAATCACATCATCCTCAATAGTTGAATATACAGCAACATTGATACCGAAGAATGATAAGAGGTCTTCGAGATATTTCGTTGCGAAACGAATTGATTCATCTGTATTCATTGATATTATCTCCTTTTCTTTTTATCAGAAGCCGAGATACGAGTGATGTGGACATTTTTGTCCTTTTTGTTTTTATTTTTATTATTGAAATGTGATGTCGATTTAATTTTTGTAATTTGAGCGTCTTTTTTGGCGATCTCAGCGTCTTTTTCTACAATTTCAGCTTCTTGGGCTTTAATGATTTTTTCGTCACTCTTAAGCTCTTTTAGGATCTTTTTATCGGCTGCAGCTTCCATTTCAGTATAGTTGCGACTAAGAATAATCTTTTGCTGAATCGCAGAGATCGCGTTTGTAAGCATATAATAGAAGACTACTGCGCCAGGAAGATTAATCATAATAAACAACATCATGAGTGGCATCATAAATGTCATCTGCCCCTGAGCAACAGCACTGATATCTTCTTGGCTAGCCTCTTTACCGTCAGCGGCTTCACGCATAAGATCTTTCATCGTACGACGTTTGCCATTCTTTTGACGACTTGGATCATTCTGGCGAGAAATAACAAATTGCAATGCGGCAGACATTAAGGCAAAGACGAGAATAATAATCTGACTAACATTACTAAAACCTGGGCGGACAGAGAGATCAACTACACCAAATAGTTTTGGCTCAAATTCATAAGTGGCATTCTCTTTATCATTTCTTTGTTGCTCAAAATATTTGGTCTGAAGTTCGATCACTTCATGAACCTTATCTAATGGCTCAACAAATGAATAGGCGGAATGCTCGACATTATATTCGCGACCACTAAGTTCTTGTGTGGTAGGAGTAACAGTAACGTTAATAGCGGTAAATAAGGCGATAAAGATTGGAAGCTGAATAAAAAGCGTCAACATCGAGCGGAATGGCTTGATATTTTTACGCTTATATAAATCCATCATCTGGATTGATTCAAGTTGCTTATTTCCGTTACAATTCTTTTTAATCTCAGCAAGCTCTGGCTGAATTTCGCGCATAATCCTTGTCTGGCGAAGTTGTTTTTTCATGAGTGGCCAGGTAGCAAGTTTGACAACGATCGTGAAGATAATAATTGCAAGACCAAAGTCGCCAACGAAGTTATAAGTCACAAAAAGAATATTGACGATCGGGCGAACGATAATCATATCAATTAATTCAAACATAAACTCCCTTCACACAAATTCGTATCTTTAATTATAAGATACTTGCCTCTTTAAGTAAATTAACAATTAGAGAACGCAACTCTTTGTAATCTATAGTGGCGACTTCTTTGGAATAAACTACAAAAATACAATCAACCGGTTTCGTAATCTTTGGTAATTGTTCGCGAATAACCTCATAAACGCGGCGACGAATACGGTTTCGTCCAACGGCTGATTTAAGAACTTTTTTACTAACGACGACGGCGTAACGTTGTTTATTTCGAGAGTTAGATGCAAAAACCAGAGAGATTTTAGACTCTCTGATTGTTTGACCATTTTTATAGGTATAGCGCACTCCCCCGCGCGAATGAAAACGATATTTTCTCGAAATCATTAAGCTTTAAGCCGTTAAGCGAGCGCGACCTTTAATGCGACGGCGAGCAAGAACTTTGCGGCCATTAACGGAACTATTGCGTTTGCGGAAGCCGTGCTCAACTTTGCGTTGACGCTTGTGTGGCTGATATGTACGTTTTGGCATAAATAATATCCTACTTTTTAATAATTGTTTTATCGTGTAATTATTGTTGATTATATCAGTTTTTTACACTTTCTTCAATGGTTTTTCCACATACCTCATATCTTTGAGTTGCTCTTCTGTGGAAAACTTCTATCTGTTATACACAAAAAATATTAAATAATGATATTTTAATCTGTAAAAACTGTGGAAAAGTCGTATAATAAGAAGAAGGAAAGGAGGTTGAAATGCCAAACGAATGGCAAAGCGTCTTGGATGAGATTAGTAATAATGTCTCAGAGATGGCTTTTAATGTTTACTTCAGAAACTTCAACCTCGTATCAAATGAAGATGGAGTGATCACAATTTCTGTGCCAAACTCCATGATCAAAAATTCTATAGAAAAGAAATATCTCTCGGCCGTAGAAGGCGCACTTGAAGCGAATCATATTAAATATAATGAAATTAAAATCATAATTTCCGAAGTAGATGCGAGAAAAAAGGCGATTGCGCGCCGAGCGATCGAGGTATTGCCAGAAAATTTACCAAAATCTATCAGCTCAACACCGTCAAAACACGAAACAAGCTCAACGACGATAACTTATGGCGGAAAAACACGTTTTTCTACAAGTAATACCGGGCTTAATCCGAAGTATCGTTTTGATAATTACGTAATTGGTAGTAATAATGACCTCGCAGTTAGCGCGGCTCATGCTGTCATAGAGCATCCAGGTGAACGCTATAATCCATATTTTATATATGGTGGGTCCGGTTTAGGTAAGACACACTTAATCCAAGCAATCGGCAATGAAATTCATGAACGCTATCCAGAGAAAAAAGTTTTATACGTTACGATTGAACAGTTCTATCATGAGTTCGTTGAAGCAATGCGTAAAAAGATTGAAGGTTTTGCCGAGAAATATCGTCACGTAGATGTCCTAATTGTAGATGATTTTCAATACATTGTCGGTAAGGAAAAATCACAGGAAGAATTTTTCCATACTTTCAATGAGTTACATAACGCCAATAAACAGATTATTGTCAGTAGTGACCGCCTACCAAATCAAATCGCCACGGTAGATGCGCGTTTAGCGTCCCGCTTAATGACTGGTATTCCAATAGATATTCAGATGCCAGACTTTGAAGTACGTTGCGCAATTCTAAAAATGAAAGCGGAAATGTTAGGTGCAGAAATCGACGATAAGACTGTAGAATATCTAGCCGATAATATCCGTACTAATATTCGCGATCTAGAAGGCGAACTAAACAGATTTCTCGCACTCGCTGAATTACGCGGAGTTAAGCCATCAGAATTAATCGATGAAGATGATGGTATCGCAAGTCAGAATATTATTGCCACAAAAAGGCGCAATGCTTCACCTAAGCAAGTTGTCGATAAGGTTGCTAAATATTATGATTTAACATCTAAAGATCTCTATGGCACAAAACGAACGAAGAATATTAAAAATGCACGCCAAATTGCGATGTATTTAATGAATGAAGAACTCGGATTAAGTACCGTCAGAATAGGAAATGAGTTCAATAAAGATCACACCACTATTATGCATGGCATAAAAGTTGTTAAGACTTCATTAAAAAATGATTTCAGATTGCGTGAGCAGATTACAGAGTTGAGAGAAAAAATTTATTCGAATTGATGTGGAAAAAGCCGTGAATAAGTCTGTAGAAAAGCAAGTGAAAAATCGGTGGACAAAAAATGTGAATAAATCCCAATTGTGGAAAGATGAAAGTAAATTAACAAGCCGAATTGTGAGAAACTACAGTTTTACACGAGTTTTACATAAATTATTCACCTGGATTTTACACGAGAAAATTGCACATTTTATATCTGTTAGAGAAAGAGTTTTCCACGTTTTCCACGTAGAACTACTATAACTACTACTAAATTATTTATATATAAAAAAATAAAGCAACTAAATGGAGGAAATATGGAGATTGAAGTTTTACAAAAACGACTAAGTAAAGCTTTGAATGTTGTGAGTCGGGTTGCAGCAAGCACACGTGCCGGGTTGCCAATTTTAAGTAATGTCCTGTTAAGAGCTGAAGAAAAACAACTAACATTAACTGCTACAAACTTAGAGTTAGCAACGGTTGAGTATGTAAATGCGGAAGCTAAAACAAATGGCACTATTACAGTACCCGCAAAACTAATTGCTGAATTTGTTAGTAATTTACCAGCTGATGAAACGGTTAAATTAAAAGCTAATGGTGACAAGTTGACTATTTCGGCTGGCAAATATAAATCTACAATTAACGGTATTTTAGCGGATGATTTTCCGGAATTGCCAGAAATAGATGAAAAGACCGCAGTTAAATTCAGTATAGATGTGGATATGTTTAAAGAAGCAGTCAGCGAAGTTATAATTGCGGCTAGTAATGATACGACGCGCCCTGCTCTTACCGGTGTTTACTTTAATACTTTTGATGGTGCTTTATATATTGCAGCGACCGACGGTTATCGTTTAGCTGATCGAAAGTTTGTGGATAAAGTTAAAAGCGAAGTAAAGGCAATTATTCCTACTTCTGCACTACGTGAAGTTTTAAGTAGTCTTTCGGATAACATGGAACATGTTGAAGTCTTAGTAACCGATGAACAGATTCGCTTCCGCATGGGTGAAGTCGAAATTACGTCCAAGTTAATAGATGCAAGTTTCCCAGATTATCGTCAATTGATTCCGAAGGATTCTAAGGCGACATTAGTATTGGATAAATCTGAAGTTTTAAGAATGACAAAAGTTGCAGCATTATTTGCGCGCGAATCTGGCGGTTCAGTGGTTTGTGAAGCTAAGACCGATACTGGTACTTTCTCGATTTATGCCGTAGCGAGCGAGATCGGTGAAAACTCTTCAGATATTGAGGTTGAGGTGCCGGAAGATGGTAAGGTAGTGTTAAATTCTCGTTATTTGTTAGATGCGATTAATGCAACGACGGAAAATAAGATTCGTTTTAGTTTTTCTGGTAAGTTAGCACCAGTCGTGATTAAGAACGAAAAAAGTGATGAATACACGCATATTATTATGCCTTTGAAGAGTTAATGAATATTGTTAAGAAAGTTAATTTACGAAATTTTCGCTGTTATGATGAATTTGAACTAGATTGTAATCGTGCAACTTCATTAATTGTTGGGGAAAATGGTAGCGGAAAAACTTCAATTTTGGAAGCAGTCTATTTAGCTTTACGTGGAAAATCTTTTAAGGGTGTGGATAAAGATATAATGAAGCGTGATGCGGATTTTTATCGCGTCGAAGTTACTTTGGCGGATGCGCGCGATATAATTATTCGATTTGACGGGAGAAAGAAAAGCTTTGAAATTGATAACCGTAAAAGTTTACGTTTACCAAAGAAAGACAAATATCCTGTCGTGCTATTTGAGCCAGACGATTTGTATTTAGTCGGTTCATCGCCGGCACGAAGGCGTGACTATTTTGATGAATTATTTAAACAGATGGATAGTCATTATGCGTTAGCGCTTGGTAAATATAATAAAGCTTTGAAACAAAGAAATGATTTGTTGAAAAATGAAGAGATAAATGTCGATGATTTGTTCTCTTGGAACGTAATGTGCGCAAATTATGGAGTGGAGATAATTAATGCACGACAAAAATATCTTGAAAAAATTAATGAATCTCTGACGGATACTTACCGCAATATTGCAAAAAATTCCGATAAATGTAGTTTGCGGTATTTAGGTGAAATTTGTGATGAGAATAAATACTTAGCGATTCTGGAACAAAATTATGAGCGCGATAAGTTATTTGGGTATACGTCATTCGGGATTCATCGAGATGATTTTGAATTTGTATTTAATGATAAAAAAGCTGATGGATCAGCGTCGCGCGGTGAGATTCGTAGTATGATTTTGGCGCTTAAATTTATTGAGGCGCGAATATTAGAGAAAGAAACCGGATATGCGCCGGTAGTTTTGTTAGATGATATATTCTCCGAGCTAGATAACGCGCGACAAAAACATTTAGTAGAAAATTTTAAAGATTATCAGATGATTATTACTAGTACGGCAGCGCCGGCTGATTTAGATATTAGTAAAATACTCTAGAAACTGTTTGCCGTATCGAGGATTTCTTTTGGTACATTTGGGGTATTTTTTTGCGTGAAAAGCGGTTGTGGAGAAGTGACGATTTTCCACATATTATTTTCGTCCTTGTGGAGAAGTACTTTATAGTGTGAATATTTATAATCGAGATCATAGTCGTCGATATAGAGTTGAATAAGATAATAATTATCCGTTAAATCTTGGCCTTCGGAGATAACGTATTTCTCAGGCAAGTTGAATGATTTTTTGACACAGTCAATCGGTTTATCTGCGGTTATTTTTTCGTCATAAATAGCAAAAGGATTCTGGACTTTAAAGACAATTTCATAGGAAGTTAAATCGACGTTCTTTAGGGTTTTTAATTTAGCGACTGCGTCATCTAGGTATAATGCTGTTGTTTTGACGGAAATAATTGGTGTTACATTATCTGTGTCATATTCGTAACTGATTGAAAATAGTGAATTATTAATCGGTAAATAATTAAGAATTGGATGATTTTTCTTACGTACGGCACCTTCGGCGTTCATGGCAACACCAACAAGACCTTCTACTTCGGCAAATTCGAAAGCATGAGTTGATTGATAATTTGCGCCTTCGTCATCAGCCGCATTAAGGATACCAACCATATAATGATAATCTTTTGAAATAGTAACGGTGTTCGTGAAAGTTTCGAAATGCTCTGCTTCTACGACTATGGTATATTCGCCTGGGATTAGATATTTTGTACTTTTATTGTCAACTTTTTCACCATTTATAGTGACCGTTGCTGTATATGGTGCGAACTGAATAGTGGTAGCAACTTTACCAATACGTGAAAAAAGTGTGATAAGTGAATAAATAACGACGATTGCAAAAATTATACCAACAATTAGAAAAGTGATTTTTTGTTGTTTGGTGAAGTTTTTTAAAAATTGAGATTTTTTACCAGCCATATTTTGCCTTAAATGTTTCCCACGAGACGCCTTCGGCGACTTTATATATTTTTGCATTAGATGATGAGCCGTATGGCGCGTAGTTATTTTCTGAAGCATTATTTACGTCATGGAAGATATCGAGATCGTAATCGCCGTCGATTTTGCCGGCGCCGCGATCAGTAATTAAGAAATATTTACCATGTGCATAGCTTGCTTCACCAGTAGCCTGGGTTTGAACATATACAACGGTGCCAAATGGAAGATAGCTGCTAGCCGCCTGACCTGGTGCGAGATAGCCATTATTATAATTACTATTTGCATTACGTCCGGCATAACCACCGTTTTCAGATGCTAGGGCACTATAGAAAGTGACGTGATGGTCGGATAGTAATTGTGCGCCGGAAGGGGCGCTATTGGAAACGCTACCAGAAACTTTATCAGTTAAGGCTTTTGTGCTTTGATATGGATTAAAGTTTGGATTACGGTACCAACGAACAATTGCGCCGTTGCCGAAAGTTAAATCTTCTTTTCCGGCCATTG
>CAMNAJ010000003.1 GCA_946530935.1 uncultured Candidatus Saccharibacteria bacterium | reverse complement strand
GTTCACCGCTAGTGAGAGCCGCCGAACCAGATGTTTTAAACCAATTTCTAATTGTAGTATAACTTATGGGCGCATTCTCTGATATATTTGTTGAAGTATTGATATAGCTAGCATACGATGACGAAACGTCAATTGCGCCCAGATTACTTGTCATCCAGAGATTGCCATCTTTTAATTTAGCGATACTATATGATACACCCTTATAACGAGAATCCATTAATTCATAGTTAGTGTTTCCTTGCATAGAGGACACTACTAAGCTTTTTTCTTCTTCGGAAAGCTTTGAAAAATCTTGTAAGTGCACCAAATTAGTGATTGACTTTGGCTCATCTAGTATACACCTAATTGAGTAGCCATAACCACGTCCGCCTCCTCCATGGCTAACCATTGTTTTAGTTAATGACAAAAAAGTCATATAATCAACGGCGTCATTCATCCTGTTTGCTCCCCAATATTTACCAGTATTGCCCATGCCACTCGGTGCCCCGTTTCCGAAAGACCCAGAAAAAGTAAAAGCGAGCCCACCTCCGTGGATCGGGGATCGGAAAGAATTTATAGACTCATTGTATATTATTGCTAGACTATAATATTCTTTATAAGTACTTCCTGTAGGCAATCTCCATCCCGCAGGACAGATATCGGAATCTGTCTTGATGGCGCCGTTATCACCATAGACGGTACCTGCTGAAGCCACGTAATAATTATATAGGGTGCCATAGGTAGTATTTGCTATAGGATCGGTGCCCTCTAATGGAATAAACTCGCCAGTGGCAGTCGTATTCGTTCCTTCTGTCGTTCGCCAACTATTAAAGGTATCTGCCGAAATGGTAGTTACGAGGTTAGTATTCTGGCTTGTGAGGTCTACTGTTAAATCTTCTCTCCCGAGATCTAGATTATCCATCATCCAGCAATGATCGTCGGCGAGGCGTTGGATAGTATATATGTGATTATCACGGTTATCAACTACTCTAGTTGGAGTAGAAGTGCATTCAGATGGTGAAAAATTTTGCATAATACTTAGATTTTCTGGTGTGGCTGGAGTACTTGGATGAACTATAGTATATTTTACTTTTCCCGTATACGTATCAGCGGCTTGTGCTTGAGATACATATGCAGCGTAAGTAGATTTGAATGATGACCCTGATACGGAATCTGTATTGGCTGCAAATGAAACAACTTTTGTGTATTCATTTGGTATTGCATGATAATTATTAAAACCCGTTGCTAATGTAGGGGCGTAAGTCCCAGAAACAGCGGTTAATTTCATTGCCCAGTTAGATGTGTTTCCGGAAATTGCCGTTCCAGTAACTATACCATTTGAAGCATCTAATACAGATGGCTTCATCACAGTGTTCCCATATGTATTATCGCTATACCCTACCGCATAAACAGCAAACCCACCAGCGTCATTACAAAAGACACTAAAAGTAGTTTCACCTATTTCATCTTCATATGTACCAAGTTCCACAACGGCGGTATGGGCACTCCCGATAGTGCTGGTCATAGAGCAAGAAACTGGTATATTAACGGAAATATTATCCGTAGCAGTGGACTCTGCGTATGCACCCTGCATAAATATAGCAGGTAGCAACAATATTACACCTAAAACTAACTTTTTATATGACATTTATGGTTATATTGTACCATATTTTAGAAACAAAAAAATGGCGGAACCGACGAGACTCGAACTCGCGACCTCTGCCGTGACAGGGCAGCGCTCTAACCAACTGAGCTACGATTCCACTGTATTCGTTATTATATCGTACTTTTAATCAAATTGCAAGGATTAAACACCTGGGATCTGGAAAGCACCAGGGTTGGCGGCCTGGGCACCATAGACTTGGTCTTGCATGGCTGGCTGTGGGCCAACACCGACAATTGGGGCACCGGCACCATCCATGCCGATTGGTGGGGTTGGAGGTGGAGGCAAAACTTCATCACCTGGAAGTGGCATGTAATTTATATCTGGGACGCCGTTAATTTCTGGTCTAGCGGCAGCAAATGGAGCGGCGGCGGCGGCCGGATTTGGCATCTCGGACGGGCTAGCGATAATCGCGCCTGGAGCGGAGAGCTCAGCTTGAGCTTCAGCGAGTGCATCCTCAAGCATGCGACCGTATTTATTAGTTCCCTCGCCTAGAGTCTCTGGAGCGAAATCTGTTGGTGGTGCAATGACTTTTTCTGGCTTTACTGCGGCTTCAAAATTGTTAGCAGCAGATTGTTCTTCAACGCTTTGTTCGTGCTCTGGAACAGAGGAATTACTTGCGGTGTATTCAGTGCCAGTAACTTCTGGTTCTTCAACTTCTGGAGCTTTTTCTTCTGCGACTATTTCAGGAGCTTCAGGTTTTTCTTCCTCTTCTTTTTCTTCTTTTACTTCATTATTATCAATGCGAACTGGTTTATTGCTATCATCTGGCGTAACCTCTGCAGCAACACCGGAAAGGCTGGCTTCAGCGGCTTTTAAGTCGTTTAAAAGTGTTGATTCTTTTTCATTAACTGAAGCATCAATCTCGACAGATTCGTCGACACCTTCTTCGTTGCCATGGGCAATATCAAGTTTGGTTCTATCGCGATCGGATTGTTCAAATCCGCCAGCATAACTAAACATTTCGTTATCAATATCAGAGGTAATATTCTTTGAAATCAGCTGTTGATTGGCGCCGGAATCGATGAGACGAGCGGATAGCTTCATCGTGCGGGAAGTGGTGCTAGCAGTAGCAAAACGGTTAGTAGAAGCAACGATACCTGAGAGGAATGCGGTGGCTTCTTCTTTTTGGAGACCTTCTTTATTGATACCATAAAGAAGTTCGGCAATCATTTCAGATACCGAGCTGGCAGTTTTGTCGCTCCACTCGATTTCACCAAGTTTGCCTGGCTTACCAGTAGTAACGTTTACGACAACGGCGTCATGCATAATACGACCATGTTCGCGGAGCGCATCATCAAGGTCGACACCATTTGCTACGTCAAGTGCAATCACGAGGTCAACGTTGAAGTCACCATATGAGAATTCAAGATCGTCAGCAGTAATGCGAGAACGATATGGGGTAATGAAAATTTTGACATAGTCACCGTCGAGTTTATAACGTAGATGATCTGCCTTCTCCTTATTAAGAGCAATAACGAAATCCTGTAAGATATCTGCAGATTGTTCAAAGGTTTCTTCTGGTTTTAAAAACTTGAGGACATTCGGAGTATTACCTGAATAAATGGCGGTAACACGTTTGCCGATACGATCGAGGAATAAAGAAAGGCCGATTGCGGCAGCGAGCTCGTCGATAGATGGATCAGAAGATAAAGCAACAAGAATATTATGAGATTCGCCGATCTTTGAAGCAACGGAGGACATTATTTCGGTATTATCCTGCGCTTCTTCTTTTGGTGCATCCTTATCATCAGGTTTTCCAGCATCAGAAACAGCATCACCTGGAATGATTGGAGTCGGATTATCGTCTCCTGTGTCTTTTGCAGGAGTAGGCGAGTCTACTGGCTGTGTTTTTGTGTTATCCTGATCAGGCATTTTTACCTTTCTAACCTTCATATTACCATAAGCTTGACGTAAGTGCAAGCTTTTTAATTAATCTGCCGAATAATCTACTCTTTACTTTTAGAGAGAAAAGGGTTATAATGTGTAAAAGTAATTAATTTTTAATCTATATAGGAAAAAAATGCCGATTATTAAATCTGCCAAGAAGGCTGCTCGTCAAGCTGACAAGCGCACGAAGCATAATGTAGAAATCAAGAAGGATATCAAGGCTGCTGTAAAGGCTTTTAAAGCTGATCCTAACGCCAAGACTTTGGCTGCTGCTCAATCTGAGTACGATAAAGCCGTGAAAAAAGACCTTCTTAAGAAGAATACTGCTTCACGTCGCAAAGCCAATCTTCACGAGTTTGCAAAAAAAGCTGGTGTAAAACTAGCTAAATAGACGCTAGCCTAAGCAAAAAAGATTCAATTAGCAGCCAAGGTTCTACCTTGGCTGATTTCATATCTAAATCAAGTTTGGATAGTTCTTTTAAGATATTTTTTTCTTTAATTCCCTGATGAGAGGAATAGTCCTTAATTGCTTGTGAAAACATAAGACCAGAAAACATCATAGGGTCTTCTATTTCTTTTATTTTTTCAAGCATTTCAATGGCTTTCTTGCCGTCGCGTCTAGCAGTGTGAAAGATATCAAAAACAAGTTTAAAATTAGGGTCTTCTGGAAGATTAAACTCTTTAATTTCAATTTTATCTTTTAACTCTTTAAAAATACTTGATCTTTTATCAAGCTTCGATTCTAGGAGAATGATATTATGAGGAGTTTTTAGATAGTTTATTAGTTGTTCGAAAGCGGCTTTATTAACTGTGAAATCACGAATAAGGATGTTTCTTTTGTCGGCAAAGAGTGATACTCCCATAAAAATGTTTGGGAGATCGCCAAGTTCTAAGTCTTGACCGTCCATGATTTCGTAGTTATCGCCTAGCAGCCTTTTAATTTCAGCGTTAGCTTTGACGCGGTCGTCTCCGTAAAAGATTCTAATCATGGTTTTTCCTTTGGCAGTTAGGACAAATGTGGGTGCCGCGACCAGCGACACGAATCTTAATTATTTTTTCACCGCATCTTACACAAGGTCTACCTTCGTGGCGAAAAACTTGAGCGAATTTCTCGAGATAATCCCCTTTTGTGCCGTCAGCTTTTACGTAAGTGGCCATGGTGGAGCCGCCTGAGGCGATGGACTCGTCCATTACTTTTCTGGCGGATTCTAGAAGAAGCTTAGCCTCGTTTTTTGTGATAGTTGAGCATCTTCTTTCTGGATGGATTTTAGATGCAAATAGAGCTTCGTCGGCATAAATGTTGCCGAGCCCACAGATAATCGTTTGATCAAGAATCGTGGCTTTGATTAGAGAATTCTTGTGTTTTTGGAGTTTTTCATAGAACTCTTCTGGCGTCATTACCCATGGTTCTTTGGCAAGTTTTTTGATGAAATCATCTTTTTCTACTTTATCTGTATCAACAACTTTAATAAAACCAAATTTACGTTGGTCATTAAAATAAAGCGGTCCGGAATCAAATTCAAGAATAACACGGGTCTGCTTATTAGGGAGTTTATCGGTAAAATTATCACTTGGGTGCCCAGCAGCGTAGCGCTCTTTGCCATCGTAAATTAATTGGCCAGTCATGCGGAGATGAATCATGAGAGATTTGCCATTATCTAGGTCAATGATTAAAGCTTTTCCGAAGCGACGAATAGTTTTAACTGTACCGGTAACTGGGGCGCCAATAAAAGATTTACCACACAAAATCGTGGTCTTTGTAAGCTTCTTATTTATAATAAACTTACTTAGACCACGTTTAATTGTTTCAACCTCGGGTAGCTCTGGCATACCCGTATTATATCACACCTCAGTGAGCGTAGGCGATGTTCTGCTCCATGGCTTGAGTCTCAAGTGCAGCTAAACGCTCAGCATCATCGATGGCAGAGTTTACAGAGTGCTTGACGCGGGCGTGTTCCTCGGCTTTTTTAGCATCGTTCCAACGATCAAGCGTGCCTACTAGATAGCCAGTAATGCGGCGAAGGCGCTCAAATTTGCCCTCATCAAAGTATTCAGCGTATTCTTTGAAATACTCTTTAGCGGCGGCTTCTCCTTCCTTCTTAGCAATCAAATTCATACCCACTTCTACAAGGCATGAAACGTGCATAGTTTCGTATTGTTCGAAATCTTCGAGAGCAGCCTTAACTTCTTTTTCGTCAACTTTAGCATACCTTTCGAGCGATTTCACGAAGCGCTTGAGATCGAAATTGCAGGCGTCGTTCGGATTCTTGTAGATGATTTTCTTCATTGGTTTTCTTTCTGTCCAGTGGACTTAGTATTTATTATAAGCATTACCTGAAATTCATTATAAACGCTATATATAGCGGTTGTCAAGGACTTTTTAACACTAAATATGGAATTTTTCCACAATTAAAGTTCGCCCCAATTCTTGCCGATTGTAACTTCTACGGCAAGTTTGATGGCGAGTTCCGGTGCAACGGATTCCATTTTATGCTTTAACAAAACTGCAATTTCATTTGCAATATTCTCGTCACATTCAACAATCAGCGAATCGTGCACCTGCATTACAAGTTCAGCACCAGCTGGTAAAGATTGATCGACATTAATCATAGCGCGTTTCATCAGGTCGGCTTCTGTTCCCTGGATTGGCATGTTAGCAGCGGCACGTTCAGCGGCCTGGCGGATAATGAAATTGGTGGATTTAACATCTGGAGTCGGACGGCGACGACCGTAAAATGTTTCTACGTAACCTTGTTCCCTTGCCTGCTTTAAGAAACTATCTAATTTTTGCTTGATAGGAGCACGAAGTTTAAAGTAATCCTCAATAAACTTCTTAGCTTCGTAAAATGGCATGCCAGCTGCATCGGACAATCCTTTAACGCTCATACCGTAAATAATGCCGAAATTGATTACTTTTGCAGCGCGGCGCTGATTTTTAGTAACCTCGGAAAACGGTACATGAAATGCTTCTGAGGCGGTTTTTGTATGAATATCGATACCGGAATTAAAATCGTCGATGAGCTTTTTGTCGCCTGATAAAACTGCGGCCAGGCGGAGTTCAAACTGCGAATAGTCGGCAGAAACTAGGACTTTCCCTTCTGGTGCTACGAAGCCAGTGCGAATGCGTTTTCCTTCTTCAGTACGAACTGGAATATTTTGAAGGTTTGGGTTTAAACTGGACAACCGGCCAGTGGCAGTCACATTTTGGGTAAAGGTAGTATGAATACGATTATTATTATCGGCAAGGTCCGGAATTGGGGTGATGTAGGTAGAGAGGAGTTTTGCAGCTTCGCGATATTCCATAATTTTTGGAATAACTGGATGCAAATCTTTTAGCTTTTCAAGTTCTTTGGCGCCAGTAGAATAACCACGGGAGGTCTTTTTGATGCCTTTGGTCGGCAAATTGAGATCAGTAAATAACACTTCTGAAAGTTGAATTGGTGAATTTACATTAAATTCTTTGTTCGCAAGAGCATAGATTTCTTTTTCGAGTTTTTTTACTTCTTCTAAATACTCTTCTTGGAGATTTTTGAAATAATTTTTATCAATTAGCATGCCCTTTTCTTCCATCTTGTAAAGAATTGGAATAAGTGGTAAATCAAGCTCTGTTAAAACCCAATAAAGCCTTGGGGCATCTTTAAAGGCTTCGACTTGCTCGTGATAAACTGCAACTAAATTGGAAGAGCGTTCCTCTTCAGTGCTACGAGCGAGCGGGTTAATGAGAAATGCTGCTTGAGAAAGATCCCAAAATTTTTCGCCTGAAAGGACTTTTTTTGCGAGGGCTGCATTTTTATGCATATCGCTTTTTATGTCGTAACTAATAAGAGGCAAATCAGCAGATTCTACTACTTTTACTGGAGTTGGAGCAACTGGAGCATCCGTGATTAGTGCAGGACTGTCTGGCGCTTTTTCTGTTTTTTTAATAGAAGCTTCTTTTTCGATTTTACGGATAAGCGAATTAAATTGGAGTTTCTTTAAGCCAGAGATGATTTGATCTTTATTAAATTCAAAATCTGGGATATCGTTTAATTCAACTGGGGCGTCGAACATGATTTTTGCAATCTGTTTAGACATGTAGGCACTATCTTTTCCAGATGATAATTTTTCTTTTAGCGCACCAGAAATTTTGTCTAGATTGTCATAAATATTATCTAGTGTGCCGTAATCGTTTAAGAGCTTTGCGGCGGTTTTTTCGCCAATTCCCGGGACGCCCGGAATGTTATCAGAAGAATCGCCTTTAAGCGATTTAAGATCAAGAAATTGATTCTTTTTAATGCCGTATTTCTCTTCAAATTCCTTAACATCGATTTTTTCAATATTTGTAAAGCCTTTAAGAATACGCCACATATGAGTATTATCATCGATGATTTGGAGCATATCGAGATCAGAAGAAATAATGAATGTTTCATAGTCGCCGGCTTCGTCGGCTTTTTGACTAAGTGTGCCGATAATATCATCAGCCTCGTAATTGTCTAATTCGACAAAATCCCAACCTAAATCTTTTATCAGCTCTTTTAGAAGTGGAATTTGAGCGTAAAAATCTTCGCCTGGCTTGACGCGACCAGCTTTGTAGTCTGGATAAATGGCGCGACGCTTTGACACTGAAGTATGAGAATCCCATGCCACAACGACCTTAGTAGGATTAATCTTCTTAACAATTTCCATAGCAATAGCAGCGAAGCCATAGATGCCACCAGTCGGAGTACCATCTGAGAGGCTAAGGGCGCCCATTGCATAGTAGCCACGGTAAAAAACCGATTTTCCATCGATTAAAACCAGGCGTTTCATGATTACAATCCTATATACTCGCGGCCAACCCTACGCGAAATTAGTTTTTTGATGACCGCTAGAACCTTTGGGCGTTGGTAGCATGCACCGAGCTCGCAGACTTCTGTGGTATCGTTTTCATCTAACTTCAAATTTGCAGTACTAATGTTGTCATAGATTAAAAGAGTACGGTTTACGACGTTATTATAGACGCTTTCGTCTTCAACGATAATATGGTCTTTATAGACATAATAGGTTGTACGAAGGTTACTTCCTTCAGCGTAATGATCAGTTACCGCAAAAGTGTAACCTTCTGGTACGGCAGCAGAGATTTCGCCATTATTAAACATCGTATTAAAAAACATTGAAAAAAGGATAAAGATGGCGGCAGCGGCGATTGCCCAGAAAGAATAGCGCATCCAGTTCCCTTTTTTGTACGCAACGTTTGATATGTTGTCTAGATTACTCAAAACTCAATCTCCTTTAGTATTTCGTCCACGCGAGTTTTTACATCCTCGATGGTGCCGTTATTTAGTACATAATAATCCGCGGCGGCGATTGGCCCACCTTTTTCTAGGTTTTCAATTTCAGAGCGGTCGCGTTCACGGATGGCAGTAGTATCAAAAGGACGGTTTGGACGAACAGCTACACGCTTATAGCGAAGTTTTTTATCTACAACAATGGCGATGAAGGTTAAACACTGCGGAAATTCATGTTTTAAAGTTTTGTATTCGGTCCATGAATAAACGCCATCTAGAATGATTCGCTTTTGGCCGGCAGAGATAAGATCTTTAGTCTCGGCGATGACTTGGCGAACTACCCAGTCTTTGCCTTCTGTTTCGCGAATCATTTCGCGGAATTCTTTTTCAGATTCACCATCTTCGGTGCGCACGATGCCGCGTTTTTCCATTTCTTTATAGATCATGCCCCCAAAGTATACTTTAGGATAGCCTTTATCGGTAAGATGGTCGACAATGACGGATTTACCACTACCGCTCATGCCAACAATAGCGAGGATTTTTACATTTTCCATATCTTAAGTATAACATGATATAATATATATATGGTGAGTTTTTTTACTACCAAGGACCCGTTAGATAAGATTATTGCCGAGACTTTCCCAGAGAAAAAAATTGTACAGACCGAGCATATTCTAACTGGGTGGACAAATATCGTAATTGAAGTTACTACAAACGAAGGATCGTATTTTTTCAGATTTCCGAGAAACCCTTTTTGGTCAAAAATGATTATAAAAGATGCGGCCGTTTGTAATTTTGTGGATGGTAAAACTAGTTTTTATACTCCACAGATGAAACTTTATTATGATAAAAAACACCGCCCGTATTCAGTACATCAAAAAATTGAGGGGTATACGCTTGGAGATAGGATTTATCATCTATCGCACACCGCTTTAACTGGGGCAGCATATGATGTTGCAAAGTTTATTAAGGAACTTTCTGGAATTGATCTTCGCGGTGCACCAAAAGAAGTAAAATATCCTTTGTCGAATTTTTTAAAAGAGCTAGATTACGAGCACTACGCTAAACACATCGATGCAGACCATGATTTTATCAAAGCGACAGAGCAAAATAAACTGGTGCACGGAGATTTAAATCTTGGAAATATCCTTCTCGATGAGAATGATAAAGTGATTGGCGTAATTGATTTCTGCTTTGCTGGTACAGGTAACCCACAGATGGATGAGGCGAGAATACTTTCTCGTCCAGTACCAAAGGATTTTGAATCGGCATTTTTGTCACAGTTTAAAGATACGGCCGATATCGACCGTATGAAAGAAGCCTGGAAAAACATCGATGCTGGCTACGCCGACCATATTAGAACTAATTTTCCAGAAATCACTTTACCAGAGCTTTAATTAAAGATTTTTAAGATATTCTATTTTAGCCTCACGGCGCTCATCATCATCTTTTTTCGGAGGAAGCGTACGCATTTGATAATCTTCAAATATCCCCAAACAGTCCTTGATTTTGCCATCAAAGATTGGTGGTTTATCATAAACACTCCAAAGAATAATATGCGTATCTGGATGGTTTTCTGCATAGTAAACAAGTGACTTTTTGGTCGCGCGAATGAATTCCTCTTCGGTTTCTTTGGTGTGTCGCCAAGCGCGGCCACTTAAAAACTTTTCCGTAATAACTGGAGAAATGGCAATCATTAAAATGATCTGATTATATTTGGCCGCCTCAAGCATCTCCTGAAGGATTTTTTCCATCGCTGGATCAAGGAGAGTTACATCTAGAATAATGTCGTAGCCATTTTTAATTAGCTCCGTAATAGCGAGAAAGAGCATAATTGTTGAAAACTCATCAGTCATCTTGCGAAGGTTTTCTTCACCGTAGTAGTCCCTGATTTCTTTAAAATGGGGGTGATATTCTACGAAAACACGGGCTGCAACTAAAACTGGGTCTAATTCCCTATTCTTAAAATAGCTTTCGGTAGCAGGAAGAAGTTGAGTGGTTTTACCGGAACCGGATAGCCCAGCAATGCGAATTAAATTACGACTCTTGGTTTTTGATATAGTTAAGTCCTTTAGAACTTTTGGGAGAATTGTAGCATAGTCATTTAAACCCACTTGCCACTCTGGTTTGACCTGGCTAGGCCAGTGCGTCTTCATGTAGGCGATGATTTGCTCTAGTTTTGAACTACTTTCAGACATTTTTTGGTTTTCCTAATCTCAATTTTATTAACCTTTTCGAAGGTCTTATACTCGCCTTCGGCTTGAAGTTCTACATCTGATGGTTCCAAAAATTCTAGTACGTCACCCTTGGTGTCGTGTCCAGGCACGCGCGAAAGAATACTTTTCGTCATTAGTTTTACTAGACGCCATAGATTTGTAGCGAGACGGTCGGTTTCGCTTCTAAAAATAACTGGTTTCAAATAGTCTTCCCCGCCCTTCATAATACGAGACATTGAACGACCATTCACGGCGGCATAATCTGAAGTTTTTTTGTGCTGTAACACGCCATTTAGCTTAAATTCTGGGATAAATGTTTTTTTGCGACGATTTTTAAAATACCATTTAGCCAGATAAATGTATGAACGCCAAGAGCTTTTGTGGCCTTTTTGAAGTTTTTTACGAATCTTTTGATTATCAAATAGCTCGACAGCTTCGGCAGTCATGCCGATTGTGACATAACAGGTTGCGTAGCGCCAATGTTCTCCATCAGCAATAATATCTAGAGGATAAAGATTCACAGTTTTAAAATCATTCTTTAAAACGTCGTCTAATTCAAATGTTCTCAAGGTTCTTGCTAGATCGTTGAAGTTTCCGTAAGGTAAGACTGAGAGCGAAGCGTCTTTCTCGGAGATTAAAATGGCGTTTGCACAAACAGAAGCCGTAGCGTCACCGCCAGCAGAAAGAACGATATCGCCATCTTGTAAGACCTTAATTAAACGATCAACGTTTTTTTCAAAAGGTGCTTTTTCGATGATAAATTTACCAATAATGAAGCCATTTAATTCTGGCAACCTATCTAAAACTTCGTTTTTTACACGAATATAATTTGAAGAGTTTGGATTATAAACAACTAATAGACGACGCATAATTTACCCGATAATAGAGTAAATTGCTGGAGGAAAGATATTGCCAGTATCTGGGGTATCACCGGTGAGCCATTGAACAATGGCGTTAGCAAGAATAAATAGAGCAACGCCAACAATCACTTCAAAGATACGACGTTTGGCTTTTTTGACTTGTTCTTCATTGTCGCCAGCGGTGAGATAGAGGATGCCACACCAAACAATGGCAGCAAAACCAAGAGCACCAACGACGTAAGTCATGATATTAAGACCTTCTCTTAGAAGGCACATGATGCCGCCGCCGTTTTCATCGTCAGCTTGCGAACCACATTTGTTTAAAATAGCTGTTTTTGTGCCGCCGTCATTAACTGCTACGTTTTGGTGAGTAGTCTGGCTGTGCTGACTAGGGCCATCTGCCATAACATTAGCGGTCGGTACGGCCAAAACAGCAATACCCATTACGAGTGTTGCTACAAATATAGTTAGTTTTTTTAACATATACCTCCTATTTTAGATATTCGTGTAGTTTTTTCGTATCTTTATTCTTGCGAAGTTTTGAGAGAGCCTTTGCTTCAATCTGGCGGATACGCTCACGGGTAACATCAAATTCATTACCGACTTCTTCAAGAGTATGAGGACGACCGCCACCGATACCAAAACGGAGGCGAATGATTTTTTGTTCCCTGTCGGTGAGGGTTGCAATTATTTCTGATAATTGTTCTTTTAAAATTTGGTTAGCGGCAGAATCTTCTGGCGAATCGCGTTCTTCATCTTCAACAAAATCACCGAGTACGGAATCTTCATCATCACCTTCACGACCGACGGAAGCATCAAGAGAGGCGATGTCCTGTTTGATGCGCATGACATAGTCTACTTTTTCTGGCTCCATATCGAGTTCTTTAGCGATTTCTTCATTGGTTGGTTCGCGATTTAGCTCGGAAGTGAGCTTACGAGTGGTACGAAGAACCTTATTAATCGTTTCAACCATATGGACTGGAATACGAATGGTACGAGCCTGATCAGCAATAGCACGAGTGATGGCTTGGCGAACCCACCAAGTGGCGTAGGTTGAAAATTTAAAGCCTTTTTCTGGATCAAATTTTTCAACAGCACGAAGAAGACCAGTATTTCCCTCTTGGATGAGATCAAGGAAGTCGAGACCACGACCACCATAGCGTTTAGCAATTGAAACAACAAGACGCATGTTTGATTCAACCATTTTGTCTTTAGCTTTTTTGTCACCTTTTACAATACGCTGTGCGAGATCGGCTTCCTCTTCTGGGGTGAGAAGTGGAATTTTACCAATTTCACGAAGATAGAGGCGAACAGAATCATCAGCAAAAGCGTCGACATTCTCGGCCGTAATGGCGAGATCTTCGTCGCTAAGCTCTTCTTCTCCTTCGAGATCAGATGATTCTGGCTCATCAAAATCAAGCGCTAAATCGCTTGGATTCAAAATATCATCACTATTAGAATTCATTGAATAAAGTATAGACTAGATTTAGGATTTTTGCAAGTCAGTAATCTCTCGCAGTATCTTGTCGTACTCTGTAGATTCTTCGTCAACGGTGGATAGTTTTTCGTTTAGTTCTTTGATACGTTCTTTTTTATATTCAGCGTTATAGCGCCCCATTAATTCGGCGGCCTCTTTTTCGTAATCTGGGTCTTTGATGTTTTCATGGTCGCTCGAAAAGATTAATTCAAGTTCATCAATTTTAGTTTCTTCTTCTGGAACATCAAATGGGATTTTAGTTTTTGTGACTCCGCCGAAAATTTTTAGAGCCAGAAGACTATTTTCCATTTTCTTAATATGGTCTGGAATAATAGTAGTTTTTGGTTTCTTATAGAACTTACTATTTGCAGATTCCTCAAGTTTTTTAGTCAAGCGAGTGCCTTTTTTTCGCAGTATTTCAACCTCGATACCAAGTTTTTTGGCAACTTTTTCTTCATAGGTGGCACGTTCAACTTCATCTTTAATATAACCGAGAAGTTTTAAGGCGACATCGGAATATTTCTTTTTGTCGGGGGCGAGGCGGAGGTTGAGATTTTCTTCATATTTTTGAAGAAGCCAATCAACAGCTGGCACACGCTCTTCGACAGCTTGTTGCCAAAGCTTTGGGTCTTTTTGAATTAGTTCGTCTGGGTCTTTGGCACCGTGATAATCGGAAATTACAGTTAGATCAATGCCGAGATCACCGGCTAGCATGATAGCACGTTCTGTCGCTTTAACGCCAGCTTCATCGCCATCATAGGCAAGACGAATATCTGATGTGAGATTTGAAAGAGCTTTGATTTGTTGTTCCGTCATAGCAGTGCCGGATGTAGCAACTGCCTCTTTGACACCTGCTTGATGAGACGAAATGACATCCATATTTCCTTCCACAATGACTACGAAGCCATTTTTTCGGATAGATTCTTTGGCATTGTGCAAACCAAAGATAAAGCGTGATTTATTGAATAGAATTGTATCTTGGGTGTTCAAGTATTTTGGTTCACCTTTACCAACAATCCTAGCAGTAAACCCGATAATGTTGCCGGTAGTATCAATAAATGGTATCATCATGCGATCTCTAAACATATCTTTTCCGTATTGGTTTAAAAGACCGGCGTCGCGAAGCTCTTGATCTTTAAAATCGCGTTTTGTTAAGACGTCGTAAAGGGCTTTGCCGCTTGCTGGAGAATAGCCAATTTTGAATTCTCTTACGGTGCCGCGATTTAAGTTTCGTTTATAAAAAACGTATTCACAGACGTTGCGATTACGGGCAAGACAGGCTTGATAATAACGAGTGGCAAGTTCTAAGGCTTCTTTAGCGCGAAGTTTTCGCCTGGTGATATTTGGATCACCGCCACGATATTTAGTTAAATCAACCCCGGCTTCAGCAGCAAGCTTTTCCATTGCGTCTTTGAAACTGATTCCCTCAACTTCCATAACAAAGGTGAAAATATCGCCGCCTTTGTTGGCGGAAAAATCATGCCAAATGCCTTTTTCTGGAGAAACCATAAAACTTGGAGTTTTGTCTACTCCCCAAGGTGAATGGCCTTTTAAGTTACGGCCGGCCCGTTTCAGCTCCACATAGCGCCCAACCACATCTTCAATGCTAAGCCGAGATTTAATTTCCTCCTTCGCATCGTTCATGGTATAATTATAGCATGAACCAACAAGAGTATCTCTCGCAAATCTCTAATAATGTTCGCCCACCAAAGGCACCAAAATCAGGACTACTTTCTTCACCGATTTTTAAAATAGCATTGATTGGGGTGGTAGCAGTAATTGGTATTATTATTTTTGGTTCAATTGTGGGTGGCAATAAAAAGAGCGCAAAAGACTTATCTGTAGCACTTAAGCTTCATCTTGATGGCACAACTCAGGAGATTACTAACTTCCAACCTTACATTAAAAACTCTGGTTTAAGAGCGAACGGTGCGTCTTTGAACACAGTTCTTTCTAATACGAATAGCGAGCTTACTAAATATATCACGACTAAATATTCCTATAAGAGTGGTTCTGAAAATAAGAAAACCAAAGCAAAGTTTGAAGCATCTCAACAAGAGCTTCATAATGAGTTATTTGAAGCAAAGATTAACGGGATGCTTGACCGTATCTTTGCAGCCAAGATGTCGTCTGAGATTTCTCTAATTCAAACGGAGATGAAAACTATCTATGGTGCGGTGAGTGATCAATCGTACAAGGATTTTTTGAATGCTTCGTTTAAGAGTTTAGATAATCTCAGTGAACAATTTAAAAATTTCTCAGAAGCAAAATAAGAAAGGAGCCAAATGGCAGAAAAAACCGAGAAAAAGTCAGAAAAAGCAAAAGAGAAACTAGCAGCTGCACGCGAGAAAAGCCATGGCCTAAAAAAAGAGTTTGTAGAATTCATTAACCGCGGATCGGTAGTTGAACTCGCCGTAGGTGTGGCAGTAGGTGGCGCATTCACGGCGATTGTTAATTCCCTTGTGAATGATATCGTTATGCCAATCGTGGGGCTAATTGCTGGTGGCGTTGATTTCACTGGTCTTGTTATCACAATTCCTAACTTCTTCGGCACTGGTGACGAAGCAGTAATTAGATACGGTAGCTTTATCCAAAATGTGATTCAATTCTTGATTATCGCTTGGGTAATCTTTATGATAGTTAAGGCGATGAATCGTTTGAATCGCCGTCGTGAAGCTAAGAAAGAAAAATAATTAGCTAAGATTGTAGCTTAAGCGAACTAGATCTTCTAGTTCGCTTTTTGTTAGCTGACCGGCTAACACAATTTCGATGCCACCGCGGCCAAAATAACGTGACTCCATGACGGATTCATATTTTTCCTTGAGAAGTTTACTGAGTTCGCTATCCGTACGGACTTCAATGGTGTTTTTATTGACAACAAGAAAGACTTTTTCGTCTTTTAAATATAATGTTCGTTCTTTTTCGATTTTCTCATCATATTTCCCGATACCGGTGACTTCTTCTATTTTCATATTCCCTACCTTTTAATAAATGACAAATACCACTTGAACTCTTCAATCGAACCATTAATGTCATCTAAGGCACGGTGATTGTCTGGTTTAATAAATTTTTTATTCAAAGCATTTTCGAAATAAATCTTCCAAGCCGAAACATCGAGCATGCGGTAATGGAGTCTTTTATTTAGCTCTGGCATTTCCCTTTCAATGAATCTGCGATCCTGATGGATAGAATTGCCTGCAAGATAGATTTCTGCACCAAAATACTGGTCCAGGAATTCCAAGAGAAGTTTTTCAACGTCTTTGATATCTTGACCTGTAGCATTTTGTTTAAATAAAGCGTCGTAACTACTTTGGTTTTTGACCCAAAATTCACCGACCATACGCTCTTTCATGAGAGCTTCGTCAACCCCTACTACTGCTTCCATGTGAGCAATTTCGTTAAGCTCCATGTCGGTGGCAATAGCTGCAACCTCTAGAATTTTATCTTTTTCTGGATCTAAACCAGTCATTTCTAGGTCGATCCAGAGCAGTTTTGCTTTTTTCATTTACATTTCCTCCGGAATATTAATGCCGAGAATATTTAAGCCATGTGTCATGACATGAAGATAAGTGCGAACCAATCTTAGGCGTTCAATCTCTTTGTCGCAACCATTAACTTGGCAGTTTTCGTAAAAACGAGAAAAGTCTTGGGCAAGTCCGTACAAATAGTTTGCGACTTTATGTGGAGACATTTCGTCGGTGGCATCCTTTAGTACGGTTTTATAATCTAAGATTTTCTTAATAAGATTTCTTTCGGCTGGCTCTAGTTTGTAATTCTCTTTTTGTTCACCTTTAGCTTCACTCTTTTGAAGAATCTTTTTGGCACGAACAGCAGAATATAAAAGATATGGACCAGAATTACCAGTCATTTTAACGGATTCCTTTGGATCAAAGATAATATCGCCGCCCATCTTATATTTTAGAAATGCATATTTGGTGGCGGCTAAGATAACCTTTTCGTCTTCGGAATTATATTCAGCCTTCAGCTCGTCTTTAATCATGTCGAGAACATCGACGGCTTTTAGAAAATTACCTTTTCTGGAGGACATCTTGACGTTTCCTGGTAGCTTCACGAGGCCATGAATCAGATGGCTGGTTCTTGCTACTAAATCTGGCTCAAATTGTTCGATAGATTTTAAAACAACTTTCATATAATCAAGTTGTTCGCTACCAGTAATTACAACTGATTTATCAAAATGATAGTCTTGCCATTTGGTGAGAATAAGGCCAACATCTTTTGCTTCGTATGTTGGAACGCCTTCTTTATTAATAAAGACACGGGTATGAAGACCAAATTTTTCACCATTAAAGATGGTGGCTCCATCGCTTATTTCATATACACCTCTGCCAAGCTGGTCTTTAACGGTGTTCAGACCAAGCGCAGCGACGGTGGATTCTGGATAGTATTTGTCAAATTTAACACCGATTTTGGCATAAAAATCGTTGAAATAATCATACGACAGCTCGCGGCCGCGCCAATATAGCCTAGCAAGATCGGAATCGTGGAAATTTTCGCTATTAATCTTATATATTTCTTTGTTTAGTTTAGTTATTTCTTCGTGGGCAGCTTCATCTTCGTCGTAAAGCGCAGTTCCCTCAACATAGCATCTTGCAATGTCTTCGATTGTAAGCTCTTCAATAGATTTTTGCCTTAAGACGTACATGGTCTTAGCAACGTGGAGACCAACATCGCCACCAAAATTTGCTCGAATGACTTTGGCACCGGCGTTTTCAAAAAGACGCGAAATCGAATCACCAACGATAGATGTGTAAAGATGGCCGACGTGCAATACTTTGAATGGATTTGGATCAGAAAACTCGCAGATGATCGTCTTTCCAGCGTATTCGTCGGACGATACAATGCTTTCAAAATTTTCAGACAATTCGGCAATCTCGTGATTTAGATATTCATCATCAACGGTATAATTTAAAAATCCAGGAGCCGATACGGAAGCGCCATCTATTTTTTCTTTTAATTCTTCAGCGATAACCATTGGTGGTTTATGTAAATCTTTGGCAAGTTTTAGAGGGGCATTCGTGGAATAATCGGCGGAAATGTTCTCTGGAGCTTCTGATAAGTCGACATCAAAATCAATTCCGTATAATTCTTTTATAGTGTTTTTTAATTGCTCCCTAATTTTTTCCATGTATATATTATAACATAAAACAGAGTGAGGAGACCACCTGGAAAGCTGACTATTAGTTTTTTAACAGATAGATATCACAGGCGTTCATGTGTTCTTGGTGAATGGCGAGATCGAATTTGGTAGCTTTTTTGAAGGTCTCTAATATTTTGTCGTTATCTTGGTTGCTATTGATAAATAACAGTAATCCATTTGAATAATCTTTGTTTATCAGTATCTTTTTGATGCTTTCTTCCGTTAGCTCGTTATCCCTTGAAACAAAAGAGTTATTTAGTTTAGTAAACAAATAAATATCGTCTAGGAAACGGTTTTCATCTTGGTTAAACCAATAAATTGTTGGGAGATTTAATTCGTTTTCAACTTGACTAACAATTTCTTTTTTGTCGCGATAGAGAATCTGCATCGGCTCGGTTTTAGTGATAAATGGTGTTATTAAAGTAACGGCTAGAGTCGCGGCTGTTATTATTCCAGTAATCTTTGTGGAAGCCTTAATCTCAAGCGATGCTGTTAATAAATAGATGATTGCTACAAAGAATAGGCCGCAAATTGGCATGATATACCTTAATTCTATAAATGGTGACGCTACGGCTGTAAGAATAAAATAGAAGATGGTTGGATTAAAAACGTACCAGAATGATTTATTTATCTTAAATTTCGATAAGTGCTTAAAGAAAACTACCAACAATAATAATATGGCTAGAGTAATTGGAATAAGCATACCGTTAAAGGCATAGATTTGCGTAAGGCTAAGAAAGTTTCCAATATGGGATAATGAATCTAGACTGAATATACCGCTTACTGCACCTGTGCCACGATTGCTAAAGAGAATGTGCTGAATTGAATATGGGAAAATTGCAAGAGATAGCAGTGCTGCCACAGTAATAGCTATGATGTAGCCAGTGATTTTTTCTTTGTTTTTGATACGACGAACTAGAGTCATTATAAAAAGGATTGCAAGGTAGAATAGGAAGAAGTAGTGCGTGAGCGAGCCGATAAGTGCTGATAATGAAATAAAAATAAGCGTCTTTCTATCATAGTTTTTGATTAATCTTAAATGTAGATAAGTAATAATAGCGATATTAAGTGTAGAGAGAGCGTACATTCTGATGTAGACAACACTGGTTAAAGCAGCTAATGTCACTGATGAGACGAAGGATACAGCTACGGCAATAGCATCGGCATGTGGTTTACCAGCCCAAAGATATTTTGCAATTAAAAAGGTAAAGAAAGATATAAGAGCGTAAATAATAATGTTTAGAATAATGCCGCCCCATTTTGTGATACGATTTGGCGAAAATTCCATAAAAGTACGGAGAAGGAGATAATAAAACGGCGGATGGACATCATTTTTCTGATTCTCATAAACTGGAGCGAAATTAAAACGTTCGTCGTCGTTTATTTCTAGGTAATCTGCATAATACGACCCGTCGTGCCAAGTATTATAAAAATCTTCGTTATCTTGAATTTCAACTTTGTCGTAACTCGAAAGACCAAACGAATAGGCTTCGTCCATATGAAAATACTGTTTTTCGGTACCAACTAAGAAAAAGACGATAGTTTGGATGAGAATAGCAAGAGCTAAAAGAAGAAGAGTTTTGTGCTTTTTAACAAAGCAAGTCTTTTCTGTATTATTCTTTTGAAATTTTTTCTTTGCCATCATTCATCTCTTTTTTACCATTATATTCGTCGACGAAATAAAGTGGGCGTCCTTTAGATTCTTTGAAAATTCGGCCGAGGTATTCGCCGATAATACCAAAAAGCATGATATTAACTCCGGCGAAGAATAGGATCAAGAGGATAATGGCTTGATAGGCCTGAACCGGCATCTTAACGATGATGGCTTTAATAATAACGTAGATAAAATAACCAATGAATAAAACAAATGTTGGAATGGCAAGGTAGGTAGAGATTTTTAGTGGAGATGTGGTGAAAGAGGTAATACCATCGATGGCAAGATCTATGAGACGACCGTATCGCCATTTAGTCTTCCCTGCCACTCGCGGATCGCGATCGTAGAGAACCTCTTTTTTCTTGTAGCCAATCCAGCTAAACATGCTTTTAGAATTACGAGAAGTTTCGCGCATTTTTTTCAGAGCGTTAACGCAACGACGGTCTAGTAACCTGAAATCACCAGTGTCTTTTTGGATTTCGACGCTAGACATCTTTTGAAGGACTTTGTAATACATTTTAGAAGTCCATTTTTTGAGCCAGGTCTCTCCTTTTCTAGAGCGGCGTTTGGCGTAAACATCGTCGTACCCTTCTTCCCAGTATTTAATGAGTTCTGGGATGACTTCTGGTGGATCTTGAAGGTCGGCATCAATAAAAATCACGGCATCACCTTTGGCGTAATCTAGGCCAGCCATGATAGCGATTTCTTTGCCAAAGTTACGAGAGAAGGTTAAGTAGCAAAAGCGTTTGTCTTCTTTACGTTTATTCTTGATAATCTCGATGGTTTTATCTTTTGAGCCATCGTCAACTAATAGAACTTCAAAATCATAGGCCTTCTCTTTATCGATTAGCTTCGTAATACGACTAAGACATTTTGGCAGAGCCTCTTCTTCATTAAAGGCAGGAATGATAATTGTAATTAATTTTTTAGCCATTTCAACTCTTTAATTATAGGTTTATTTTACTACATATAGAGTGAAAAGCAAAATAACTGGGACGGAAACAAAGTTATGCTTTTCTGTTCTTTTGTCATAGCAGCAATAGCACTTTTAGCCACCCTTATTTTAATACCGCGTAGTGACCCGGTTGTAGATAGATTAATTAAAAATGTCGGCGTAAATTAATGATTATATGATTACATATAAAAACTATTATGATATTACATCTTCTAGCGATAGAAGCCGCTACCAAACGATTAAAGAGAAAAACATCGATTTAATGCTCCATTATGTAATTGGTGACGAGAAAGAAGAAAAAGACTTGACTCAGATCTCTGATTACGCTACTTATGTAAAGAAATACCTCGTTTCGATTGGGATGAGCGAGGATACAATCAATAAATTGGTGGCGAAACTAACAAACTAATACAGGCCACGGGTAACAAAAAGCGAGAGCAAGCTCTCGTTTTTCATTCTTTGGTACGGGTAAGCGCTTCGCGCTTTCCCGTACAGGCGATAAAAAATAAGATAAGAATAAATTCTTATCTTCTTTTTCATCTGGTGCGGGTAGAGAGAATCGAACTCTCATCTCAAGTTTGGAAAACTTGCATACTAACCACTGTACTATACCCGCTTGTTAATGGGGTGGGATATCGGGATCGAACCGACGACCTTCTGGACCACAATCAGACGCTCTAACCATCTGAGCTAATCCCACCATGGAGCTTATTATATCATTTTTTCTCTTTAAATGCTAGGATTATTTTGGTGGACGAGTAGGGCCAGGTCTCTGCTCTCTAGTGTAAGTTTTTGGACGTGGTGAGCCACTAGTGATATTTCTGCCCATTAGATTCGAATGGTGATACCCTTTAATGTGCCGACGATTTCTTTCAATAGCTTGACGAGCCGAAAAGGATTCAGTTGAAGCTGAGCCCATACTACTGCCACTTTGAACTTTGCTATAAGCAGAAGAATGGAAAACGTCTTCCCTGTTTCCCTTGATGATATATTTTCTTAGTAGACTGCTCATTTTATTTTGGCAAGAGTAAGAATGCAACGGTCCCGGCGGTAGCGCCAAGAATAATAGTGATAATAATCGTCACGATAAGACCGACGCGAGAATCTTTTTCTGGTTTATTAATGATTGTAACTGGGCCGGTAGGCTCTTCATCTGGCACAACGATTTTCTTTTGATAGACGTTTTTAGAAAGTGGGCGCTTTGCAACTTTTTCGGTATTAACAAAATTGGTTTTTGGTACTTTCATAGTCTCGGCAGCTTTTTTCTCAGCTGGAGTAGGCGCCGGGGCAGCTTTTGGGGCAGCTTTTTGGGCCGGTAGAGGCATTTTAGTAAGCTTGCGGGCTTTTGCAGCTGCTACATCTTTATCTTCGCCGAGCGGGCGTTTAGCAATATTAGTCTTAACAAATTTTTCTTCATAAGCTACCGGCTTTTTTTGTGGATGCTTTGAAATAGTAACACCGGCACGAGGTTTATCTTCACGAACAGCGAACATTTCGCTGATTCTTAATTCATCGATTTCCTGTTTTTTGGCACTAGTAGATTTTGCCTTGGTAGGCTTATCATCGGTTTTTTCTACTTTGTGCGCCGGCACGAAATCGATGTATCGTCTGTTCATGATTTCACTCTTTTTGCTACCTCGATTATATCAGCAAACTCGGTAAGAATCAAGCTAGAGCCGCCGACAAGGAGGCCGTTTACGCCTGGCACGGTAAGATAAGCGCCAGCATTCGAAGGGTTGACACTACCGCCAAAGAGGATTGGTACATTCTCGGCGGTTTTTTCACCGTAGGCATCTTTCAAAATCTTGCGGATAAGTTTTACGACTTCGGCAATTTCATCTGGGGCAGCTAGTTTAGCGGATTTCGTACTAGAAATAGCCCAGACTGGCTCATAAGCGATGATAACTTTATCGATATCTTCTTCTGATACTTCAGCTAAACCACCGATAACTTGATCACGAATTACGTCGGCTGTTTCACCAAAAGCACGTTCGGATTCGGTCTCGCCAACACATAGGATTGGTGTGATTTTATTGCGGACAGCGGCTTCGACTTTCTTTTGAATAACCTTGTCATCTTCACGAAAGATATAACGGCGTTCGGAGTGGCCGATGATACAATAATCTGCTATACCACGAAGTTGTGAGAATGAAATTTCGCCAGTAAATGCACCGTAATCACGATGATAAGCGTTTTGAGCAGCGAGTTTCATTTTGTGACGGTCTATTTGAAGAGATAAAGTTTGAAGGGCTAGTGCGCTTGGCGCAACTATGACCTCAACATCACGATAATTTGGTATTTTCTTTTGGAGTTTATGAAGATAGATAGAAGCTTCGCCGACCGTAAAATTCAGCTTCCAGTTGCCCACAATATATGATTTCATGTCTTAATTATATCATGCTATAATGAAATCATGAAAAAAGTTCTAGCATTCGATATTGACCAAACATTAAATGTGGCTAAAACGCCAATTACCGATGAAATCGCGGAATTACTGACAAAGTGTTTAGAAAAATTCGAGATTTGCCCAATTTCCGGCCAAAAATTTGACCAATTCTTGATTCAAATTGTAAATCGGTTGCCTAACCCTTCTCCGGAACTTTTAAGCCATTTACATCTTTTTGTAGCACAAGGTACACAGTATTATCGCTTTAATGTCGAGAAAAGTGATTGGGAGCAGGTATATAGTTATCCACTAACTGAGGAGCAGGTCGCTAAGATTTCCGCAACAATTGAGCAATCTGCAAAAGAACTTGGTTATTGGGAAGAGGATAAACTAAAACCGGGTGATGAAATAATCGAGAACCGTCTTTCGCAAGTTACTTTCTCGGCACTTGGGCAGAGCGCTGGTACGGAGGAGAAGTACGCATGGGATCCAGATCATAAAAAACGTGAACAGATTGTAAAAAGATGTAAGGAACTAGCACCAGAGTTTGATTACGAGATAGGCGGAACAACTTCTATTAATGCAATTACTCCTGGAATGAATAAAACTTTTGGTATGACGCATCTATTAGAGGAACTCAAGGTTGAAAAATCTGATGTCTTATACTTTGGCGATATGACACAACCTGGCGGCAATGATTACCCTGTTGTACAAATGGGGATTGATACAATTACGGTGCGCAATCACGAAGACACCGCATTCGCACTACGCGGTATTCTTGGTGTGATATAATATAAGCATGAATATTTTGATCGTGGGCAATGTCCTGAAGGACGTCTATCTTAATCTTGATGGACGTTCGTCGGATTTTGAAAAAGATAAACACAACGTAACTTGGCTGAATGTAAGCTTTGATGCATCTGAACACTTTTTTTACAGTCGCCACTCGAGTCTTGGTGGCGCCGCGGTTTCTCTTGAGGTGTTGAAAAAGATGGGGATTGAAGCGAAGATTTCGGCTTCTGATTTTGACTTAAAGGAAGATGGTGATAGATTAGTTGACACGGCGCTTAGAAGGTATATTTTAATTTCAGATGATGGAGTTTCATATCTTGCCCCGACTAAAGATGTGATATCTTCTTTCAATACACCAAGAAAAACGTATGATTATGTTTTTGTTGATAGGTCGGCACATCTGTCACAAGATACGGCAGAAAGAATTGCTTCTTATCTCGAAGAGCACAAAGAAACTAAATTTGTTTTATATGTAAAAAACAATAATGACCCATACGTTAGAGAGTTAATGCACAGAGCTGACCTAGTTTTTGCGGAGTCGGCAGAAGGAATTGAGCACAATAATCTGATTTATATCACTGAAAACATGATTTCATATCACGATATTACAGAGCCAATTACGATTGATAGGATTGATAAACTTACGCATCTTTCGGCTTATTCAATTATTGCGGCGACCGTGTTAGGTGGTTTTGTTCTTGGGAATACTGTGGAAGAAAGCTTAAAGATGGCAAAAGTTAATGTAGAAAATTCAAATCTTGATTCAGTATTAAGTCTCGATGAAATGAAAAACCTCGCTAATATGCCAGAGGAAGACCTTGAGCTGATTGCAGCAAGTTTGGTTGCTAAGAAAAAAGGTATTCTTGCAGCAGACGAGTCTGGCGGTTCAATCAAAAAGAAATTTGCTGAGCTAAATATTGAAGATACTTTTGAGAACAGACATGATTATAGAAATATCTTCTTTACGACACCGGATCTCGAAAAATACGTAAATGGTGTGATTTTGTTTGATGAGACTGCCCGTGACAAAGCGGATAATGGTATGACTAATGTAGACTATCTTATTTCAAAGCGGATTATTCCAGGAATTAAAGTTGATAAAGGCCTAGAAAAAATTGAAGGTTCTGAAGAAACCTATACTAAGGGTCTAGATGATTTACCAGAGAGGCTTCGCGAATACTATGGTATGGGGCTAAGATTTGCAAAGTGGCGCGCAGCGTTTAATATAACCTTATCCGATAGTGGTGAAATTTTAACACCTACTGATTACGCGATTACCGAGAATTGCCATATCCTTGCTGAATATGCCAAGGATTGCCAGTCGGCAGGCTTGGTGCCAATTGTCGAACCGGAAGTAGTTTATGACGGGGATTATCCGATTGAAAAGAACATAGAGGTTACTAGCAGAATCCTTGATTCCCTGTTTAGCGAACTAAAGAAGTTCGGCGTAAAACTTGAGGCGTGTATTTTGAAAGTTAATATGGTGCTGGCTGGCAAAAAACAAGAAGTACAATCAACCCCAGAAGAAGTGGGTAAAGCTACCGCTGACGTGCTAAAAAATCACGTGCCAGAAGAACTGGCTGGAGTTGTATTCCTTTCTGGTGGCCAGACGGTTGAACAAGCTACCAATAATTTGGCAGAGGTTAAAAAGAATGGTCCGTTCCCTTGGGCGGTGACTTTCTCTTTTGCAAGGGCTTTGCAGGACCCAGCACTTTATGCTTGGCACGGTGATATCAACAATGCTGATGCCGCACGTACTGCATTTAGAGATAGACTGATAGAAAACACTAAAGTATTATAAAAAAATAACCCCCTTTCGGGGGTTAGTTTTTTATTCAGCTGATTATTCAGCAGACTCTTCTGGTTTTGTGCCATTGTCGGCTGGAACATCGGCAGCATCAACTGGCTCTCCTTCAGCTTCAGCTTCACGAGCTGCAGCTTCAGCGGCTGGGTCATAAAGTGAAGCGATTACTTGTTCTTCATCAAGTTCTTTGTTAGCTAGTTCAACACCGCTAGGGAGAACGAGATCAGAAATGGTAATTTTGTCGTCAACTTCTTTAAGCGCTGAGGCGTCAATAACAAGCTCGTTTGGAAGATCAGCAGGCTTTGCTTTGATATCAATTTCCTCCATAGCCTGATTCATCTCAAAGTGGTAAATCTTAGAAGCATCGGAAGCTTCAAAGTTTACGATAGTAATTGGGGTAGTTGCTTCAACAACTTCATTAGCCTTAATTGCCTGGAACTCTAAATTGATAATACGACGAGAGACTGGGTCAATATGAATGTCTTTAACGATAGCAAGTTGCTTCTTGCCAGCGATATCAAGATCAATTGGTGAGTGGTAACCAGCTTTTTCAAGTACTTTTTCGGTTGGAACGTACTCTGAAGCAGTAAGCACTGGATCTTTACCACCATAAATAACTGACGGAATGAGGCCCTTTTCGCGAAGAGCTTTTAGTTTTTTCCCAGTTAATTCACGTTTTTCTAATACTAGTTTATGTTCAGCCATATAAATCCTTTTCTACTGTTTGATATATTTTACCACTTTAGAGGTGATTTTTCAAGATATCCTCTTAACTTTAACCATAGCTGGGCGAAGTACTTCTCCTTCATAGTAATAGCCTGGTCGGAGAGTCTCTGAAACTGTTTCTTTTTCCCCGTCTCCTTCGGCCATAACAGCCTCATGGTGATCCGGATTAAACTCGGTGCCGACGCCTGAATCGATTCTCTCAAGATTTAGCTCTTTTAGGGTTTTTTCAAGGGATTTTTCAAGCGGTTTTAGCTCTTCATAGGTCGAGATGGCCCGGTCGATGTCGTCTAAAAGAGGCAATACTTTGTAAACAGTGGCAAGACGAGTGGCTTTCTTCTCGTTTTCCTTTTGAATTTCAGTTTGCTTACGGAAGTTTTCGAAATCGGCACGGGTACGCTGAAGATCATTGGTAAGTTCAGTAATTCTTTGTTCTATTTCTTGTGCTGCCTCAACAGCTTCCGGTTTTTGCGATTCTTTTTTATGCATTTAGCCTCCTTTTATAAGATTTCTTCAAGCATTTGGCCGGCATGACGAACTAGGGCCATGACGCGGGAGTAGTTTTGGCGAGTTGGACCGAGGACGCCAATATAACTACGATCAGAGAATGGGGAGCGGAATTTCGAAATGATTAGAGAAACTTCAGAGTTTTTACCAATAGGATTCTCCTGGCCAATAAAGATATTTAATGCTTCGCCTGGGGCTGCCTCACGAAGCCAAGGCTCAAGATTATCAAGGAGTTTTGCCACTGCCTGTACACGGCGCGTGTCGCCAAATTCTGGTTGGGTAAAGAGACGAGAAATGCCAGAAAGATATAGTTGACCATCAATAGTAGCGAGACCAAGATTGCCAGTGAGTTCGACAAGAGTGTCAACGGCACCGCGAATTGCGGCATCAGCACGAGATTGGGATGATACACGTACCTCGAGAGCATGAGTGCTACGCTCGAGAGAATTTCTTTCGGTTTCTGATTCGACAGTTTGATTACCTGAGCCATCAAGATTATTCACATAAAAGCGGTAGCCAGCATCTGTTGGCACGCGGCCAGCAGAAGTGTGTGGCTGAGCAATAAGGCCAAGAGCTTCAAGACGAGCCATTTCGGATCTAACAGTAGCTGGAGAAACACCAAAAAGTTTTGCCATGGTGACACTACCAACTGGTGATGCGGTTTCGGCATATTCCTCTATAATCTGGCACAATATTTGCTTTTGACGCTCAGTGATTTCCATGGTTTCATTATACAAAATTAGCACTCGTACGTCAAGACCGCCAATAGCGGTCTTGGAACAAGTAAACACTATCGCTAATAGTTATCTTGAAATAAACAAACAAGACCGTTATAGGGGTTTACTTATCTATCAATCTGTGTTACAATTATAAAACCCCCCAAGCAATAGTTGCTTGGGATAACCCAGCCGCTCAATAAAAAGCGGTGCACATTATAAGGAGGTTTTAGCTATGGCAAAGAATTCCAAGCAGAAGACTATCGAGTACAAGGGCTCTCATTACATGGGGGTCATGAAAGCTGGCAAGGTCCATGTGCGCGTTAAGCGTACTGCTCGTGGCCAGAATATGCTGGTAGGTGTTTTCGATCCGATTGACGGGTTTTGGCATAATGATACCCTGCCCTTGCCTGTGAAGCTTCAAATGGAAGCCATTTTTGGCTGATCTCCTGGCCCTGACTTAGTCAGGGCCTTTTTGTGATATGATTAAAGCATGGAAAAAAAGATTGAAAAAATTAAAGATTGGCTAGGGTATGGCTCAATTAACATCTTCGGTTTGCCGATGTCCGGTAAAGATACCCAAGGAATGATGCTAAAAGAGGCACTGGGTGCAGTATTTTTGTCATCTGGGGACATCATTAGACAGAAGGAGGCTGAAACAAAGAAGGATTATACAGATGATGGGAATCTTATCCCAACGAATGTCTTTTATGACTGGGTTCTGCCTTATTTTGAAAGACCAGAGTTATTTAAACAACCCTTGATTCTTTCTTCGATTGGCAGGTGGTTTGGTGAAGAGAACGCTGTAATGTCTGCCGCAGCGGGAGCTGGGCATGAAATAATGGCCGTGATTCTGCTGAATGTATCTGAGGCTGATGTTGAGGCTAGGTTTGAAACTTCTAAAATACTAAACGATAGAGGCGATCGCAAAGATGATGATAATATTGAGGTATTTCGTAACAGATTAAAAGAGTTTCGCGAAAAGACCTTGCCGGTTTTATATCATTATAGAGATTTAGACCTCTTAATTGAAGTTAATGGCAACCAAAAACGAGAAGATGTATTTAATGAGATTGTCGAAAAACTTTACGAAAAAGCTTCGCAATCTCCTGCCTAAATTCATAGATAATATAGATTAGACCAAGCAAAACAACACCAAGAACTGCATAAAGAGCAATAAAAGACGTTTTTTCTTCAAAAGTTGAGGTGGCTAGACTATAATCTGCGCCGTTATTCACTTTAATCTTTTTACATTTACCAGTATCTGGGTTTAGTTCGTAACCTTCTTTGCAAGTTTTAGTAGTTATGACGGGGATTTTATTGCAACGATTTGTTAAAGGATTCAAAAACTGGCCCTCAGGACAAGTTTTAATCTTAATAACGGTTGGCTTTACACAGTTGCCAGTGGTTTCGTTGATTACTTTTCCATCTTCGCAAGTGCGGAATTCTTGGTAGATGTTTGGTTCTCCGGGCGTGGGTAAAAAAGTTGTTCGCCAGAGTTCTTCGCCATTATTCTGATATCCAACTAGAGCGTAAGAAGTGGCCTTTTTCTGGCCATTTGGATATTCGAGCTTATCTAATACTTCGCCAGTTGTGTCTATTAAAGAGACGATACCAATGTTGGTTGGATTTTTAGTAATGGAAAAATCATATAGTACTCTCTTGTAATATGATTCAGGTTTTAAAATACCCTGAAGGGGGTAAGATTTATTCTTATATTCTAGCGTACAGCCATCCATTAATATTTGTTCTTCGGCTGAATTATAAAGTTCAATGAATTGCTCGCTCTGAAGTTCCTCGTAATAACTCAAGATTTCAGAGAAGACTAGGCCTTTACACTGGCTTTTTATTTCTTCTTTTTCTTCTTCCTTAATAAAAAATGATTTTTCATCATAGTCCGGCATGTAAGATTCGACCTCTATAAAACTAGTAGGAGAATCCCGTAAAAGGACCTTCGGTGTGGCAGATTTAAAGGCTGGGTAGCAATTGTTCTTCCCCGTCCAACAAATTACATCAAGTATTTCTTCACCGCGTTTTAAATCAAGACTAGCGGAAAAGCCAATACCACGAAATGTTTTGGTAGTCTTATAGTTTACGGCAGCCAGCTCGCTCCCGGGCGAGCTGGCCAAGCGAAGGAGGATGCTCTCGCCGACCAACCAACTGTTCTCGGGGAATTCTATCAGCGTGGTAGATTCTCCGCTTGTATTAGTATAGCCTATGGATAGGCCAGCGAGCGAAATAGGATCACCTGGCTTAGAGCGACGCAGCTCTATCATTTCACCGGTGTTGCTAACACCATCAATGGTATAACCTGGATTGATGGCATAGATAAAGATTTCAGGGTACTCTGGCTCCATAGTCTCGGCAAAAACTGGCGGAAATGGCATGAACAAACCCAGAACTAACGCAGACAGGATACTTAAAATGAATAAATAGTTTTTCATGCTCACGACGGTAACAAAACGTTCCTAGAAATACAACCCTCTACATGTTATAATCAAAGCATGGGCATCTTCATCTCTGTAATTATTCTGATACTGATTACGCTTATTCAACTATTCATGCAACTGACACCTGGTACGCTAGCGCTTTTTTATCATTACGCTCTAGGTAAAAATACATTTGTTAAAGCTGACAATTTTTGCCTTTATTTTATTCTAGGGGCGGAAATATTTATTGGCGGGATGTGGCTGATAGTTTATCTTCTGCTATCAAATCTAATTGGCGAAACATCTGGTATTGCGTTCAAGATTGTCCCTTGGGTGTTATTTGGTGTTTTTATTGCAGAAGCAATTACTAGTTTGTTGTTTTATTATAGGAAGGGTAAGCTTACAGAATTATATGTACCGCGCTCCATTACAAATGGTATAACTGTCAAAGCTAAAAGCATCAAAACACGTTCCGATGCGTTTGTGCTTGGCTTTATCGTGGGGGCATTCGAATTGGTGTTTACTCTTCCAATTTATATTGCCGGCGTGATTGCCTTGCTAGAGTCTCCTGCTTTACCACGCGCTGCAATTATGATTTTATACGTGGTTATTTCGGTGATTCCACTTTTCTATATGAGGACGCTATTCAGGCTAGACCATAATCTGGCGGAAATTGAGAAAAAACGGGTAAAAAGAAAAGCATTTATTAAGATTGGCCTATTTATAACCTTTACATTACTCGCAGGTACGATGGCTTGGCTAGGAGTGCAATATGGATAGTAATACTGAGAAAGAATTAAGAAAAGAACTAAAAATCCACGCCAGAGCGCTGAGAATTCCGGTAGGTGCAGCGGAGTCATTTATTGATGCTACAATTAAGGTCGTAAAGAATAACTTAAAGAAGAAAACAGTAATTACAAGGGCTGATTTAGATCGGTTGGTAGTAAAAGAGTTGAAGAAGTACAATGCGGATTTTGCTTATGTTTATCAAAACCGTGATAAAATAATATAGAGGTAAGTATGGGGAAAAAATACAATTTTGATTATGTAATAATCGGTAGTGGACCGGCTGGTACTACTGCCGCTTTAAATCTTGCTAAAAAAACTAAGAACAGAATTGCTATCGTAGAAGGTTATGCCTTTGGCGGCAACAATCTAAATACCCGTGATATCCCATATCTTGTAAACCTTGGTTTTTCTCATACTTTTTCAAGGCTTTCTAACTATCCAGAGATAAATAGCCAGGAACTACACTTTAATTTCCCTTCAGTAACGATGCACCAAAACCAAATTGTTTCAGCACTCGGTGGCGGTTCAACAGAGATATACGATTCAGCTGGCATAATCCCGATGTTTGGCAATGCGCATTTTCTTGATGTCCATACAATTGCTATGGGCCAAGAACAGGTTACCTCTGAAAATTTCATTATAGCTACTGGTGCAAAGCTTGATACTGGTGACATAGTAGGAGTTGATACTGTTCCCTTCTTGACACCAGAATCAGCCATTAAGCTGAGGAAGCTACCGAAGTATGCTTTGGTAATTGGCGGTGGTGCAACAGGCTGCGAAATTACGTCGTATTTAGCTGAGCTTGGCACATCTGTATTCATGGTTGAGGCGGCGGATAGAATTCTGCCAAAAGAAGATTCTGAGGTTAGCGCCGCAATTACCGAGCACCTTACAACGAAATTAGGTGTTAAGATTGCTACAAAGACAAAGGTAGTAGCGTTAGAACGAGATAATGTTAGCAAAAAGGTTATTTTATCTTCGGAAGGACACGAAAAATCACTCAGGATTGATTGCATTATTCTTGCAACTGGGTCTAAACCAGTACTAGATTTTGGGCTTGAAAATGCCAATGTGAAATACGACAAAAACGGCATTAAGGTTAATAAGCTATTCCAAACCTCACAAAAGAACATCTATGCAATCGGCGATGCATTAGGTGGAGACTCGTCCACAGAACGCTCCGAATATCAGGGCAAGATTTTGGCAACTAATCTGTTAGAAAAGAGTAGAATTTATCCAGACTACCGCGGTTTTTGCCGTGTCACTAATACTTATCCTGAGGTGGCAGTTGTGGGTGAAACAGAGGCTGAGCTAAAGAAACGAGGTATAAAGTTTAAAAAAGCATCCTTAGTTTTACGCGATCTTCCAATCAGTAGAATTGAAAGATTTAATTCTGGAATGATTAAGGTATTAATCGGAAATAATCGAAGGATCCTTGGTGCTTCTATTGTAGCGCCGAATGCTAGTTTAATGATTGCCGAATTTGCTCTTGCTATAAAGCGTAATCTTACTATTGATGACATCGATAATACGCCACATATTGCAAATAGTTACGCTTCGATGATTACAGAAATTAGTGAATTGTTTTAAAAACAAAAATCGACCTGGGTTAGGGGGGTAACCCGGGCCGATTTTTATTCTAAAAAATTTAGAACTTGGTGGCGGGGGTTGGATTTGAACCAACGACCTTTTGGTTATGAGCCAAACGAGCTACCAGGCTGCTCTACCCCGCGATATTTAAGGTACGGGTGTTATTATACACCAATTTTGATGTTTTGTAAAGACTATTAACGTGGACAGGTTGCTGCGCTATATGGAAGGCTACATTCTGTAGTAACGGTAAGGTCTTTCTCGAGTTTTTCGCCAACTTGGACTGCGTAGAACGGATATGCAAAGGCGTTGTCAGCAGGCTCAAGACGAACTTCGACGCGGCGGAAGAGATCGTTAGCACGGCCGGTTGAGTCGATGAGGACCTGGACACCATTCAAAGAGGCAATAGAGGTATCGCCCATTGAACCACCACCAGCGGTAGCAGAACCACAATCTTTGCCATCAGCACAGATGAATTCAAGTGAGAAATCGGTTTCTGGCTGGCCATAAGGCAAAGAAACGACAAACATGAAGGTATCTTTACTTCGTTCCCCACCAATTGGCTTTGGCAAATTCAAGGTGGTTGAACAGACGTATTCGTCAGTTACTGTGTCACCTGGACAATAAACGGTAAATGGAAGATCCTTTCTATGATCGTTAGTGGCAGCAATTTGAGCAGCAGATAGCGTGTTGAGATGATTTGTGGAGTCATAGGCGCCAACGTAGGTTTGGGTGGTGCCAGTAGCGTGGGAGACGCTGCCGGTTGGAACTAGATAAACGGTTGCACGGTCGGTACGGTTACTTGAAGTAGTGCCGTTTAGTTGAGCCATGGTGAAGTTTTGTGCGGTTTGAATTAATTCAACAGCGAGAGTTGGAGGAGTTGAAGCATTAACTAAATTAAGTGGCTGGAAAGCTACGCGTCCAGAAGTATAGTTGGTGTAATCAAGGGCAAGAGTGCCGCCGTTTAAGAACCAGCTAATTTTTACAGCTTGAATATCTGAGGCATTTGCCTTGTCGAGATCGACTTTAACAATACGATATGGATTCATTGAGGAAAGACTTGCGCGGTAGTCATTTAGTTTGGTTTTAATCGTCACACAGGTGTAAGCTTGGTTCATCTCGTTGTTGCCCGAATCGGAGGAATTTTCAGTTTCTTCAACAAATACTTCACCGCTATCAGTCTTATCGATGCGTCCAAGAATATGACCAACCATGTCACAATCCGGGTGATTCATCCAGTAAACGATATCGTCGCAGGTGACTACGCCATTATCGTTTGGAGCATCGTCGGTAAAGGTTTTACCAGAATTAATACAGTTCTGGTAATTCATAAAAGTTAGTTTGGCATCTTCAATACCAGCAAGAGCGGCGTCGTAAGCAGATTGGGAAAGGTCGTCGTTTGACGAACGCGTCACTTCTGCCACAATTGCAACTGCAAAGCTTGTTGCAATAATGATTAAAATCAAGGTTGAAAATGCGACAATGTAGAATGACGCAGCACCTGATTTAAATTTTTCCTTTATTCTCATCTATCCTCCATTTACCTGTACGGCAAAATTAAATTTATTAATCGCGCAATAATTGTAATTCCCTGGCATCAAATCGTTTGGTGCAGCACACGAGTTGCCGTTAGCAACAATGTTTACACCACCGGTTACGGTGCCGAGAATAAACGAAACTGAATAGAAGGCATTGTCGCCGTTTTCACTAACGGCTGGACGTGCCACTGAAATATCATAGACGGCGAGATCGTTCCCGCTGTCTGGTGGGAGTAAATCAACTAAATCATCGCGAAGCTGGCCGTAGCTAATGGTGCTAATATCAAAGACGTTGCTGATGCCGTTATTTGGTAAATCGTAGGAATTACCAGTATTATCTACTGCAGCAAGACAAAAGATGCGTGCTTCATCTTGGATGCGAAGTAGACGGAACGGTCTAGCACCGGCGGCTGGATATTCTTTAATATCGCCAGCATCCATATAACGGATTTTAGCCCAATCTTTGTTGGTTCTTTCTGGGAAAGTGACGTTTTCGGCTTCAAAGTAGCCACTGTTCCAAATATAAGTGTATGAACCGGTACAAAAGGCGCCAAGAATCGGGACTTCTTGTTCTACACCGTTAACTTTAACTTTGGCAACTTTGGATACTGCCACATAGTTTTTTGCGTTATCTTTTACACATTTATCACGTTGTTCTGGGCCTAGTGGTACGCCAGAAGCAAAAACATTTGAATAACAGCTATTTAGTAACCCTCTAGCGGAGGAGCTTTGAATTGAGGCGCGCATATCGTCTACAATGTCGGTACCAACTGCGTTAACGCGGCTAAGTTTCATACCGCGCTGAAAGGCCGAAACAGTATTACTAATGATAAGAACAATCGAGATCGAAAGAAGACCGATAAAAAGCATAGCTAACGTCAGCTCAATCAAAGTAAACCCATCCCGATAAGCCTTTTTCGACATACTATTATTATATCATAATGATTATGTTTTTACCCAGATTTTATTTGCAATAATTGTCTGATGCGTCTTGGTCGATAATTTCGACACCAGATGAGTTGCGGGCGTTTTTGACAATGCGGATATTACGCCTAAATGTACCCATTTCACCCATGCCATAAGGATTGACACAGAGATCGATTTGTCCAACTGAGAAGAAATCTAGTTTGCTAGTAAGAAGCGTTCTGGTGCCGCTATAATTGCCGCTTAAGCGAGCATTTCTAACTTCTTCATTGACTTTGATAATGCGATCAGCAAATAGAGTATTGATAATTCCAGAGCGTGGATGGCGGACAATCAAAATGGAACCTTTGAAGTTATTATCTGCACCAGCAGTGACTCTGGTTTTTTCGATTACTGAGGCCCAGGTTGGTACATAGCTATCTGCAAGACCGGCCGGAGAAACGTTGGTGGTGCCACCGTTAACTTCTTCAACGACCACATTGATTCTTAAAGCTTTAAAGGTTTCGATTACTGAACCAGTGCCAACGCTCGAAGCATCACCAACTACATCATAGATAAATATTCTTTGTTCGTCACTTGGGATCTTTTCGCCCTTTAAATCATATTCTTGGCCAAAGACGATAAGTTTACCGTAAATGGCTTGGTCACTACGGCCATCGCCAATTCCCTGCGGATTCGAAACTTGAGCATAAGCATTACGAATAAAGTTAGTGAAGTTTTGCACGGAATCATTATATTTTTGTTGCCAGATTGAATTTTGGGTGCCTACAATAATGCTGACAAATAAAGCGCCAGTAATTGCCAAAAATAAAGACACTTCAATTAAGGTGAAACCAAGCTTAACCTTTTTCATACTTTAATTATAGCATAAGTTTTTTATACATTTGGAAATAGAAACATCATCCATTTTTCAAAATTGGAATATCGCTTTTCCCCTTTGATGATGGTGGCAACTTGATGCTTGTTTTTGGCGGATTCGGAATTAGGCGGTAAGTATACCATGTATTCGCCGGGCAGTTGCTTATTGGCTAGACGACGGGCGGATAATTCCTTGTATTCATCGGTGCGATAATATTCATTTTCCAGTTCAGCGGTTTCAACTTCGATCTGTAGGAGTTCGAGACTCTTTTTGTCGGCACTGAGACGTTCGGTAAGTTCCCAGTTTCTGGACATAGCCTGGATAGATTGGTAAGTCCAGGTAAGACAGAGGATGATAGCTAGAATTAAAACGACATTTTCTATCGAAAAAAAACCGTGTTTTAGGTTGTACTTTATTTGGCGAAACTTGGTTTTCAAGGTGTTCACGCTTACTATTATAGCATTTTGTGTTAAAATAGAGTAGCTGGGGGTATAGCTCAGCTGGTTAGAGCATGCGTCTTATACACGCAGTGTCCTTGGTTCGAGTCCAAGTACCCCCACCATTTTTTGTGCCCATATTGACTTTTTATGCTTTTTGTGATATAATTAGTAATGATATTGGTTAGGGGGTGTAATCGTGTATCAAACTGAGAAAGAACGGATTATCAATCTGTTCAAAACTTGTCCTTTCACAATCGATGGGCTGAAACATCTCGAAGACCATGCTTCGAGACTGTGGGCAAAGTTCCGTCACATTGAGAATGTGGCAAAACTGATGGAATCGGCTGCTGAAGAAGCTGGATTCTCTGAAAAAGAGAAACTGATGGCTTTTACGGTCGGGCAATTCCATGACATCGCGTGCATTAATGACATCGCACTTACCGGTAAGGAATACGGTCCACAGCACGGCGCCAGAGGTGCCATCATCACCTTTGGTATTCTGACTCAGTACTACGATGGGTTTTCTCGAGAGGAAATCCAGACTATTACTACCGCGATCACCAATCATGACGGTGCAGAACCGGAAGGGCTTGAGGGTTTTTGCAAGACTCTGACCTTCATGCTCAGGGACTGCGATAAAGTTGACTGCTATAGAAGGCAGTCTACTGAACCTCTGGAAAATGTCTTTCAGAGACCGCTCGAGTTTGACGGTAGTGTGCGTCATGAATTTGCGATGCGTTGCCTCGCTGGAACTCCAATGAAATATGCAGAAATGCAGAATTTCAATGAGGAAGCGATTCTTTACCTCGGTTGGTTCTTCCAGCTGAACAGCGTTTCGTGCCAGAAAGCCGCATTTCCCTTTTTTAAAGCTTTTGCGATGAGAATCTTTAATACAACTGAGAATGCCGCAACAAAGCTTTATGTAAAAGAAGCAATCAAAAAAGCTCAATCGATACTAAACTAAAGAAAATCCAGCTCTTTCGAGCTGGATTTTTCATTTCTTTTGAATTAAGACGTGATAGTGATGGGAATTTAGCGTTTTGCCGTTCTTCTCTATGAAATCTTCTACCTGGAAGACTTTGATGATTTTAAAGTCTTTAAAGAGCTCTAATATTAAGTCGTAGTCGGCGAAAAAGTGCGGAATGCCATTTTCAGGGCCATTTTCGACGCGAATTTTAGTGTTTTCGTCGACTTTTGGCCAGTCTTGCTTAAAGCCCCAAGTGTCTTTAGAACCAAGGGTGAAGTAACATTCTCCGTTCTTTTTCATGACGCGTTTTAGTTCAGCTGCAATTTGGCGAACTCCGTTTGTATCGGTGTGAGAGATGACGTTTCGACAATAGATACAGTCAAAACTGTTGTCTTCGTAGGGGAGATTTAGCATATCGCCGACTTTCAAATCTATCTTAACGCCTGCGGCGTCGGCATATTCTTTGGTTCTTTCTATGGAATTTTTGCTGAGGTCAAATCCTGAAGTTTCAAACCCGTTTTTAGCAAATTGAATAGTGTGGCGGCCTAACCCGCAGCCAAGATCAAGAAAGTCCTTTTTCTTTTGGCTCTTCCAGCGATCTATTAGCCAATATGATTCGATGGCTGGTTCTAGCCAATACTTCTCAAGTTTACCTTTTACTATTTTCCAATCCCAAGCTTTTGAATCTACCATATTTATATAATATCACGTTAAATAAAAATACCGCCCTTAGAGGCGGCATTTTAGCACCTAAATAACTCGCGTTATTATTTCTTCTTGAGAGTCAAGAAACCGTTGCGTGGGTTCTCACAAACCTTGCGATCTGCTGGAAGATCACATGGAGTACCTTTGCCGCCTTTTTCTTCCTTAGTAAAGAAATAAATAGTCTGAGGTTTGCCACCGCGAAGAGTAACTTCTGATTTATGAAGGTAGTACTTTACTCCCTTGCCATTAGTATGTTCGTAAGCCATTTAAGCTTTCCTCCTTAAGTTAGTATAATTTTATCTTATGACTAGGGAGAGGGATTGTCAAGAGGTTTAGAGTGCTAATTTTATATATTTTTAGGGGTACTAAATAAATAATAGAGATAAGCGTAATACCAGCCAGATAAGAAAACGTATAAAAATTACAACGATGACGAGCACTGTTAATAGAAGTGCGAACCCAACAAGGCTTGGAGCCCAGAGAGGTGAGGCGTAATTTCTTCTATACAATTCGGTTGACGGGAGACTCGCGATGATGGTATCCTGGATTTCACTAGCGGAGGGGTATTTTTGGATTTCAGTTAACATACAGTTAATGAAGTTCACGTTGTCCCAAGTCCAGCCATTTTCGAGAGCACGGGCACGGCATATTTCACCCGCTTTGCCATAGACGTTGCCATATGGGTTATTGTCGCCAGACATCTTCTTTTCAGCCTCTTCGAGAGCTTTTTTGGCGGCTTTTAGATATTGGTGTTCAAGATAAAACGGACCAGTACCGAAGGTAATTTTTTGAGTGCCGTTTTCTTCTACGACGTTGATGACAACATTATTAAAGGTATAGTCGCGAAGCTCAATCAGCGCAGCTTCTAGCTTTTCGTCATCTTCATCGGCGTCAGCCTGGAGTACAGCATCACGGAGCTCGGTCATTTTGATATGATTCTGACGAAGTAGCCAGATATCGGCAAAAGTCAGAGGAATAAGTAGCAAAATGAGAACCCAAGTTTTGATCTTGATTTTCTTTCGCTTCTTAATCTTCTCTTTTAGCTTACCACCCATATTATATATATTATAGCATTATGTTTTAGGAGCCGGCGATACAGCGAACCACAAAACCGTAGTTCTTAGTATACGCACCTGATAAGCGCCGCCCGGAATCAGATAAACCAAGATAGTATGATTGTGTATAGTTTGATGCAGTTTGAGACCAATAGAATCCTTCATTGCCGCGATAAGGTGTGCTTGTTGAAGAACGATAACCCGAATAAACGAAGTTGTTTGGATACGCAATTAGATCATTGAGTGCGCCGAGATTATAGTACTCTTTCGTGCCATCTGTGCCACCGGTTGGGATATGCCATCCTTTTGGACAAATTGAAGTACCAAATGCTTCAGAATCTGTTGCGCTCCCAACATCTGTGGTGTTGGCTACCGCAGCAGCCCACGTGTAATAGTTACCGTATGAATAAATACTCTGGTTACCACTAGTCATTGAACTAACTGTTGAGCTAGTGTTTATATTATTGTAACGTGGGAAACGATAAGTCTGATTATCTCCTGTGATATTTGAAGTAGAATAAAGTGTATTGGCAGTCGTGCCACTAAGATTACTCTCTGATGCCGCTAGCCCAGAGAATACACCACCGAAGCCCTGTGAGTTTGTTGTATTGATAGTGGCAGTATGGTTCAAGCGAAGGTTTTCAATCATCCAGCATCTACCGTCTGCTAGAAGTGCCACTGCGTAGGTATTGCCGTCTCTTGTGTCGGTAAGAGCAGTAAAGCCGTTATTTGGTAGAGATAGACACCCGGACCAGTTCTGCATATTACCGGCAGACTTTACCCAAACAGCATAGAGAGTTCTGGTGTCTGTAGTCTTAGCAGGAGCAGTGATGATTTCATTAGGACCATAAACTGTAGCATTTGTAATAAGAGTGGTGGCATTTGAAGCATCTGGATCAATCTGAGTAAATGACCAGCCCAGGAAGCCGTAACCGGAGCGAGAATAGTTGGATGCATATAGTAATACATCACCACCTTCAGCAACATTACTATGTTCTACGGCCATAGTGGTAGCGCCGGTTGCACCATTACCGTTGTAGACTATTGAGTAGGATGGAGACCAAACAGCATATAAACTTACTCCTGTAGATCCTGAAGGAATGGTGTATGTTGATGTGTAGGTGGTTCCAGTGCCTGCCGCGTTTGTGTTCCATGATGTTAGTTTATAATCACTTTGTGAGAATTCATTATCAGGGAGATTGATTGATGAGCCCGCAGTGCCATAGATACGCGACACTCTATTACTACCATCATTTGCATATAGTGTTACTGGAACACCAGTAGCAACAATACAGCGGATTGAGAACCCGAGATAGCTTGAAGACGTATAACTTGGATAAGAGTCTCCAAAGCTTAGTGCGTAATTTGAGGTTGAACTAGAATACTTTCTAGACCAATAGCGAGCATTGGAGCCAGCGCCAGTATGTGAACTATAGTTCCTATATCCTGAATAAACAAAGTTATTTGGGTACTTTCTGAGACCAGCTGAAGATGATGGGTATGTAGAACTTGGGTTAACTGTTTGAATGAGCGTATTATAATCAGAGGTGGTTGAAGTTGGACCGGATGTTGGTAGTTGCCAACCAGCTGGGCAGAGTGAAGTACCAGATTCGGCATCAGACATCATAGCATAGGATGTACCATGGTATCTTGTGTTAGCTATAGCTGCAGCCATTGTATAATAATTACCATACTCGTAGGCCAAGCTAGTGTTTTGGGTCATAGATGAAGTGTTAGTGGTGGCGGAATTATTAAATCTTGGCATATACTCACCAGAGAAGTTAGACTGTCTAGTATAATAGTCACTAGGACTTAAGACATATTGTGTATTGCCACCAATGCTATAAAGACTATTACCAATAGTGCTTGAGTTGAAGTTCGTAGTTTCTGAGTTTGCCAAGCCGTTAAATACACCACCGAAGCCTTGAGAAAGAGTCGGGTCGCCCCAGTTTGAATTTGTAGTATTGTTACTTAATCTAAGGTTTTCAATCATCCAGCATTTGCCGTCGGCGAGTTTGGCGACCGCATAAACATTATCATCGCGAAGATCAGTTAAGCCAATGACGCCACCACTTGAGAGTGATGAACATCCAGTCCAGTTTTGGATATTACCAGAAGACTTGATCCAAACGGCGTAAAGAGTGAGCGTGCCGCCGGTTCTAGCCGGGGCAGTAATAGTCTCGTTCGGCCCATAGATAGTTGCACTAGCGAGCTGAGTTGCATAATCAGAGGCAGCTGGATTAATTTGAGTAGTGGACCAGCCTAGGAAGCCGTGGCCAGAACGAGAATAATTCGGAGCATGGAGGGTAATTTCGGTTCCTGGGACCACTTGTTGTATAGTAATATCCATTCCGCCGCCGCCATCAGCGTTATTAGGATCATAATTAATGACATATGTACTGGCCCATTTAGCATAAAGTGTCACACCGGTAGAACCGGATGGAATAGTGTAGGAAGTAGTATAGTCATTACCAGTACCAGCGGCATTTGTGTTCCAGGAATTCACGGCTTGTCCCGTTTGTGAGAAGTTCCTAGTTGGAAGCGTAATCGCCGATCCTGCAGTACCATAGATACGTGCAACCCTGCCGCTACCATCATTAGCGTTCAGGGTTACTGGGACACCAGAAGCGGCGAGACAACGAACCGTGAATGCAAAGGAGTAACCACTCCAGCTGTTAGTCGTTGCGAAGCTCATTGTCCTTGGGGATGTGGAAATACCCTGGACTACATAGCGACCTTGCGTACCTCTCTTATGGAATGTGCTAGAGTATACTTCGCCAGAATAGACAAAGTTATTTGGATACTTTGTGTAATCTCCACCAGTCGCTTCATATACGCCAGTGGTTTTTATCGCATTTTCAAGTTGGGTTGACACTGTATAAGTAGGTAAGATCCATCCGGCTGGGCAAATTGAAGTGCCGGCGCTTTCAACGCCATTAGTGCCAGAGGATGTAGTATATTTTGTGGTATTCGCGTACGCAGCTGAGGATGAATAATAGTTTCCATATGAATACACCGTTGAATCACCGCTATACATGACTGAGTCAGCACTAGAGGAGGTTGCGCGATATCTTGGGATGAGGCTATAATTCTCACTGCCATCGGAGTATACATATATTAACCCACTCGTTGAACTATTGGTGGTATACAGCGAGTTGGCATTGACCGAGGTAGTATAAACAGTCGTTTCTGAGTTTGCTAGACCATTAAATACGCCGCCAAAACCTTGCGAGAGAGTAGCGTCGCCCCAGTTTGTACTTGTAGTATTGTTATTTAACCTAAGGTTTTCAATCATCCAGCAGTTACCATCGGCGAGCTTGGCGATGGCATAAACGTTACCATCACGAACATCTCTTCTAGCTGTGACTTCACCGGTGGCCATAGATGAGCAACCAGACCAGTCTTGCATATTGCCAGCGGATTTAATCCAGACAGCATAAAGCGTAATGGCTTTCGGTGAACCACTCAGCGATTGACCAAGGGTGGTTGAGTTTGCGGTAATAGTTTCATTAGGTCCGAAAATGGTTGTAGCGGCGATGAGGCTAGACGCATTTGAAGCATCTGGGTCAATTTGAGTGAGGGACCAGCCGAGGAAGCCGTAGCCAGATCTAGAATAATTAGAGGCATATAGATTCGTCGTAGACCCTTCGGTAACGTTTTCGTTTTTTACGGCCATACTAGTGGTACCCGTCGCGCCATTGCCATCGTAGACTATTGAATAAGTTGGTGCCCATTGTGCATATAGTGTTATACCAGTAGTAGCACTGCTTGGAATTGAATAAGACGAGGAATATGACGTGCCGGTACCTGCACTATTAGTGTTCCAGGATGCAACAACGTAGCCGGATCTTGCGAAGGATTCGCTTGGGATTGAGACAGTACTGCCAGCGTTCCCGTATAATCTCATAACCCTACTGCTTCCGTCGTTGGCTTCAAGCTTGATTTCTAATCCGGTGGCTACAATGCATCTTACCGATGCGCCTACAGACCTTAATAATGTATTTTGATATGCCTGTTGAGAAGTAACTGCAATATAAGGAACATATGTTGATGATGTTGGTGCATCAAGCCAATAACGACCAGTGCTTCCTCTTGCCGACACGGATGATTCATAAATATATCCTGAAAGAATAAAGTTGTTCGGGTATTCCCTAGTTCTCTTAGACACGTCTAAATCAAATGTCTCACTAGAGCTGTCTAGTTCGTTTTCTATCTCATTAGTAATGCTCTCGGTTGGTATTCTCCACCCAGCTGGGCAGATTGATGTTCCAGACATATTATTGTAGTTTGTGTTTGCCTTAGCGGCTGGGAAATTATAATAATTACCATAAGAATATACGTTTTGTGCATTCCCAGTCATGGCCGATACCGTATTGGCAGTGCTTTGGTTATTATATCTAGGAATTCTGTATGAGATATTATCCCCGGTTACAATGTTTAGAGATTGCGAGCTTTGATCTGAAGCATAAAGCGTATTGGCTAATGTGGAAGTTGTGAATGACGAGGTTTCAGAATCTGCCAGACCATAGAACACACCACTAAAACCTTGCGCCTTTGTAGAATCGGATGAGTTGGTGTTATTAAGACGTAAGTTCTCAATCATCCAGCAGTTACCATCAGCGAGCTTGGCGATGGCATAAATCTGGTTATCGCGAGTATCTTTTCTAGCAGTCACGTCACCGATTGACATTGATGAACAGCCGGTCCAGCCTTGCATGTCACCGGCGGACTTTATCCAGACGGCATAGAGAGTAATATCTGTAGTTCCTTCTACTGTGATAGTTTCGTTCGGACCATAAACCGTAGCATTAGCAAGGAGCGTGGAGAAATTTGATGAATCAGGGTTGATTTGAGTAGTTGACCAACCGAGGAAGCCATAGCCGGAGCGAGAATAGTTGGACGCAGCTAGAGTAACTTCTTGGCCATTTCTAACTTTATGCGTTATATCCATTGTGGTTCCACCGGTTGCGCCATTACCGTTATAACTAATAAGCATAGCGTTCTTCACACAGCGAGCGCTAAGGCCAACCGTTGTAGGGTACCCGCTACTTGTATAAAGAGCATTATCTCTAATTATTAGGTTATAAGCGTATTTGAAGGAGGAACCTGATGATTCGAAACCTGTTGATGTATAATATCCGCCCTCAGAGTTCAGGTCGTAAACCGTTGAATCATCTTTATGGCCTCCATATATGAAGTTATTAGGATATGCCCTTAACGACTTTGATATGGCTAACTTCGCAGGTTCAGATACCACTATATCAGTGATCGATCCAAGAGAGGTGACTAGTAAACCAGTTTCACCATACTGGCCACCCGTTGGCAAATGCCACCCAGCTGGACAAATATCGCCTGATGATGCATCTAGCGTTTCGTAAGCGCCGTTTCCTGCTGTTGCAGTATACCAGTTATAGAAGTACCCATTGCTTATGCCGCCGGTTGTATTTGCGCTCAAAACTCTAGTTGCACATTCTTCGTCCGTTGTACTACACCAAGAATACGTATTTGATCTTTTTGAAAGGAATTCCGCTGTAGGGTTATTCGTTGTGATAGTAGTGATGCTTGCTGTGCTAGTATTTAGACGGAGATTTTCAATCATCCAACATTGGCCGTCAGTAAGTTTAGCAATAGCATAAGTTTCGTCATTACGATAGTCTCTAAGGGCAATCACACTTCCTGGCGTGATTGTTCCATCTGAATAAGTAGCAGCGGTCATACTTTCACAGCTAGCGGCAGTCCAGTCTTGGATAAGACCAGAAGCTTTAAGCCAAACCGCATAGAGCGTCACATTTGCTGGTGCGTCAACACCTAGATTGGTTGAATTTACCTTAATATCCTCGTTTGGACCAAAGATTTTGGCATTGGCAATAAGCGTAGATGCATTTGACGCATCTGGGTTAATCTGAGTGGTGGACCAGCCAAGGAAGCCATAACCAGAGCGATGATAATTTGACGTATTAAGTTTTATGGTGGTGCCGACTGCAACATTTGGAATAGAAATGTTATTCATGTTATAAGTGCTTTCTGCACCATTGCCATGGTATGTAATCGTATATGCGGCAGTATCCCATTGTGCGTAAAGGGTGGTACTTGTTGAAATCGTGTATGTATCAGTATAGCTAGTCCCTGTACCATCCGCGCTAGTGTTCCATGATGAAATCTTGTAGTTTTCATTGTAGAAACTTTCTTCAAATGGAAGCGAGATTGTATCACCAGATGCTCCATATACTCTGGCTACCCTGTCAGTACCATCATTAGAATCAAGCTTAATTTCTAATCCTGGAGCGGAAATACATCTAACTGACGACCCTACGGATTTGAAAACTGAGAAGCTGGTGACGCCGCTATCTATTTTATAAATGTATGTTCCACTGTTACTATTAATGGTTTTACTCCAGTAATACCCTGATGTACCGCGATTCATTATTTCGGCTTCCCATGCGTAACCTGAAAATAGCATGTTATTTGGATAAGCTCTAAGACCAGCGCTTGTCGTGGTTGAACCGGCGTTTACTGCGTCATTTAAGGTTCCAAATTCTGCTTCGGCAGTACCACCGGTTGGTAATCTCCACCCAGCAGGACAAATTGATGCGCCCGCATCACGACTAGTTCTATCTGTATAACTGGTGTTAGCAAGCGCGGCTGAAGAGTTATAAAGATTACCATAAGAATAGATGTTTTCGTCCTTTGACTTCATTGATGAAACAACATAGGATATATTGCTATAGTATCTTGGAATGCGATACTCTAGATCGTCACCTTGAATAACAGTTAATAGATTTGAAGTGGTATCTGTAGTATAAACTGAATTTGCAAGTATAGACGTTTTTATAAATGTAGTGAGTTCTGAGTTTGCGAGCCCTTCAAATACACCGCCAACACCTTGGGATTTAGTAGAATCCGTGGAGTTCGCCGCGTCAAGACGAAGGTTTTCAATCATCCAACAGTTGCCATCAGCAAGTTTTGCAATTGCATACGTATTATTATCACGTGTATCTGTAAGAGCGGTTA
>CAMNAJ010000002.1 GCA_946530935.1 uncultured Candidatus Saccharibacteria bacterium | reverse complement strand
GGCTGATACTGAAGCATCAGCGGGCAAAAAAACAGAAGAACCGGAAGTGAAAGACGATAAAGAATCAGCGGGCAAAAAAACAGAAGAACCGGAAGTGAAAGACGATGAAGAAATAAGTGATGAAGAACGCGAAAAACTGTTAGAAGAAGAACGAGCAAAAGAGCTCGAAAAAGAACGCGCTAAGCGTGCTGAAATTGCTGCCATGTCCGAAGCTGAGAAAAAAGCTAGACTTAAAGACATTCTAGAAGAACAGAAAGAAAATGAAGAAAAATTAAAAAGAGTCGATGAATTAATCGAAGAATACGATGCGCTTGAAGAAGAATTGGCAACCATTGACGATGCACTAGAAGCCGATATGGATACTCCACTCGTAGCTGTGAGTGCTAACTTTTCACGCGATAAAAAGGATTTAGCACACGACATCGCAGAGAGACAACTAAACGAAGAGACTTCTCGTGCCGGACTCTTAAAGAGACTTTGGAAAGGTACTCTCTTCAAGAAGTATTTCGAACTTAAGTATACAAGCGAACTCATGGAAGGGGAGCGCACGGTTGACGTTGACGGCAAAGAATTAACCGTCGACGATCTAATTGCTGGCCGTAAAGATGCCGCAATCTCGCGTTTTGTCATGAGTGTAGTTGAAGATAGTGACGGCTATATTCATAGCAAAGCCGGCGAAGAGCTAAAAGAGGCCGATGCCGAAACCTCTTCAAGAATTCGTGGGGCCATCGAAAAGTTTGCTACAGCTAAAATTCCGGAAGGCGGTAGTCTTGAAGATTTGAAACGTCAGTTTGCAAATGACATGAAACGCCTCAAAGCGGAATCACGTGATAAAGGTGACGAGACAGACGAATTAATTTTCGATAACTACTTAGATGTTGCTCTTCAGGCTCGTATGCGAGTTGAACATGGTATTGCTATGGAAGATGTCATGGAGGGCTTTAAAGTCTTTGACGCAGAGGCTCGTGACGGTATTCGTACCGAAGCTCACCGTGATAATGTTGATAAAATCATCAATCGACTTGAAAGCAGCAATGCAGCCGGATTGGTTCCAGCTGAAGTATTCGCAATCGCCTTTGGCGTAACATCTGCTCTCACCCAAAGCGGCGCTAGAGCGATTGGTGGCGCCGGCGTTGGTATTGGTGTTTCAACGCTTATTTCAGGTCTACGTGAAAGGAATCGTATTACCGAAGATCGTGCTCGCATGCTTCGCGATGTCGCTAATGGCATGAGCTATGAGGGGCAAAGCTCAGATAGACCAAGAAGTGCTTCCGCTCGATATGAACAAAGAATTGGTGGCACGCTTTATGATGTCGAAAAAGCCACCTCGCTCGCAGCGAATATCGAAAAAGCAATGAGTGCTGAAGGTGAAGAAAAAAGTGAAGCCGTTCTTCGTGCCATTGCAGAAGCCAGAGTTCGTATTGACTTTTCAGATGCTGAAAGAAAAGATTTAATTTCTTATTCATCAGAAGATGCTCGCGGCAAAGAAAGACTAGCTCTCGATATTGCCACTATTCGTGCTGAAAAATCATTATCAGATGCAGACAAAAAGAAGCTCGAGGCTATGAAGGCAAAAATTGAAGAAGAACTGACTTCAAGCGTAGATGAAAAAGATTCTGACTTTAGGCATACTCGCGCCGTAATGGCTGCTAGAAAAGCAGGTAAAACTCTCGTTCTCGGTGCTAGCATGTTCCTTATCTCTCAAGAAGCTATGGCTGCCATGGACCCAGGTAAAGTCGGTATCCTCGAAAAATATGGCATCTTTGAAAAGCTCGGTATTAAAACTCCAGCTAATGCAGATAATGCTAGCGAGACACTACTCGCTTCTGGGTTTGGTCTTAATCGTGGCGGCACTCGGTACACTACCGACCCAATCACACTTCGTTCTGATCAACAAGCTGAAATCGATCGCTTACGCGCCAATGGTTACACCGAAACGCAAATTAGTGGCCCAACTACTACTACTACGACTACACTTCAAGAAGTTTCACCTTCCGCATCTACTCACCAAGTTCGTGCCATCTATGATGGCTGGGCAAATAATGGCACCAGTTATTCCGATGGTAACGAATTAGGTCTCCATGTAGGCAGCGGTAATTTGTACGCCACTATGGGCGGTACTTCAACTGTAAACGGTCAAGCTCTCGACGTTGATGCACTTTCCGCTGCTGGTAGAGTTAAAGGCTATATCACAATTGGCGGCGCCAAATTTGAAGTAGCACCAACTAGTACCGGAAACGGTATGAGTTGGGCGGAAAACGGAATTTTCACCACCACTACTGGTGAAACCATTCGTGGCCTTGGCGCAAACGGCGAACCGCTTTACCAATACTTTGAAGTCGCCGTCGATAACGGTGTTGATGCAGACGGTTTAACTCATATTATTCCGCTTGCAACTCACGTTGGTCAGAATAGCTTTAATGGCACTATCACTCAAGTTATTGAAGAAACAACCACTACGCCTGCAGTCTTGCAATTTGTTAAAACCGTTTCTGGCAATGCCAGAAGTATTATGACTGAGGGAATTGCCTTTGCGCCCGAAACTGCTCGTACTGGTCTAGGTGGACCAATTGAAGCTCCTAGGTCAACTACTTCAGCAGATAGCGAACCAGTCGGTGCGCCAGTAGCCGGTGGTGAAGCTTCGAGGGCTACTGAAGAAGCTCCAGCCAAAGAGTCGTCAGAAAAACTAGAAGAAGCTACAGAAGGAAAACCAGAAGAAACATCGTCAGAAAGCGCCACCACAGAATCTAGTGAATCATCTGGAGGCGATTCTGAAGAAGCTCCAGTTAAAGAAGCCTCGGCCGAGGAGGAGCCAAAGAATAAAGCAAGCGCAGAGCTCTGGGCAGATGTGATGGCAAATTCTGAAGGAGTTCCGCCAGAGGTCTTGTCTTGGCTAAAAGAACCAGACAGAATTCGTTCCGACATCGAAGATAGCGAAAATGCAAAAAAATATACTGAATGGTGGGAGAAACAAGGTGAATCGACTAAACAAGCCGTTGGTAGAGTTGTAAACCTTATCTTTAAAACCAATAGAGAAAGTCTCTTTAATGGCGGCGACGTCATTAGCGACTTTGGCGACAGCTTCATGAATTGGATGAGACAAAACCACGGCGGCTACGTCGCATAACCACTAGCTCTAACTACTGACTCCGTCCAAAAACCTTTTGTTTATGTTATAATAGACCAAAGGAGTTATTGTGAAACATAATAAAAAAGACTATCAGGAGCGTCCTTGGCTCAAATATTATGAGGAAGAAGGCGTCCCTAGTAACATTGAATATCCAGATTGTTCAATGGTTGATATGGTAATGCAGTCAGCTGAAAAATGGCCAGACAATGTTGCTTACTCATATTACGGACATAAAGTAACTTATAAGAACTTTATTAAAAAGATTGAAAAAGTTGCCCGTGCACTTAAAAACTATGGCGTAAAAGAAGGTGATCGTGTTACGATTTGTATGCCAAATACACCAGAGGGGATCACGATGGTTTATGCTGTCAACATGGTTGGTGCCGTCTGTAACATGGTTCATCCACTTTCTTCTGAAAAAGAACTCGAATACTACATTAAAGTAGCCGATTCTAAATATGTGCTCGTGATTGATGCAGTTTTTGACAAGATTTATCGTCTTCGCGATATTGCGCAGCTTGAACGTATCATCGTAGTGCGTCCATCTGATGGTCTTGGTTTTTTGAAAAAGAAACTCTACACTACACTTCATATTAAAAAAGTTAAACTCCCATCAAATGATAGCCGTGTAGTACTTTGGGAAGACTTCATTGCTAATTCTTACTTTTACCAAGGCAATATTCACGAGGAGCGCAGCGGAGCAGACCCAGCTATCATTATGTATTCCGGTGGTACTACTGGTGCACCAAAGGCAGTTCTGCTTTCAAACTTAAATATTAATGCCGAATCAATCTGTGATGGTACCATGATTCGTCAAATTGTTCCTGGTGCCACAGTTTTGTCAATCTTACCTTTGTTCCATTGTTTTGGTCTTGGTGTTTGTATTCATACGCCTCTATGTAAAGGTATGGGCTGTATTCTTATTCCTGCCTTCTCGCACAAACAATTCGCCGATATCATCAGGAAAAATGAACCGAACTTCATCGTTGGTGTGCCAACTTTATTCGAAGCTCTCACTAACACTAAACTAAAAAGTGACGATCTTAAATCTGTAACCGCAGTAATCTGTGGTGGCGATGCTTTAAATCAAACTCTTCGTGATAAAGTAAATAATTATCTCGAAGCACACGGTTCGAGCGCTAAAATCCGCGTTGGTTACGGTTTAACTGAAGGCTCCGGAGCTGTTTGTCTATCTCCAGAAAACGCCTTCAGCGATGGTATCATCGGTGCTCCAATGCCAGATACTGGTTTCAAAATCGTCAAAAAAGATACCTTCAAACAATTGCCAGTTGGCGAAGAGGGCGAAATTTGTATTTCTGGTCCGCTCGTCATGATGGGTTATCTCAACGATGATGCCGAAACTGCTCAGGCGCTTAAGCTCCACGACGATGGTAAAATCTGGCTCCACACCGGCGACCTTGGCTATCTTAACGACGATGGCCTTGTTTACTTCGCTCAACGTCTCAAGCGTATGATTATCTCGTCTGGGTACAACATTTATCCAACCCATCTTGAATCAATCATCAATTCACATGAGGCTGTGCTTACTTCAACCGTTATTGGTATTGACCATCCATATAAAGGCCAAGTTCCAAAAGCCTTTATCGTGCTAAAAGAAGGCTACAGGCCAGGTAAACGCCTAGAAAAAGAAATCAGGGAACTACTAGAACGAAATGTTCCAATCTATGCATTACCAGCCGCTTATGAATTCCGCGATAAACTTCCAACAACCCTAGTTGGAAAGGTCGCCTTCAAGAAACTCGAAGCTGAAGAAAAAGCAAAGCAATAAAAAATAACCCCTCCGGGGGTTATTTTTTATAATTTAGTCGTACTCTAATGCGTAATTTTAAAGGTTTTTGTTTCAAAAAACGATTTTTTCGCCATTTTGGGAAGTATTTTTTTAGCATTTGCCTCGAACGTTCAAATCCCGGTTTTCCTTCTTCAAACTTAGCAAAATCTTTTGCTGAATCAATCAAAAGATTCCAAATAAAGAACCATTCTAATTCATCGTGATAGGTTTTTTCGGCCTCAGCATCTTTAAATCTTTGATATAAACCTTCGAGCGCAGGGAAGATATCAAAGGCGTGTGGGTCCCAAGTAGTCTTGTGCAGTACTGAATCATCATTTTGATAATAATAGTATAGCGGCTCATCTACGGCAGCATATTTGTCTGTATAAAGAATCAAAGCCGACATCATCTCCATATCCTCTTGAGTGATACCTTCTTTGAATTTAAATTCGTACTGGTTCCACCAGTTTCTTTTTGCCAAAACCTGCACCGGGCCAAGCCCATAACGTACAAACCGGCTCTTAAAATTATCTTCGTCTGGTCTAACCGCTGACAAATAATCTGTGTGGCCATTTTTGTATACTCTTTTCATGCCGAGCATCACAAGATCAGCCTTCTTTTGTTCCGCCTCGGTTAATAGTTTTGAGACAGCATCCTCTCTAATCTCGTCGTCAGCATCAACGAACCAGATATAATTACCTCTGGCCTCTGTTACGCCGTAGTTTCTGGCAGTTCCTGCTCCCGGCTTCAAGCATTGAAGTGCGCGTATTACCCCCGGATATTTTTTTCGGAATTTTTGGATTATTTCAACCGATTTGTCTGTTGAACCATTATCAATTAAAAGAATTTCACCGTGGATTTTTTCGAGTGCCAGAATAACTGATTTTACGCACCGCTCCAAATATTTTTCAGCATTATAAACAGGTATAATAATTGATATCTGAATCATACCTTAATTATAACATATTAGAACACCCCTTTAGAGAATACGCTTATGCTTGCAATAAGGGGTAAAACTTGCTATAATTGCTGTCGATTAGAGGTTAGAGATTCATCAGCTCTAGTACTTTTAAAAATTAGGAGGTTTTAAAAGATGAAAAAGATCCTCAACCTTGTTCTCGCAATCTCTCTAATCCTCACTATCGCGATGTTCACAGCGCCGCCTGCATTTGCTGACGGTAGTCCGGAAGTTGTAAGCGAGTTTGTCGTGGAGAAACACCCCACGAATGAGACGATCCCAGCGGGAGGAAAAGCCATTTTTATGGCCTATCCCAAAGGTTCCCAGGTATACTCGGTATACTGGACCTTCGAAACCGACGACGGCGACGTTATCGAGGCTGAAAATGCCCCGAATTATTTCAGTGGCCTTATCGTTGAGTTTCCAGACAAGCAGAGAATCCGCCTGAAAAACGTGCCCGAGACCATGAGTGGTCTCAAAGTTCGCGCCCATTTTGTCAAGCTGAACGGAGAAACCATCGAAACCGATCCTGCGTTTCTCTTTGTTGAGCCTGGCGCCAATGACCCCGCGCCTTGTACAGCGGCATCCGCCCCGGTATCGACCAACAGTGACATCAGGATTACGAAGCATCCTATTGACGAAACACTTCTTCGCAATGGACAGTCTTCGACCTATTTCACGTCCTATGCCGAAAACTATTCCTGGATTTCCTGGGAATTTAAAATCGGCGACAACGGTGGCCCATTCTCGGCCGAGAAAGCCATTTCGGACTATGGTCTGACGCTTGAGGGCATTGACACCGAAAAAATTACCATTCGGAATATCACCATGGGAATTAACGGGTGGTATGTCAGAGCAGTCTTCCATGATTGCAACGGTAATGTCAAGTACTCTAACTGGGCAATCATGCTCGTAAGAGAGTGCGTACCTAATCCTTGCCCGCCGTGCAAGCCCTGTCCCCCTGTCTGCCCCCCTCCGTGCATCCCAGCACCGCCTTGCCCGCCGTGCAATCCCGATCCTTGTGGCCAAGCCATCATCATACTCGACGGTTGCGGATATTATCCGCCCGCCTGTGAGACCACGGTAACTACAACCGAGACTCACACGGTAATTGATTCCTGGACCACAGAGACCAGCACGACGTATTACGGCTGGTACTGAGATGAATCTCTAACCTCCTAATAATCGCACCTTCCCCAAAAAAGGCCCCAGCGGGGCCTTTTCTAATGCTTTTATTTTTTGAAAATATCTTTAAATATCTTATTCGTAATATTTCTGCCAATTGCACTACCAGCAGAGCCAAGAATATTACCAAGCAAACGATCAGTGGCTTTTTTCTGGTTAGCCTTGGCTTTTTCAGCGGCTTTAGCTTCTTTTTCCGCTTGTTTTGCTCGTTCGTTAGCGAGCTTTTCGGCTGCTTTTTCGGCTGCTATGCGCTCTTTTTCAGCGAGTTTAGCCTGCTCTTCAGCAGCCTTTTCGGCTGCTTTTTCAGCTGCCACACGTTGTTTTTCGGCCGCTTCGGCTTCTTGCTTAGCCTGCTCTTCAGCAGCTTTAGTTTCAGCCTTTTGTTCAATAATTTCAGCTGCCGATTCTGGGTCCTCGGCCTCATCATACTTACCACAAAGTGGACTCATATTAATCACTTTATTTCGCGTAATATCATCAATTGCACCCATCCTACTTTGTGGCGGCAAAATCGTAGCTCGTTCTACGATTTCTGGGGCACCTTTTTCATCCTGGAAGGAAATCAAAGCCTCACCAGTGCCTAGCTCTAGGATTGTTTTTTCGGTATCAAATTTATCATTCTTGCGGAAGGATTGCGCTGCGGCATGGACCGACTTTTGTTCGGAAGGAGTATAGGCGCGCAGAGAATGCTGTACGCGGTTACCAAGCTGCGCCAATACTTCGTCTGGTACGTCAGTTGGACTTTGCGAAATAAAGTAAAGGCCAATACCACGTGAACGAATCAGTTTTACAACCTGAGTAATACGTTTTAAACGATAAGCCGGCATATCGTGGAAGAGCAGATGTGCCTCATCAAAGAAGAATACCAACTTTGGTTTATCGAGGTCGCCGACTTCTGGTGAAGTAGTAAATAGAGTAGTAAGCAGCCAGAGTAAAAACGCCGCATACATATCTGGACTCTCAAATAGTGTTACGGCATGGAGTATATTAATCACACCTCTTCCGTCGTTATCGAGCGAGAAGAAGTCCTTTACGTCGAGTGCTGGCTGGCCAAAGAAATGATCGGCGCCTTGGTTTTCGAGAGTTAGGAGTGATCTTTGGATTACGCCAATACTTTGAGTGGTGATATTGCCGTATCTGGCAGTATATTTATCACGGTTTTCGCAGACATATTGGAGTACGGCACGTAAATCTTTAAGATCAATCAAGGCTAAATTCTCATCCTTAGCGATTGCAAAAGCAATTGCAAGGTTGCCTTCTTGAGCTTCAGAAAGCCCTAACATAATTGAAAGCACTTCTGGCCCTACTGACTCTACTGTAGCCCGAACCGGATGTCCATTTATGCCATAAAGATCCCAAAACCTTACAGGGAACGACTTAGCTTCAAAAGTCTTCTCGAGCGAAAGCTTTTTTAGGCGTTTTTCGATATTTTCATTTACTTCGCCATTTAGTGCAGTACCGGCCAGATCACCTTTTACATCCGCAAGAAACACTGGTACTCCTGCATCCGAAAAGCTCTCTGCCATCACCTTAAGAGTAATGGTTTTACCAGAACCACTTGCACCAGTAATGATACCATGGCGGTTTGCCATCTGTGGCAAAATGGAAAGCTCTTTGCCTTCTGCAGTTTTGCCAATTAAAAGCCGTTGATTAATATACATAATAACTCCTATTTCTTAAACCCATTTTAGCACGAAAAATGTTATTATAAAAACATGAAAAGAGACCTAGTAATTCACGGCATTTATAGACATTTTAAAGGTGATTTATACCTAGTAGAAAGCCTTATTTATCATAGCGAAACCAAAGAGCCCATGGTCGCATACCGGTCACTTTATGGCGACTGTAGACTATGGTGCCGTCCACTCAACATGTTTCTTAGCGAAGTGGATCACGAAAAATATCCCGACGTAAAGCAAAAATACCGCTTTGAGCTTCAAGAAATCAAAAGTAAAAATACATAAAAAATACCCGAGAGACTCTCTCGGGTATTAAGGTGCTAGGGATTAGGGAATGACGAGGACATACGTTCCGATGGAACTGTTGTTATACACCAGTTCAGAGAACCAAGCCGGTGTATTCACGCAACCATGCGAACCATTTCCGATGTAAATACTCCCACCGTATTCACTTCTCCAGGCGTCCGCATCGTGGATCGCAATGCCGCCGTTAAAGAACGAAGCGTAATTGGACCACCAGTTCGGGTTGTCCTGCATGTAGAAGTGATCGCGGAAATACCACATGGTGTAAAGTCCAGTCGGCGTCGGCGAAGAGTAATAGTCGCCAGTCACACAGTCAGTATCGCCGAGCAGAGACCCACCAACATAGCAATAGGCATGCTGATAGGAAATGTCGACAATCATAATTGTGCCATACTGTTCGGCGAAATGGCTGATGACATCTTGACGGTTAGACGTGACCCAATCCATCGAGATGTAATGGTCCCAACCGGCAATCTTATACCAATTGCCAATCGTAGCCTCAACCTCAACGGTCTCGCCAGCGTTCCTGGAGCCGACTACGCCATACTGTTCGCCAGGACCAGATCTTATATTCACACCCATACCGAGCACGAACATTGTTCTGGGATTAAAGTAATCCTCTGGTGCAGGCCAAGTCGGTTCCATTCCGGGGTCAGCCGTGATCTCCGGAGGCGGCACGGCGTCTTGCATCAAGGCAAGTTTCGCCCAGGTCGTGTAGGTGTCCTCTCCACCATTCTGGTGGAATACGGCCCTGATTCGCCAACCATCCAGCGTCCAAGAGATGTTGTAGATATAAATCTGCTCATCACCGGTCCCACTAAGGGAAATGCCATACTGGTTCATTGCTGTTTCTGTCGAGAAGGGTACGCCATCGTCGCCAATTTTGAACTCCCAGGTAATCCAGTCATAGTTATCGGCGCGAGCTATGAAACTGGTCCGCTCTTGTCCATCCATAAGATAAAGCTCATCGTATGGATACTTCGTGATGATGATCGGTAACCTCTGGTTAGGGTCGGGGACATACTCGTTGGGATTCGGGTACGGTCCGCCACTATGATTGGGGTTATCCTCGTTTGTATCCGGAGTCGTCTCCGGAGCGGTTGTTTCCGGAGTATTCTCCGGCGCGGGGGCTTGACTCGGCTGAATAGTCGGGTCAGGTGCTACTGTAGCCGGCGATGTTGCAGCCGGAATCTCGGTGACAGCAGGCTCGCTAGGAGTAGGATCGGTGGAAGCCCGAACAGAGCATCCAGAAAACACCACGGAGCAAGACAGCGTCATCAAAATTGCCAGTAGCACTACGATTGTGTTACGTAATACCTTCATTTTTCATAACCTCCCTAATTTTTAAGGTACGATGCTCTAATTATAGCACAAAAAAGCATAAAAATCAAGAGACGTGTCCCCTAAAAAGCCAAAAATAAATAAGGCTTATTAAAATACCATGAATTTTGGGGTCATCTTAGTTGAATGTTTTTCCGGAATTATGCCAGTCGTAGTCGGTAAAAAGATTCTCGACCTCAAAAATCTCAAAAAGGTAAACTCATCGAAATTTCTGCCATTATTAAGGCTGATCTAGGTGCTGACGCTACGCCACAGGCTATCGCCACTGAATAACAGGTTGAATAATTACTAAAAATATGTTATAGTAGTAATAGTTTTTGGGCAAAAGTACATTAGGAGGTAAAAAAATGGGCGAATACGGAGCATTTTACGGTACAATTGGGTTCCAATTGGAACAAATCATCGAGGGCCTCAAAAATCACAGCTATGCTATTGTTCCTGAGCCATTTTATCGTAGTTGGACGCGACTCGCTGATTTTAGAGAAGAGAAAGAGAGCTCCTACTACGGCACAGATTTCAATGAGCATAAGATCGACATTGCAAAATTCGAAAGTGAAGGGAGTGTTTGGTTGGTCACAACAGCAAAATGCGCTCACGCCGATAATCCTAGGGAAATAAGCTGGCGTTACATCGTTAAAATCACAAAAGACGGAATAATCGTTTCGCGCCCAAAAATCAGATTTGAAGATTATCTTCAGTACCTTAGTAAACTTACCTAAATTATCCCCCGATTTCGGGGGATTTTTTCATAGTCAAATAAAAACCGCCGGCATTAAAACCGGCGGGCGAATTCTACGACTGCTTAATCTAGCAGTAACTTTCGAATGAGTTCAATGTCATCCGAGTTGATAGGCTGCATGCCCCGATAGAATTCCTTGTGTTCGCGAGGACTAGGGAAGCACAGAGCCTGGCCGAGTTTCTGTACTTTGGCGTCGTAGGCGCGTCCATAGAAGTGAACGCAAAACGACGGCTCGGTATGATACAGGTCAGACCAATTATTATTAATCTGAACATTTACTCGGCGGATAGCGACTCCATTGTGGGTAAGAGCGATTTGCATTGCCTTAGAGAGGCGCTGAATAGCGCCGCCAAGAGCAGCAAGCTCGTCCGTGTTCAGGTCTTCGATTCCTTTTACATTAGGACGTGTAGCACGGAGACGAATATGTCCGCCGTCGGTCCTAGTGATGTGGCAAGAATCGCCAACATAAGCCTCGAAAAACCCTGATGGATCTGCGTATCCAATTGTAATCATGCGATCGTCTCCTCTCGGATGAAGATATACCCATATTATATCAAAAAACTTATGTTTTGTCAAGATTAACGGATAAAAAAATGGCTCCCCCGGCCAGACTCGCTTCGGAGCGAAGCGGAGACCGAGTCTGAGCCATTTTTGATATTTTGTGCAACAAAAAATGGCTCCCCCGGCCAGACTCGAACTGGCAACCTCGAAGTTAACAGCTTCTTGCTCCACCATTGAGCTACAGGGGAATATCCATACGACAAAATGTGCGTATGTCTATTATAGCATAATTTTAAGATTTGTGGTAAAATAAAATGAGTTATTTCTATTTTTTGCGTCTATTTGGGCAGAAAGGAGAGCCTATGGAAGAAAAAACAATTCAAATTGCCGGTTCCATTACCGTTGATGAACTTGCCACTGCGCTTGGTCTTTCTGTTACTCAACTTATTGGCGAACTCTTTAAAAACGGCATCGTAGCAACCATTAATCAACGTCTCGATTTTGAAACCGCCTCTATTATTATTGATGAATTAGGTCTAAAAAATGTTAAGCTAGAGAAGAAAAATACCGCCACAAAAACCTCTGATTTTCATCGCGAACTCTCTGATAAGGCTGTTTCTCGCCCACCGGTAGTTGCTGTGATGGGTCACGTCGATCATGGTAAAACCACTCTCCTAGACACTTTACTTCATAAAAAAACCGTCGAAGACGAAGCCGGCGGCATTACTCAACATATTTCCGCCTATCAATTAAAGCACGATGATAGATGGATTACTTTTCTTGATACCCCTGGTCATGAGGCATTTGCCGCCATTCGTCAGCATGGCGCCATGCTTACTGATATCGTAGTTATCGTCGTTGCTGCCGATGATGGTGTAAAGCCACAAACCGTCGAAGCAATTAACTTTGCTAAATCCGCCAATGCAAAAATCATCGTCGCCATTAACAAAATCGACCGCGAAGGTGCCGATATCCCACGCACTATGGCCGATCTCAGCCAACACGGCCTCCAACCAGAAGAATGGGGCGGCGACATTACCATGGTGCCAATTTCGGCTAAATTCGGCCAAAACCTTGACCAACTCCTTGATATGATTCTTCTTACTGCCGATATCGAAGAGCTTAAAGCAGACGTTGATATCCCAGCTGAAGGTCTCGTTATCGAATCCCATATGGAAACTGGCCGTGGCTCAGTTGTAAATCTCCTCGTCACCGGTGGGGAATTAAAGACTGGCGATTTTATTGTAGCCGGCTCTACTTATGGCAAAGTTCGTACCATGCTTGATTTCCAGGGTAAGCCAAAAGGCAAAGCTACCCCATCTACCCCTGTTACTATCACTGGGTTTAAGGAGCTTCCAAACTTCGGCGATCGTTTTGTAGAAGCTACAGATGAAAAAACCGCTCGCAAAATGGCACTTCTTAACGCCCAAGCTCTTGCAAACGAAACCGCTTCAGCCAACGTTACTTCAAGCGATCTTCTTCGAATGATGAACGTCGCGGATAATTCCAAAGTCTTTAACGTCATTATCAAAGGTGACGTGCTTGGCTCTGTTACTTCCGTAGTCGACTCTCTTAAAATGATCGATACTCACGGCGAAATTACGCTTAACATCGTTTCTACCGGTGTTGGCGACATCAATGAAAACGATGTTTATATGGCCGCTGGTGGCAATACCGTAGTTTACGGCTTTAACGTTTCTGTGCCAATTAATATCTCTAAAATGGCTGCCCGCGACAACGTCCCAGTTCGTACCTACAAAGTGATTTACGAGCTTCTAGATGATGCCAAACATGAGATGGAAAACCTTCTTGATGCCGAAGTAATTGAAGAAGATAAAGGCGAAATGAAAGTTCTTGGCGTCTTCCGTACCGAAAAAACCTCTATTATTGCTGGTGGCGAAGTATTAAAAGGCGATGTGAAGCCAGCTTATCTCGCTCGAGTGATTCGCGATAAAACCTATATTGGTGAAGTTGAAGTCACTTCCGTTCAAAAGGAAAAGATTGATGTCAAAGAGCTTACCGCTGGTGAAACCGGTGGCTTGGCTCTTAAAACAGAGAACAAAATTCAGCTTCAAATCAACGATCGTCTCAAATTCTTCTCTCGCGAACTTAGAAAAAAGAAACTCTAATTGGTCCTAAAAAACTAAATGCTTATGTTATAATAAATGCATAAACGTAATTTTTTGGAGCCATTCATGGACAAATTCTCGTCAAAAGTTGGTGCTGTTAAAGAAAAAATTATTTTTGGCGGTATCATCTTATTCATTATTTACATCTTAGTAGGTATTCTTACCGGATTCTTTCCAGAAAATGGTTCAGTTACAATAACTTTTTTGTCATCTATTTTAGTAATTGGCCTCTGTTTATTCTGTTTACTAGACAATTTGAACAAAATCTCAGGCGAAAACAAAGCCGCCAGGTTTCTTGCTACGATCAGCCTAGTTGCAGTCCCATTCTTTTTAATCATCTATTGTTTAAATGCTTGGGGTGCCATCGAACTTACGGAGTGTGCTAATGAAACATCTCTCTTTGGCCATACGTATTGTTCACAAACTTCATTAAACTTTTTTGGAAAAGCCATGGTCATTCTAGGTAACGCCATGTCACTTGGCACTATCGGCTCTATGACGATGTCTATTAATAGTCACAACCGTAGAACCATTGAAATTTCAAAAATTACCGCTACAGTTTTCCTTATTATTGCCATCGGTATTGAACTATATTTAACTTTCGCCGATAGTCTTATTATTAGCTTTTACAGTAATAACAACGGCATTATGTACGCTGCCGCCTTCTCGATTCTGGCCTGGCTTTCTCTCACTGTCTTTGCCTTCTACCTGTCGCATTTCGATAACAGTCTCATTCTAACTCCAAAAAGCCCGCTAAAGGCCAAAGTTGTAACTAATTCTACACCAGCCATTCTCACCGTAGAGGAAGAGGAAGAACCAACTGAAAAGGACCCAATTTATCCAGAGCCAATTAATAAAGCCCCGAGCCACGTTGAGGGCGAATCGCTCCATGCTAATCCCGGTGAACCACTTCACGAATTAGGAGATAGCGGGGAACATCCAGTCATCGGTAAAGCCACTACTTCTACCGAACATCCAGATGATTTTGAAACCTTAGATAATCAAAAGAATAATGGGGAGGAGGACTAAAAATGCAATTTGACGACAAATTCTTGCAAGAAATGGGGCTTTCGGCTATGCCAGAGGCCGAAAAACAAAAATTTCTTGATTACGTTCAAGAGGAACTTGAGGTTCGAATCGGTCAACGTATTTCTAAAGGGTTAAGTGAAACCCAACTTAACGAATTCGACATGATAAATGATCCAGCCGAAGCCGCCAAATGGCTTGAAAGAAACCGCCCAGACTATCGCGAAATCGTTACGCGCACTATTTCTGAGATGAAAGAAGAAATCCGCCAGAACCGCGCTAAACTCATTAAAGGTTAATTATTTACAATATCCATTAAGAAAGCTTCTAGCATCCATCGGTTTTTTGCTTTCTGGTTGCAATCTATCGATGCTAAGAGCTCCGTCTTTGCATTCAAGCATAATTGGTGCTGTCTCACCCGTCTTTAGTATATGCGCTTCTAAAATGATGCAATTTATGCCGTTAAAGGCATATTTGACCTTTGGAAAGCCCTGAAGGGCTACAATTTTTCGGAATATTTTCTCAGCCGTCTCTGTTTTAGGATCGATTTTTGACATTGATTTTTCAAGTTTTGCCGTAAAGGTTGCCTTTTTCTCATCTTGGACCGTTGGCTCAGGGAGTTTTGTTAGGTTATTTGAAATCCATTGTGCCCCCGCCTCAGATAAGGCCTTATAGATTGCACTCTTATTTATCGGCAGGTTTTTAAGTGTTGTTTGGTAATAAACTGGACCCGCATCCATCTCTTTTACGAGCTTCATCACCGATACTGAAAATTCTGTATCGCCATTAAGTATTGCACTTTCAATTGGTGATGCTCCTCTATAAAGTGGCAAAAGAGAAGGATGAATATTTAAAATTCCTTCAGGTTCGAATAAATCAAGAACGTCAGCTTTTATCATCACGCCAAATGATGCAAGTATACCGTGTGCCTCTGGATGCGAGGCTTTTAGCTTTTTAACTGCCTCTAAATCATCACGCATTTTGGCATGAAAAATCACGTCGAAATGCTTTTCTAACACTTTTAGGGCGTATTCAGACAGTGGCCCATTCCCAAAAAATATAATTTTTTCCATAAAACCTCTCTTAATCGTCAGGAAAGAGTTCTTTATTGTCCTTTATATCTTTATCATAATCGACTGGCTCTAGGTCGCCTTTCTCGTTCATACGATAAAAAGCATCCTTTTCGCCCTTAATGTGATCAATAAACAAAATTCCATCCAGATGATCTATTTCGTGGAGAAGTGTTCTGGCAAGCTCATCTGTGGCTTTAATACGTACTTCAGTACCATCCTCTAATTTGGCTTTTACGCGTACTTTAGTTTCTCTTGGCACCATACCATAAATTGACGGAACTGAAAGACAGCCCTCGTAATCTTTAACAACTTTACCCTCAGCTTTAATTACGACTGGGTTAATCAGCGCTGTAAAAGTCGCTTTACTCTTATCTTCCATATCGTCACGGACGATAATAATGCGCTTATTAATACCCATCTGAGGCGCTGCCATTGCCGCTGAAAGCTCATAAGGGTGTTCTTTTTCCCAATCTAAAGAAAGCTTCCGCATATCATCAATGATATCCAGAATCTCTGGCGTAATCTTGCCAACTTTCTCTGATTTCTCCCTTAAACGCGGATCTGGCGTTGTAATAATTTTCATATCGTAATTATACCATATTTGGTTTAAAACAGCTAGAGTAGGCTCGGCGGGTCAAGCGTAACCCTAAAGTTTTTATCAATGCCTTTTGCGGCCTCAATTAAAGCTTTTCTAGAAGTTGCTCTAACCACGATTTGCCAAGTAAAACCTCTAGAAGTGCGCTCATGAAATGCCGGCATCGGCGGTGAAACTAATAAGTTTTTATCGGAGGAAAGCTCCGCATATAAATCCCGCACCTTTTTTAAGACTAGTGCCTCAGTTTTAAGCGTAATATCTAGCCGCATAATATGTTTAAACGGCGGAAAATGCGACATATAACGTTTTTTAAGTAGATATTTCGAAAAATTTGCATAATCCTCGTCTATAGCGTAGTTAAGTACCGGGTGTTCTGGTCGAAAAGTCTGGATAATTACTTCTGCTTTGTCAATGTGCCCGCGCCCAACGCGTCCGATTACCTGGGTTAAAAGCTGAAATACTCGTTCCTCCGCCGCAAAATCTGGTAGCGATAGCCCTGCATCGGCCTGAACCACACCAACCGTCGCGAGTTTAGGTAAATCTAACCCTTTAGCTAAGGTCTGTGTCCCGACCAAAATATCAACACCGCCTTCTTTTACTTCAGAATAAACTGCTTCAAGCCCCTCACCTTTTTTATTATCAGCATCAAAACGCCTAATTCTGGCTTTAGGAAATAGTCGAGACAGCTCAGATTCTAATAGTTTAGTCCCGAAGCCCTTATGAATTAGCCCTGGAGATTTGCATTTTGGGCAACAAACTGGCACATTTTCGTAAAAACCGCACGTATGGCACACCAGTTCATATTTGTCGGCATGTAAAGTTAGAGGTAGATAACAATTCGGGCAAAGGAGCTCTTCGCCGCAGTTATCACATATCGTAAGGGGGGAAGAACCTCTTCGGTTATGAAAAATCAGCGTTTGCCTCTTATTTTCTAGATTGTCCGCTATTGAAGTCAGTAAATCATTCGAAAAATAACGGTTTTTAGTAAAATTATCGCGGTTTTTAAAATCAATTACCTTAATATCTGGCTTTCTAGCCGAAGTTTTCGCTTTTTCTAGAAGTGTTACGAGCGATCCTTTTTTCTCGGCTAAATAGTAATCAGAGACTGTCGGGGTTGCAGACCCTAAAATTAAATCACACTCCAGAGTTTTTGCCATAAAACTAGCCGCTCGAATCGCCGAATACCTCGGTGCATTCTCTTGATAGTAGGTCGATTCGTGCTCCTCATCTATAATGATTAGACCAAGATTATGTAGCGGTGCAAAAAGTGCACTTCTAGGCCCCACTACAATGCGCGGAGAGTCAGTAAGAAGCAGAGAATCGAAGATTCTTTGCCTTTCCACCTCCGTTTGTTTAGAATGAATCATCGTAATAGTGTCGCCAAATACTTCCTGAAAAACCCGAACAAGTTGACCCGTTAAGGCAATTTCAGGCACTAAAAGTACTACGGACTTTTGCCGTTTTAACGCATTTAGAGCCATTTCTAGGTATATATTGGTTTTTCCGCTACCGGTCACACCAAAAAGCAGTTTCGTGGCTTCTGGGGCCTTTTTAAGGGCTTCTAGGGCCATTTTTTGGGCCTGGTTAAGCTCAATAAACGGCAATTTGGCGAGCTGTTCGGTTTTTCCAACTTGGGCTCGTTTTTGTTCGGTTTGTTCGGTTTTTATGTCTTGCTGTTCGGTTTTAGCAGAATTCACCCCTGTTTTTCGACGCTTTTTTAGTACGCCAATCGGCATCATCATGCCCATAGTAACAGATAAAGGAGCCTGATAATAAAGAGCTAACCACTGTGCGGTCTTAATCAGGTGGCTAGGCAGCGGCTTTGAATACAAAATTCTAGAAATTGGTTTGGTTTGAAAATCTGGTTGAGCAACTTTTTTTACAACAATTCCCGGAACTCTATTTCTTCCAATTGGTATTTCCACGATTGACCCAAGAGACAGGGAATCATCAAAAGAGTAGGTTAGGGCCGTTTTTAGCCTTCCCACCCCTCTGCCGGGTATCACCTCATAGAACATACCTCTATTATATAACAGAAAAAACAGTAATAATTGTTGTAATTTTTACAGAGCGTATGTTATAATAGGGAGAATTAAGCGAGGTGATATGTTAGATATATTTATTACATCAAGGGTTAGACGGAAAATTGTTGTTGTTTTTGCTAAATATCCAGACTTTAAAACGCACGTCAGGGGTCTAGCAAAGCTAATAAAAGAGGATCCGGGCAACATCCAGAGAGAGCTTGAACGCATGGCCGAAGGTAAATTCCTTATTGTCACCAAAAAAGGCAAGACCAAAATCTACCAAACCAACAAACAATTCCCAATTTTAAAGGAACTCCAAAGCATTGTTATTAAAAGTCAAAAGGGCAGCAAACCGTCCAAAACTATCGGCTAACAGAGGTAAAAAATGAACAAACTTTTTACTCAGCTGGTGGAGAACCGCGCTTTAGACGACTCTTTTTTACATCCTAAATACGAAGACCTTACTGACCCATTTGTTTTGCCAGACATGAAAAAAGCCGTTTCACGCATTAAAACTGCTGCTGAAACAGGGGAAAAAGTTCTAATTTACGGCGATTATGATGTTGATGGTGTTACGGCTTCAGCTGTGATGGAAGAAGCTTTAATAATGTCTGGCATTAAAAATATCGACATTATGCTCCCGGACCGCTTTGTTGATGGTTATGGGATGAGCCCGCGCCTCATCGAAAAAGCCAAAAACGACGAAATTACTCTAGTAATTACTGTCGACTGTGGCTCTCGTAACCACGAAATTATTGAAGAATTAAACGTTTTAAATATCGACACCATCGTTACCGATCATCATGAATGTGAAGATGAAATACCTGATGCAGTAGCCGTAATTAACCCTAAAAGGCACGATTTTACCGGCCCAAACACCCTAAAAGACCTCGCTGGTGTCGGTGTTGCTTTTAAAGTAGCGGAAGCTCTAACTAAAACTGGGCTAATCGAGAACGGACAAGAAAAATGGCTTTTAGATCTCGTACTTCTTGGAACTATCTGTGATAGCATGTCGCTCACCGGTGAAAACCGTATCTTAAGCTATTATGGCATCAAAGTCCTTTCTAAAACCCGTCGAAGTGGCCTAAAAGAGCTTATGCGTTCAGCTGGCGTTAAATCAATCACCTCTGATTCTATTGGTTTTCAAATCGGCCCACGCTTAAACGCCGCCGGTCGCCTCGAAACAGCCGAGTTAGCCCTAAATCTTGTTCGCACTAAATCTGCCACCGAGGCTGCCTCTCTGGCAAATACTTTAGAAGAATTGAACAAAAAACGCCGCACCGAACAGCGTTCAGCTACCGAGGAAATTATCCGGCGCGGTGAAAAAGAAGATCCTGTGATTATTGAAACCGGAAACTGGCACGAAGGCATTCTTGGTATAGTTGCTGGTCGTTTAGTCGAAACCTTTAAAAAGCCTGCCTTTGTTCTTTCTGAGACAGAAAACGGCGTTTTTAAGGGGTCTGGGCGTAGTTTTGGTGATTTTAATCTAGCCGAAGCCCTAACTTTTGCAAAAAGCACCATAGTTAATGGTGGCGGTCACGCCGCTGCAGCCGGCGTCAGAGTAAAAAGAGAGAATCTTTTTGCTTTTCGTGAAAAAATTAACGAATATTACAGAAGTTTAAATCTAAAGGACCAAGAAAAATATCTTAAAATCATTCCTGATCTAGACACTGAAGATGTTGGCGATTTTTCGCTTGAGCTTCTTGCTGATTTAGCTCAACTCGAGCCATTTGGGCCAGGGAACGAAGAACCATCATTTTGCATTAAAAACGCCAATATCCTCTCTGTAAAACCCATGGGCGACAAAAATCAACATCTACGTGTAGACATTAAAGGAAGAGACGGTAAAATTATTAAACTCGTTGCCTTTTTTGCTCCAGAGCGCTGGTTTACTTTATCTGAAGAAGATGAATGTGAATTTCTAATCCGTCCAGTCGAAAACGAATGGAACGGCGTCCGCTCTGCCGAAGGTCGTCTTCTCGACGTCATCTGGCTCTAATCTTTACTTTTTTCACATTTTGTGATATAATTAAATTATGAAGAAAGTCATATTGAAATGTAGACTCCAGAGTCGTGACACTTTTGAAGACAAATTGTCCGATATTGACCTTGATTTTTCTGCCATGTATTGGCAACATGACCGTGTCTACGTTCCACGTGGCTATAGCAAGGGAATGAATTACCCTCGCCTCGTCATGCGTACAGAGATGAACGCCGTCAATGAACCACCTAGATTTACGTTAATTCTACGTCGTCACATCGAAGATTCCGGTGTTGATATTGTTGAAACTGCCCCAATTGAAGACTATACCAACATGGTAAACATCATCCTTCAGCTTGGCTTTCGTTTAGCTGGTGAAGTTTCTCGTCGCCGCCAAGACCTTATTATGGGCGAAGGCACCAAGATTTATCTCGACGAAATTGATGGCCGTCCAGGTGAATATTTTGCTAAAATCGAATCTGATTTAGGCGAGAATGAATCGGTCGCTGAAGCAAGAAATGATCTAAGAAAAACCTTTGAAACTCTCGGCGAATATGATATCGTCGAAAAACCTTACTTTGAAATGTAATAATAAAAAGTGCCATTAGAGGTAGTGAGACTTGGCCTAGCGGCCCGGAGCGCTACCGAAAATGGCATCTTTTTATTAATAAATAATTAACCTCTAGGTGGTTCGCCATCTGGCTCGCCGAGTAATTTCTTTGATTTAATCTCATAGCGGCGTCCGTTTACTGGCGAAACGTAATAATCTTCATTTAATAGATTTACAAACATCGTGAGATCTTTATCATCCATGATGATAATAGAGCCATCATTATCTGTCATTAGTTCAAGTTGCATTTCGTCTGCGTAATCTAGTAGTTTGTCTTGTGGCATTTCTTCTGCGATATCCATCGCCTGAAGCTTCTTTAAAATTGGTTTTTTGTCCTGAAGTAGCGTATCAAGAGTTAACCCTTCCGCGAACGAAAGCTTGTATTTTTCAGTGAGTTCTTTGGCTTTCGCCTCTGCGATCACCTGTGATTTGTAATCGTATTGGAATAAGTTCTCAAATTTTGCTTGGTTGAACACAATAATTGTACCATCCACAATTGCGACTTGATTGTCATCTGGCATTTTGAGCGCGATTTCGGCGGAAAACGGCTCAAAGCTTTCGCCGTTGATCTCCCACGACGAAGCACCCTTAAGTGCAGACGAAGCGGAGATAATCTTCGCAATGTAAAAAGTTTTCATCCCTGATTCACCAGGATAAGTAAACTTAGCAATAATACCTTTGACTTTTTTAAAGTCATATTCGTTTTCGGAGAAATAATCAATGTCTTTGTATTCGTTTTCAATCAGATGAATCAAAGTCTCGGCACGGCCGACTTTAGAGAGGGAAGTACGATAAATTACCTTTTCTTCGCCATCAGCCTTCTCATATTCGCGGCATTCCAGCCCTTTATCTGCTTCCTCGATAATATAGTGAATTGCCTCTTGCATAAACATCGATTTTACAGCGCCGGTCAGCTTGTCGGAATACTTAATCTTGTAAGGCGTATAGTTCTTATTAAACAGAAATAGCTCTGCCGATACGTTGTTTTTTATCTCGTCAATCTCGTTCGCCCAGAGAAAGACGTCAAACGGTTCATTTTCCATGATTATCTCCACTTATTTGAATTTATCATACCACAAAACCGTAAAATCACCAATTTTTCTCCGTTTGTTCGGGTTTTATGAAATAAAAATATACAAAAATCAATAGCGTTTGTTCGGTAAAAATAACAGGGAACTTATGCACATTTGTGGAAAACTCCAAGATCGCAAAATTGTTTAAAAAAGTCCAAAAAAGCTCTTGCTTTTTTCAAAAAAATAGTATAAACTCAAGTCAAGTGGAATCATACATAAACACCACAAACAAATAAGCACCTTAAAAAAGTTTGAGATCGGCCAACTAGGAGCTTTAGCACGCATTAATTTTTAGCGAGATGCGTCAAAAAAATCGTGTGCACATTCCTTAAACACACCTCCCAATAAAACTCTATAGACCATTAGGTCAATCTAAACACAATAAGTCTCTCAACGGCTGCGATTATATGATTAGCTTCGCGCTGGTACAATCGTGGTAGATTCATTGTGAAATCAAACAAAAATCATAACAGAAACAAACATGCTAAGTTTCTAGTTGATCGATCTCAAACAATGTATAATATAGGTATGGAGAATCAACATATCCCTGTATTATTGTCTGAAGTATTAGCAAACCTAAACCCTCGTCCAGGCGAATCTTATTTAGATTTAACTGCTGGCCTCGGTGGGCACGCTAAATCAATTTTGGATGTAACACTGAATTATAAAGATTCGGTATTAGTAGATCGCGACGAATTTGCAATAGAGCACCTAAAGCAAAAATTCCCAGCGGATCTTACTTTACTAAACACAGACTTTTATGGCGCAGTGCTACAGTTAATTGAGTGTGGAAAGACTTTTGACATGATACTAGCGGATTTTGGTGTTTCTTCGCCGCAACTGGATAATGGGGAACGTGGCTTTTCTTTCCGAAACGACGGTCCTTTAGACATGCGGATGGATCGGCGCCAGAAATTAACTGCAGACGATATAGTTAATCACTGGAGCGAAAAAAACCTTGCAGAAATTTTTGTAAAATATGGAGAAGAGAAACCTGGTCATGCAAGGCTCTTAGCACGCGAAATCGTACATCATCGCCCGATCAAATCTACTAGCGAACTTGCTGAAATTATCGCAAGTAAATCTAGACATAGTCACATTCATCCAGCTACCAAATTGTTCCAAGCCATTCGCATAGTAGTAAATGATGAACTGACTGAAATCGAAAAAACTTTACCGCTACTTCCGAAACTACTAAATAAAAATGGTCGTGTCGGCATCATCACCTTTCATAGCTTAGAAGATCGTCTTGTCAAAGACTATTTTAAAGAAGCTACGAGCCATGGTGAAGAGTCAGAACTTAGCCAGGGAACTAAAAAACCAATTATTGCGGCAAACCAGGAGTTAGTTATCAACCCGCGAGCTAGAAGCGCCAAACTGCGAGTAGTCACGCGGAATTGATAAAAATAAAAACAAAACATAAAAGGAGGCAAATATGCCAAAGCAAATTTTAGTTGCGAATAAATCTCGCAAACAAGTCGTCAAAGTACACTTCCGCTAGTCCTTCCGCCGGGCGGGGGCATCCCGCCCGGATTCCTGAGACTAGTGACATGGGCCTTCGGGTCCGCCAAAACTTAGAGTTTTTCACGAGAGTGTGAAGTGTATGACCTTCCCGAGCAAGCTCTTACAGGTTACTTATAGCTCTGCTTGTAAGAGCCCTCGGACTAAGACAAACACAAAAGTGAAAAAACAAAAATAAACAGAATTATAAACCAAGCGAGGAAAAACAAAAAAATGATCAGTCAAACATACGTGTCGAGGAGAGAGGTGAGTGCCGGCTTCGTCAGAAATCGTAACATCGTCCGACATACTAAAAGAAGTCTCGGAACTATTTCCCAAACCATTATTGTTGCTATGCTTACGCTTGTATTTGGACTGATCTACGTAGCAGAAGGCACTAAAGCAACCGGCCTTGATTACCAAATTTCTGATGTAGAATCCGAAATTTCCGAAATGACCGCCCGTCGTGACGACCTCGCTGTTGAAAAAGCGCGCCTAACATCTGTTGCTGCAGCTAAAAATAGTACTGTTGCTGCCGTCATGGAAGACGCCACGGTAACAGGTTATGTCGCGGATTAATATCCTTAAGAAAACTGTCTTTGTCGCATTGGCTATTATTGCTGTGCGACTATTTTTCATTCAAATCGTAGAACACGATATGTGGGTCGCAAAGGCCAATGAAAAACACACAATCCTAGAAACCATTTCGCCAAAACGCGGAGAAATATATATGATGGACGGCAACGAGCCAGTCGCAGTTGTATTAAATCAAACTGTCTATTCTGTCGTCATCGATCCAGCTGTTACTAGTAAAGAAGATATTAAAAAAGCTCTAGAAACTCACGCAAAAAAATACATCACAGCAAATCTCGACGAAGTATATAACATTGAAGGATTAAGATATTATATTGTTGCTAAAAATGTTCCTTATACAAATGCCGTTGCTATCGCAGAAGAGGGAATTAGTAGCGTTTGGCTAAAGGAAGGCAACGCTCGCGTTTATCCAGAAGGTGAAATGGCTTCTGGTATGCTTGGCTTTGTAAATGCCGACGGTCTTGGCCAATATGGTACCGAAGGCTCACTAAACAAAATTTTGACCGGTAAAGAAGGGACATTAAAAACTATCGCCGACGTAAATAAAGTCGCTCTCTCTATTGGCTCCGATAATATTAAAATTCCAGCCGAAGATGGCAAAAACATTGTTTTAAGCGTTGATCGTAATCTCGAAAAAGGCATTGAAGAGCGGGCAATTAACGCCATTAATAATACCGCCGCCGACCATGCCGCCGTACTTGTTATGGACCCAAATACCGGTGTCGTTCTTGCAATGGCAAATTTGCCAAATTACGACCCTGCAAATTACGGTCATGTCAAAGATGCCTCAGCCTATATTAATCAGGTAACCGAAGTCCCGTACGAGCCAGCCTCCATCTGCAAAAGCTTTACCTATTCCGCCGCCATTAATGAAGGAAAAATGAACGGTGCCACCACTTATTTCAACCGTCACTTTGAAGTAGTTGACGATTGGAAAATCTGGAATGCCGAAACTCGCTCTAGTTTATACGGCGAAATATCTATGATGGATGCACTTTATTGGTCTCTTAATACAGGCTCAATTCACGCTTTGAAGCTTCTCGGTGACAACCCTGATGAAATCAATCAAAAAGGCAGGGAAAAGCTTTATGACTACTATCACAACAAATTCCGTCTTGGTCGCGCCACTGGTATTGAGCTCATTGAGGCAGAGGGATACATTGAAGATCCAAACGAAGGTTGGGGCCGCAATTCAACCTATGCCAACATGACTTTCGGACAAAACCTAGGCATCACAATGATTCAAACCGCGACGGCTTTTTCGGCTGTTATAAATGGTGGTTATTGGCGTACACCTTCCATCGTAAAGGGTACATTAGAAAAGAATGGCGAAATCAAACCACTCGAAAACCGTGAAACTGTTGAAGAACAAATATTATCTTCTGAAACCAGCTCAATTATGCGCGATCTTCTTATCAACAACCGTAGTTGGAAAGTTCGTAATGGTACCGATCGCCCGGGTTATTCTATTGGTGGCAAAACTGGTACTGCACAAGTTATTGTTAACGGTTCGTATGATAATGAAATGAATAACCTTATTGGTTCTTATATGGGCTTTATCGGCACAGCAGGGGAGATGCCAAGCTATGTTGTCATGATTAAAATGTGGGGCGAAGGTCAAGCAATTGGTAGTGGTGACGCCATGGATTTATTTGACTCACTTTCAAGATACATTATTGATTACTATAAAATTAAACCGAAAGCGTAGTATAATATGATTATGAACATTAATGATGAAATGTTTTACGGAATCCTGCTCGCACTTACGGCCTTCCTTTTGGCTATGCTTCTGACCCCAGTTTATACTTATGTCGCTTACAAATACAAGTTCTGGAAAAAGCAAAAAAAGACTACCGTAGATGGCGAATCTTTGCCGATAATGACGAAGCTTCATGCTCATAAGTTTAAACACACCTTCCCAACCATGGCGGGATTAATTGGTGTCATTGTTGTGACGATTGTTACTTGGATTTTTAACCTTGATCGTGGCCAAACCTGGTTACCTTTAGTTGGTTTTCTTGGCGGTTCATTCGTAGGTGTTATTGATGATTCAATTAATATCTTCGGTTCCGGACGCGGAGCAGCTGGGCTTCGTGGACCAGTAAAATTCTTCTTAATTTCAGCCGTCGGTTTAGTGCTTGGTTGGTTCTTTGCTGTAAAACTTGGATGGACTACCATCATGATTCCGTTTCTCGGCGACTTCGAAATCGGCGTCGTCGGCATGATTCTAGTTTTTGCTTTTGCTGTAGTTGCTACATCAAACGCTGTTAATATCACCGATGGCCTTGACGGTCTTTCGGGCGGTCTTGCCATGCTTGCGTACGGGGCCTTTGGTGTAATCGCTATGTTCCAAGGCAAAATGCTCCTCTTTGGCTTCTGTATGACGGTAGTCGGCTGGCTACTTTCTTACATTTGGTTCAACGTGCCACCAGCTCGTTTTATGATGGGTGACACTGGTTCTTTTGCGCTTGGTGCAGGGCTCGGCGTTGTTTCTATGATGACTAACTCTTTCTTGCTCCTTCCAGTAATCGGCCTCATGTTTGTAATTGAAACTGGCTCCAGCCTGATTCAGCTTATTAGTAAAAAGTTCTTCCATAAAAAAATCTTTATTTCTGCACCACTACATCACCATCTAGAAGCTATCGGATGGGGTGAAGCAAAGATTGTGATGCGTTTTTGGATTATTGCCGGCGTCTTAGCGTTTATTGGCATCTTTCTCGCTGCCGTCGGAGGCACTATCTAGTGAATCGTAAACACAAATCAGATTTTGGCATCCTTTTTGCGACAATCGGTTTAATGGTGCTTGGCCTAATCGTAATTTATGCAATTGGCCCAATGCGTGCTAACGTTTTAAATTCAACTTACGGCACAAATTATGGCGCCAATGATTTTTTCTTCGGCCAACTTCGTTCAGTATTTTTGTCGCTCGTTGCTTTTGTTCTAGCATTTAAGGTCATTCCGTATGATTTAATTAAAAAACTAGCTAAACCAATCATGATTGTAGCGATTCTGGCTTCTGTTTTACTTTGGATTTTAGCCGAATCTGGTTCGTCGCTAGCAAAATGTGAGCTCGGTGAATGTCGTTGGTATAACCTTGGGCCAGTTAGTTTTCAGCCGGCCGAGCTATTAAAAGTTGCATTAGTAATTTATCTTGCGGATTTTCTTACTCGTAAAAAAGAAGAGGGAAGTATCGGCAAATTTAAAGAGTTTTGGTTACCACTTATCATAGTTTGTGGTTTATCACTTGGTCTTGTTGTTGTTGCCCAAGGCGATCTCGGCACTGGCGTAGCTCTAATGGCTATCATTTTTGGTACACTCCTCGCTTCTGGAGTGCCTATGAAACAATATTTAATTATGCTTGCCATTGTTTTAGTTGTTGCCGTTGGCGCTATCGCAACTTCTTCTCACCGTATGCAACGCATCTATGCCTGGCTAGATACGATTTCTGGTGCCGCCAGTTCAGACTCAACCTACCATATCGAAAATGCTATGCTCGCGATTGGTACCGGTGGGCTTTTTGGCGCCGGCATTGGCAATTCCGTTCAAGCAACTGGTTACTTACCAGAATCTATTAATGACTCAGTTTTTGCCATCATGGGCGAAACATTTGGCTTCGTGGGACTATTTATAGTTATAGCGGTTTTTGGCGCCATGCTCCTTCGTATGTTGAAAGTTGCTGAGCATACCAGTGGCCAAAACGAAAGACTTCTTATTGTCGGAGTATTTTCTTGGACGCTCGCTCAAGTCGCGGTGAACATTATGGCTATGACGGGCCTAGTTCCAGTTACTGGGATTACGCTTCCACTCCTTTCTTATGGTGGTACAAGCATGATCTTTATCTCGTTCGCAATCGGCTTGGTTTTACAACTTTCATGCTATACTAGTAGAGAGGTAGTAAAAAATGAAGATATTAGTAGTCGGCGGGGGGTCGGGCGGACACATTACTCCAGCCGTCGCCGTCGTTCGTGAGATTCTAGAAAAAAAACCGCGCGCCAAAATCGAATTTTGGACTGATTTTAAATACTATAAAAACGTCACCAAGCTTACTACCGAGCTCGGTGTTTCTTGGACCGACACTGCCGAAAAACGCAGAAGCTCATCTATCAGAGTCCGTCGCTTGCCAGCCGGCAAATTTCACCGTTATTCAGGCTGGACTTTTCGTGATTATTTTATTCATATTGATATTACTTTGAAAGATTTAATCTTTGGCAATATACTGGGCTTTTTTGGTTTTCTAGCTGGCATTATTACGTGTTTCTGCCGTTTAGTGAAAAAAACTAGTCGCCCGAATGTCATCTTTTTAAAGGGTGGCTATGTAGGACTCCCCGTCGGGCTAATGGCCAGACTCTTTAAAATACCATATGTAATCCACGAATCTGATGCAGTGGCAGGTCTTGCTAACCGTATTCTTATGAAAAAAGCCGAAAAAGTCGCCTTTGGCATTCCGCCGTCCGACGAAGTGTTAGAGCAACACAAAAACTATATTTGGACCGGTATACCAGTTGGCCCAGAATATAAAGCCGTCGCTCCGGCCAGGGAATTATCCCTTAAAAAAGCCTTTTCGTTTAATGTTGATAAACCTCTTGTTGTCATAACTGGTGGTTCTCAAGGCTCCGAAAATCTAAACGAAGCAATCCGTACTATTTTACCAGACCTCTTAAAATTTACTTCAGTAGGCCTAGTTGCTGGCCGTAAACACTATGAAGACATGGTAGATTTAAAACGCTACGAAAACTGGGAAAATGCTTCACTCGAGTCAAACTTCAGAATGTGGGAATTTAATACCACGATGAACGAATTAATGGGCGCCGCCGACGTAGTTGTTTCACGTGCCGGAGCCACCACTATAGCCGAGCTAGCGGCTCTAAAAAAGGCAGTCATCCTCGTTCCATTTGAACGCTTACCAGGTAGTCATCAAGTTCGAAACGCCGAACGTCTAAAAGCTGCAAACGCCGTAGAAGTATTAAACGATTCTGATATGATGGAAGATCCAAAAAGACTTTTAGAAGTGATTCGTCGTCTCGTTAAATCCGCCCGCACGCGTGCGGACATGGCAGATGCTCTCCATAAAGAGGCTCGTGCTGACGCTGCATCTCGCCTCGCTGATATAATTCTTGGGGTGGCCGGCAGTGAAACGTAATGCAAGAATTCAATCTGGACGCACAATCGCTGAGCGCAGGGAAAAGCTTGAGACTGCATCAGAGCGTGCCGAAACTCATAAACGAAATCGTACCAAGCAAATTTTGCGCATCACTTTTACCGTAATAGGCTTTATTGCTGCAGCTTTTTTTGTCATTTATATTATTGGGCTTTTATTTGGACCAAGAGAAGACGAGCCCATCTCTAACACAATAACTGTTAAGCCATCCCCAACTATCGAGGTTATTGACGAGGCCTCTTCGACGACCGGTGGCATCACTTCGCGTATGAAAGATTATATCGGCCAGGCCGAAGTAGATTTCCGTGACCTTGGCTATAATCCATCAAAAGCCGTTATTCCAAACGGAGCCATCCGTGAAGTCGATTTTTACCTCGATGGCTACAATGGCTATATCAAAATGACTATTGATCGCGACTCCGCTGTATCTGTTGAAGACGCTGACCGCATGATTCGTTATCTTAAAGATGCCGGGAGAGGGGAAACCTTCTCTTATATAGATGTCCGTATAGAGGGCAAAGCCTACTGGAAATAGGGAACTGTTCGGTTTTTGTTCTACTAGTCTTCTCTGTTCTATCGTTCGGTTTTTGTTCGGTTTAGGGGTTTGAAAAGGTAGTAAAAACATCAAAATATAAAAAAATAACAGGGAAAAATGAAAAAAGGGAAATAAAAGCGGGGAAAAGTCAAATTGTGGAAAACTTGAAGCAAAAGTCGAACAAGAACAGGGGTGGCGGTAAAAATCGACTAAAAATACACCAACTGAAGGCCTCGGATTGTAATTTATTTAAGTTAAAAACTTGAAATCTCGCCTGAATATAAATATAAATTTCAGGCGGCTTTGCGCCGGTATTCCAGTACCGGACTTGAGCCGTGATTTAGGTTTATATTGGAAGATTCCAAAACGCTTTAAACGTCAATATAAATAACAATCGTGCGACCATCATTAAATGGGAATTATGGCGTAATTCCCGGCCGGCCTGCCATATTTACCCTGTAAAAGACGTATATTGAATCGTCTTTTGAATCTATCTTAAATGTCTTAAAATCTATATTGTGCGACATTAGAACTATGTGGATTTGGACGCATGTGTTTTCATTTAAAAACCGGCCCGTTTTCACGTGGCCGGCTATTTTTTAAATTTTGTTTAGTTTCCTAGTGTTTGATTGCCAAAAATCCGTCTGACGAATTGTCTTTTTCTGCATAATGATCTGGACGATTTAATGGCTGGTCGAGCGGAGCCTTATTATGGGATGGATAAATCTCTACCACTGATTTTTCCTGATATACCACCTCTGGCTTAACAGGGGTAGAAACAGGGGTGGGAACAGTAGGTTTCTCTTCAGCTTTAACAGGGGTGGAAACAGGGGTAGGGGATTGTACAGTTTCAGAAGCATTATTAACAGGCGTTTCTACCTGTTTGACAGGGGCAGGGGAAGCATTTAGGGCTTTTTTACCGGCTTTACGGCGAGATTTCCTTTCCTTCCCTTTCTTATTCGTCTCCTCCGGTTTAGGAGCCTCTACGGGCTTAATTTTGGCTTCTGGAGCCGTTTCCTGCTTGGTTTCCTGCTTCTTCACGAGCTTCGCAAGATCTTTTAACCCAAGACGTTCTTTACCTTCAGCGGCGTTCGGGCTAAGGTTCTGGCGGCGGAAATCTTCTTGCGGCGTAGACGGTCTTTTAATGTTCGGTTTTTGTTCGGCCTTAAGGACATAGCCATTGGTCGGCATTGAAGGGGCATCAGTCACCATGGTACGGGATACTGGAGTGAATACAGGGCCGTCTTGGCGACCAGAATCTGATAATTCCCTCTTATATTTTTCGGATTGTTCAATCGTCTCACGAATTTCTGCCTCAACGTCATAGCGCGGGCGAGCATAATGTGCACGAGAGTAAGAAATGATGTCGGCAAAATTATCTTTTGGCGAATCTGGAATTTGCAAAGTAGTAGCAGAGAAGGCTGGCACTTTTTCGCCGTTAATAATCATTGAAATCACGAAGTTGCGGTTATTTAATTGGAGTAAATCTGCTGCCTCAAAGATTGGTTCAAACTGTTTAGAAAGAATCGGAGCATCATCTGCCGAAACACGGAAGCTGATAGTTGTACCAACGTTACCAAAGACAGCGTCACGCACTGAATCGGTCATTTGGGCAACGTATTGGTTGGCGACGGTAAGGTTAAGGCCGTATTTACGAGCTTCGGATAGAATTACAGCAAACGAGTCGGTAGCGAAGTTCTGGAACTCATCTACATAAAGATAGAACGGGCGACGATCCTTGACGTCTGGAATATCGGAACGGCTCATAGCAGCAAGCTGAACCTTAGTTACAAGGAATGCGCCGAGAATCGCAGCATTATCTTCGCCAATTAGACCTTTAGATAGATTCACGACTAAGATCTTACCTTCATCCATAATCTTTCGGATATCAAATGATGATTTTGATTGACCAATAATATTACGAATAATCGGGTTGGCCGTAAATGCACCCACCTTGTTTAGGACTGGTGCAATTGACTCATTGACTTGCTTTTCATTCCATTGACCAAATTCGTGTTTCCAGAACTGGAGCACAGTTACATCGTGACAATACTCCAAAGTCTCCTTGCGGAAATCTTTGTCCGTAAGCATTCTTGAAATATCAAGAAGGGTTGTTTCTGGACGATCGAGCAGGGCAAGCAGCGTATAACGGAGAATATGTTCAAGTCTTGGACCCCAAGAATCGCCGAACATGCGCTTTAATACGCCAATTACTTCAGAGCAAATGTTTGGTTTTTTAGCTGGGTCGCTCACCTCTAACGGATTAAATGCCACTGGATAAGCTGTATCGGCTGGATTGAAATAAACTACGTCTTTAATACGTGATTCTGGTACGAATTTAAGATTATCAATAGCAAAATCGCCATGCGGATCAATAATACAGTAGCCTTGATTATAGAAAAGATCGGAGAGTGCCATTAATTCAAGCAAACCAGACTTACCAGCACCAGTCTGACCAATAATATAAACATGGCGTGAGCGGTCGCGACGAATCAAACCAAACTGATGATTGATGCCACGGAAATTGGTTAAACCAAAGGCAGAAATGTTTTCATCGTTCGACATTTCGCCAGTTAGTACTGGGAGTTTGGCTGGCGGCTCGGCGGTCTTTGAACTTGCCCAAACGATATTTGGTGTTTCTACCGATGTGTGCGGTAAATGGTAAACCGAAGCCAATTCTGAGATATTTAGAATAAAGCCACTATCGGAGAATAAACGCATTTTGTAGGCGGCTAATTCGTCACGGCTAAATGTGCCACCAACCTGTTTAAAGCCATTCAAATTAGTAGAATTAAACTGTTTGAAAGTACCAACAAGTGCCTGCATGTTCAATTTGGCATCAATATCGCTTTGACCGAGATATACTAAGCGAATCTTGACTTCGTAACCGAGCTTTGTGGCTTTTTCCTCGGCTTTTGCAATTTGAGTTTTGGCGCGGTCTGACAGCTCAACTTTAACTTCAGAAGTTGTCCCACCAGCTGGCGGTCTAACCAAAGCACCTAAGATTTCTACAATATAAGTCCAATCAATCGTGCCACCAAACAGAGTCTTCTTTCCAGATTTTACGCCCTTCACCCACTTATCGGTCGTATTTTTGTGCCAATCGTCCGGAATTGGACGAGCGAGGATTTGAATCCACATTTCTTCAGTTTTTTCAGGGCTTAGTTTTGCGAGTGTACCAGTAATACCAGCTAGAGGATCGACCTCAAAGGATTCAAAAGTCTTAATAGGAAGTGCCGAATTGTCAATCAGTGTTAGCTCTGCAGTGTAGCTCACTGGATATTTTGCACGAGAATCAACATAGTCTTCGTTCATCTTGTAAATCTGCACGGTTGGGTATTGTGAATAAATCTGCCCTTCTACAAAGCTTTGCAAGACTTTTGGCACCCAAACATAAAAACGAATTTGGCCGGCCGTAGAAACAATTTCAAACGATAAATGCTCTTGCACGCCACCAGAATTTTTGAGCTCTTGTTTATCGCGAAGAATACCATGAAGTGAAGCAAATAGTTGCTCGGCGGCGAGCTCCTTTTTGTCATTTGTGCGTGGAATTTCAAGCATCAAAAGCACAGAATCAACATTCAAAACTTTAAGAGTGTTTAGTTTCTTATAGTTTTTATAGGTAAAATAAGCCAAAATAGCAACAGCCGGAATCCAAAACATCGGCGTTAAAATAAAATGTATGACTTTATCCATAAGTATATTCTAGCATAAACTATGCTAAAGTATAAGAGTTCTTATCAATTTTCTTAAATAACTTTTTATTCTGTAAATTAAGAAGAATGGTAGTTTCTTTTACTTTGCGAACACGAAGAACCTGTTTTACGATTTCTTCACGAGTAAGTGGAGTTTCAGATTTTTCTAGAATAGAAGTTATGATCTCAGAAATAGTTCCCTTCTTATAACCCCAAGACGAAAGAGCATAAATACCGCGACCAATTAGTACAAAACGTGAATCCTTAATGAGTTCGTTGTGGATAGCCTGTACAGTAACATTCTTTCTCTTGAAATTAGAGTCAGCAATCTCTTTTGCGATTTCTGAAAAATGCATTGGCTCTTTTTTAGCTTCAAGAATTACAAAAATCTTATCGCGGATGTTCTTTGGATTGACAGTTGGCCATTTAGCAAGTCCCCAAAGGCCATTTAGGGTTGCTAACAGTTTAGAAATTGACGCAATAGCTTTTATATGGTCAGGATGCTCATAATCTAGCTTATTGTCAAGCTCATCCAGTGTCATCGGAGCTTTATTTTCACGAATAACTTTTACGATCTCATCAGTTTTAGAGCGAATTGTCTTTTCATCGCCGTACTCTGCAATACCAACGGCTGCGTTATATTTATCATTCTCTTCAATTACAGAGAGTGCTTTAGAGAAAGTTGCAATAAAATAAATGCCGGTTCTCTCTGAAGAAGTGGCTACTCTGCCGTATACTTTATCGGCAAGATCAGACAATTTAGCTACGCGACCCATTTCAGTAAGGTTACGAATCAAGATTTTTTCAGCTGCAGCAAGTTCAGGGATTTGATTATCTTCCGCGGAAATCTGAAGACGAATTAGAATTGCTTTTTCGAGTTGGCGAACACGCTCGCGTGTAATCGATAACATTTCACCAATTTGTTCAAGTGTTTCTTTCTTACCATTTAGACCGAAACGACGAGAAATGATTTCTCTTTCACGTTTCTGTTCAATGATTTTTAGGCTGCCGGAGATTGCTTTTTTTAGGATTTCCGCATTTTGGTCCATCAGTATTTTTCCTTATTCCATCCCTGTTGTTACTGTTAATAATGCTTATAATAACATAGTTTTCACTAAATGTCAACTATGGAATTTTTATTTTCTCACATTATTGTATCACATTTTTTTCATTTGTGAAAAAAAATGCTAGAAGTATAGCATTTATGGTAAAAATCTTGTAAAACTAGGATTTTTTAGAGACTTTAGCCGACTTTTTGGCACGAGTCTTTGAGCGACCACCGCGTACACCTCTACGGGTGGTTTTTGGCTTGTTTTTAAGCATTTCTTCGGCTTGCTCGCGAGTAATCTTCTTTGGATCAACATCGCTAGGAACTTTGACATTATTGCGCCTACCTGGACCTTTAATATATGGGCCATAAGCACCGTTAATAATCATAATATCTTCCCAGTCGGCGATGATAGAGTTTATTTTAGCTTCATAAAGAGGCAATGCTTCCTCTAGCGTCACAGTATATGGGTCATAATCTTTCATCGGAATATTATATTTACCAGCCTTTAGATATGGTCCGAATGGGCCATTAGCAGCAATAATTTCATTTCCGTCTTTGGCTTTTCCGAGAATACGCGGCAAAGATGGGAGAGCAAGTTGTTTTAAAGCCTGCTCTAAAGTCACGGTTTTTACGGATTTACGCTTTGGTAAAGGTGCAAAACGTGGTTTTTCTCCAGCTTCTTTTTCGTTGTCGCCAAGCTGAATAAAGCCACCATTCTTACCAACTTTTGCATAAATTGGCTTTCCGGTCTCTGGGTCATGACCAAGTAATTTTGCATTATTATAGCGTTCTACACCTTGAGCGACTAAAACTGTATCGCGAAATGGGCCATAAAAATCCTTTAACATCTTAACGCGTTCGAGTTTTGCTTCCGCCACAAGATCTAAATCTTTTTCAATATTGGCTGTAAATTTGTAATCAACAATATTCTTAAAATTATCTACTAGAAAATCTGCCACTAATTCGCCAATTGGCGTTGGTACGAGCTTACCTTTATTGGCACCATATTTTTCGGATACAGTTTCGCGCTGTACCTTGCCATTCTCTGCTCTAATTTCAACAATAGTGCGGCTCGAGCCTTCACTTTCGCCCTTAACCACATAACCACGTGCCTGGATGGCGGTCATAATTGAGGCATATGTTGAAGGTCGGCCTATTCCAAGTTCTTCGAGTTTCTTTACGAGCGAACCTTCTGTATATCTCGCCGGTGCTTTTGAGTAGTTCTGGCGCGCGTAGAGACCCAAATTAGCCACTTTATCACCCTTACTAAGCTTCGGTAGCTCTAAGTCGCGAGCCTTGCCATAAACGCGAAGAAAACCATCAAAAATCACCACTTCGCCTTTAGCAACGAACGGCTCTTTTTTACCTTCAAGCGTGATAGTAGTTTTCGCAACCTTAGCACTTGCCATTTGAGTGGCAAGGGTTCTTGCCCAAATCAACTGGTAAAGTTTCTTTTCGTATTCATTTTTGCCGGCGGCAGTTCTTGCAACACTAGTAGGACGAATTGCTTCATGTGCTTCTTGGGCTGAAGCGTCTTTTGTCTTAAATGAACGCACTTTTAAGTATTCTTTTCCGAAGCTCTTTTCAATATAATTAGCCATTTCGGCTACTGCCTGACGCGACAAATTAAGAGAATCGGTTCTATGATAAGTGATTAAACCAGATTGGTATAGCCCCTGAGCGGCGGCCATCGTGGTACGTGATGAAAAACCAAGTTTAGCGTTGGCTTCGATTTGGAGAGCAGCAGTAGTAAATGGTACTGGTGAGGACTTAATTCCCTCTTCATCTGCCACATCGGTCACAACAAAATCAGCATCAAGTAATTTCTCAAGTAATTTTGTAGCGGCCTCTTCGGTTTCTGGTGCGTTACCGTCATAAGTTGCTTCAAACTCAGCACTTTTCTTGAATTTTCCAGTGACTTTAAAATTAAATTTGGAGTCAAATTTTTCAATTTCTTTTTCGCGCTCCACTACAAGCCTAAGTGCTGGACTCTGTACGCGTCCGGCCGAAATTGCACCTGGGACTTTTTTGCGTACCATATCAGAAAGATCGTAACCCACCAGCATATCTAGTGTTTGACGTGCCTGTTGTGAAGCTACCATATCCATATCAACAGTACGTGGATTTTTGATTGCTTCTTCTAGAGCTGGTTTAGTAATCTCGTGAAAAGTTATTCTTGCAGTGGTTTTTGGAAGTTTTAAAACTTCAAGAAGATGCCAAGAAATTGATTCTCCTTCGCGGTCTTCATCAGTTGCGAGCCAAATTTTATTAGCAGTTTTTACTTCTTTTTTTAACTCATTAATAATATCTTTATGTTCTGGATCAATTTCATATGTCACATCAAAAGTTGACTTATCAACCTTAGTATCTTTTCTAATATGCCCCACGCTTGCTAACACTTTAAAATCACTTCCGAGATATTTCTCGATAGTGTGTGCTTTGGCCGGGCTCTCTACGATTACTAAATTTTTAGACATATAAATATATCATAACACACCAAGTCAACCATAAGGGTTTTATGTTACAATAAAAACATGAAGGTGGACCCCTCTAAAATTTATTTTGATCCATACGATAAAGAACAGCGCAGTAAAGATGTTAAAACTTATCAACACAATGTCAAATTTAAACATCGAAAAAACGCCAAAATATATATTATCGGTTTCGTAGTGATTCTCGCTATACCAGCCGTCACTTTTTTAATTCATCGTTTTCGTTTTGAAAACACCTTCCACGCCGCTGGTCTTCCGAATTATAGCAATGAATATCATTCTTCTATCGATGAAGATCCTATTCAAATTGACGTCGAAGGAAGAGAGACAGGCGCCATCAACGGACGGCCATCTACGATTAAATACAAGGCCTACTATGACATTAGTGCCGTTGTTACCAGCGTACATGACTATTTTGGCTTTGATTTATATAGCACTTACGTACCGCGCGACGTCTGTCTTGTGTGGGGCAGCCTCAAAGACAGTCTAAATAACCCTGATATTTCTTATCGTCAGCATACCCGCCAATGTGCCATCGCATGGCAAAACAACGTCATCGAGGAGGCCGACGACGCTTATCGCGGTATTTTCCGCACTAAAGTATCACACATTCAAATGTCAAACAATCACCTCATCCCTAGCACTAAAGAAATACGCAATCAAATCTTTGGGTTAAAGCGAGGTGACCGGGTCCGCATCGTTGGCTATCTCGTCAATATTTATTCACAATATGAAGGAAATCTATTTTCTAGTACTAGCCGCACCGACAATGGCAACGGTGCCTGCGAAATAATTTACGTTACAAAAATCGAAAAATTATAATTCTTTAATCTTATGAACGTAATTCATCATTTCTTCGTTTAATTTTCGTCGGGTAATTAGTAAACCGATAAAAACTATTCCAAAAAATCCGGCAATTAATGCTAAAGGGATTCCAAATAACAGCACATGACCGGTAATGAAGAAAATAGATAAACCGGTCAAAATTAACAATAGTATAAAGGTGCCCGCCATTCTTGAGCCGTTCACGCCTAGTTCTTCCTCAAAATACATTGCCTTTGTATAGTTGAATTCTTCGCTGTTTTCTTTCTCTTCTTCTGGTTTACTCGCGTAAAACTGTTTCAAACCTTCAAGACTAAAAGTAAACAGCTTTTTCTTCTTATAAGGATATTTTTTAATCAAACGGAGCTCTTCTTTCAGATTACTTTTAGAAAGCATCAGATGAATAAAATGAAAAATTAGAATTACCGCTAGCGGCGCAAAAGCACCAGTTGCCACTAAACGGTAAATTCCACTTGTGCCGATTCCCTGGTTATCTAGCCAGTACAAATAAACCATTCCTACTATTAATGCAATAATTAAGACTAAAGAAACAAAAATCCTTACGGTCTTCATATTGATAGATCGTTTGATTTCTTCAATTTCCTCTTCCTCGGTTTTAACTGCTTCCTCGTCCTCATTGTCGCCAGGCTCTGCAGTTTTTTCTTCCTTGGCCAAGGATTCTTCTTCTGGTTTTTCCGCTACGGGATTATCCATAAGCATATTATACCAAATAAGTAACAAAAAAGCCCCAGGTAAGGGTGGGCATCACCTGGGGCTATTTTGGCCCTCTAACGCTTCTCTATGATACCGGGAGAACCCCGGAAGCGCGACCCACCTCACACAAATTGGGGCCCGCCGGTTAGAGGGATTGCTATGCCTTCGAAGACTCCCCTTCAAAGTGGAGGTAATACTTATAAAACTTTAAACCTTAAAGAAATTTAAAGCCCGAAAGGGTTTCAAAAGCACGCAATTTCTGCTACACTATAGGAAGTATAGCTGAAATTATAACTTATTTAGGTGCGGTGTAGAGCACTTTTTTGTGCCCTAACTGTCTATGATTATATCACAAGGGAGATAATATGTCAACACTTTTTTCACACTTTTTTCAAAAAATCAATACAATTTCACCCCTAGAGGCCAATTTTACAGAGGTGTTGGGCTCTATTGTGCTTACGCCTAAAACATTATATTTTTATGGTAAAATGCCAGAAAATGTGTTAAAAAATGGTAAAAAATCGCGCCCTAAAACGGTCGCAATCGTCGGATCTAGACATAATACTAAATACGGTGAGGAGGTTGCTTATAAATTAGGTTATGAACTAGCAAAAAATGGCGTCATTGTTGTTTCTGGGTTAGCTTATGGCATTGATAGTATTAGCCACCGTGCCGCACTTGATGCAGGAGGTATCACGGTGGCGGTTTTAGGTACGCCAATTAATGAAATATATCCTAAAAACCACCAGCCCTTAGCTAGAGAAATTGTCGAAAAAGGTGGACTAATAATCAGTGAATACGCTCCCGGCGCCAAAGTTTATCCAAAGACAAGTTTTCTAGAGAGAAATCGCATTATTTCAGGGCTTTCGGACATCGTAGTGGTGGTGGAGGCAGCCGAGAAATCTGGCTCTTTAAACACTGCTTCGCACGCTTTGTCACAAGGAAAAGAAGTGTTTGCGGTCCCTGGCAACATAACTAGTCCATATTCGAGAGGGTGTAATAAACTTATCAGCCAAGGCGCTTTTCCTTATACTGAGCCTGAAGACATTTTAAGAGAGCTTTTCCCAGAAGACTATTATAAAAAACAAAAAAGACTAAAGAAAAACAATCTTGTCGGCGATACCGATGTAGAAACCCTAATTCTAAAAGCTATTTACAATGGTTTTCGTTCTGGCGAAGAAATCATGGCCGAAACTAAGTTGCCACCAGAGGTATTTAATGAGTCGACGATTCTATTAGAAATTAAGGGGAAAATTCGCTCCCTTGGCTTAAATTCTTGGGCTCTTAATTAGATTTTTTCAGCAACTTCTCTTAAGACTTCTGGAAGTTTTTCTTTTTCTTCTGGAGTAAATTTAGATAAAACAAAATCCACGTCGCCGAGCTTAGCTCTTAGCTCATTATTCCCTGTACCGATGCGAAGCCTTGGGAACTCCTCGGTGCCTAACGCTGCGATGATTGATTTTAGCCCATTATTGCCGCCCGCTGAACCGTTGGCGCGGTAGCGAATTTTACCAAATTCTAGATTAAAATCGTCACAAATAATCAAAATATCTGATAAACCGAGCTTGTTATAGCGCATGAATTCTTTTACGGATCTGCCACTCTCATTGTAATAATCCTGTGGCTTCAAAAAGATATAGTCTTCCCCGTTAATCGTGGTTTTTAGATAAATTGCACCAAATTTCGGTTTATCGGCCCACTTTAAGTCATGTAATTTAAAATAAAAATCCAGCGCCAAAAAACCAGAGTTATGGCGGGTAAAGTTGTACTGATTACCTGGATTTCCGAGGCCAACGATTAATTTCATAAAAATATTATACCATAAAAAAGGCCCCGCGTGAAGCGAGGCGCTTTCTCACCAGTAGGTGAAATGGGGGTAGTGTGCTGGCTTATTTCAGGGGTGCTTTCTTTTCCTTTTGGCGTCCAGCGATCTCCTTAATAAGCGGGTGACGGATGACTTCTTCTTCAGTAAAGCAAGTCTGAGCGACTCGCCTACTGCCGAGTAGAAGCCTCTGCGCGTAGACCAGGCCGTTATTAGCCCGATCCAAATAAGGTGCGTGAATCTGCTCCACATCGCCAGTAATGACGATTTTGCCCTCTGCGCCGAGACGTTTAATCAAAGTGTCCATTTGGGTGGCATTTTGGTCTTGCGCCTCGTCATAAATCGCGAGCTCATACGCGAAATCGCGTCCACGGGCCGATTCAACCGGGATATTGGAAAACCAATTTTCCCAAATCAAATCAACCTGCTCCTTGAGCCGGACTTTAATCGAACGTTTATCTGGAGCGTCATCATCCGAATCGTCGGAACATCCTTTGTTTTTGCATCCTTTCGACGCGGCGCGCGCTGCTTTTCCAGTGCCATATTTACGCACGTTCTCAAGCTCTTTTCTGAGCTTTTGATTCTCGCTCAAAAGAAAGTTTCTGAGAGCATTCTTGATAGGCTGCACGTCGGGGTCCATCTTTTCGTTCAGATCACCAGGGAGAGCGCCGATGTTGCTTCGGCTTTCACAAGGTACGACCGTTACGCCAATGTATTGACCGTCTTTGCAAGCCATATAACCGTAAATTGTCGGCATATAGGTTTTGCCCGATCCCGCCGGACCGGTGCAGACCACCGCCGAAAACTGTGGGTTATTTAGACATTCTGCGTAAATCGCTTGCCCAGGATTATCCAGACCAATCGGAAAATTACCGATGTATTTCAGTGGTACGATACCGTCATCATCGACGTCATAGCGTCCAATAAAAGTGAAATACGGGTCTTCTTTAGGATAGAAACCGGGCGGGTAGTCATTCTCGTCTTCGAGCCTCATTACGAGGAACTCGTTGGCGACAAGCTTCGGAGTGTCGGCCGGCATTTTTTCTTCGAAGAACGCACGTTCCACGAATCTGTTGGCCAAAAACTCCATAAAAACCTCTTTTGGGACCACGATGTCACGTCTGCCCGTATACGCTTCTGGGTATTTGTAGCCATAACGGCTAGTAGAGATGCCTCTTTGCCGCGCTCTGATTGCCAGGCCATTGTCGTTTGTGAGCAGCACCACGTTATCAAAATGTGAATTAAGAATTGTGGTTCTGTCTTCAGTCCCGTCGACTTTAAGTCCATTATCGATCATCGCTGCTGCGATGCAAGTCAGAATGACTTGTCCGTCGTTGTCTGTATCCGAAGGATGGAAAGGAAGACACTTCCGGAAATCTTTGTGGACCGGCAAAATCGAGAATTGCTGCTTACCGTCATTGAATGTTGCCAGAACGGTAAGATTGTAGTTTTCCTCGATTGTACGGAGCTTGTCTTCAGACATATCTCTAAGTCTTCTCAGCGCAATGCGTGCAGCCACTCCGCGGTCAGTCTTTTCTTTCTTGAAACTTGAAAGTTCGCGTACCACTATGGATGGGATGACGATTCGTGCTTCCGTGAGGTCGATTGTTGGTTCGGCCGGCTGACGCCCGCCACTCCCAGGAAGGATATCAACATAATCTACGAGAATGTTGGTATCTAGGACATAGATGGGTCTTTCCGCCATAAACAATACCTCCTTTTTAAAGTACAAAAACGCGAAATAGGAATTATATCGTCCAGAAAACCTATTCCGTTTTAAGTTACCCCCACTTAACCCTATTTTATCATTTTTCTCTATTTTTCACCATCGTTTTTGTCATTTCGAAACGAAAACATGATTGGCGTCCCAATAAAAGGATACTTTTCGCGGATTTTCCGCTCTAGAAACCTTTTCCAAGACCAGTGGAGAAGCTCGAGATCATGCCCGTGCACTACAAACCAAGGCGGGCAAGTATCAGTTTGGACAATATATTTAGGTTTTGGATGAGTGTTTTTAAGTCCAGCTGGTGCATGCTCAATAATAGCTTCATTCAGAATCTTATTAAGTTCTGAGGTTTTAATCTCGGATTTACGGTTCTCTGTTACCTGCATTGCTAGTTCAAATAGTTGAGTGACGTTATCACCGGTTTTTGAGCTAGTAATAAGTACTGGCGCGTAGGGTAGAAAATTAAAATCACGCTCCAAGCCATCAATTAGAAAATCGGCCGCCGTACGGTTTTTGATGTTTTCTTCACCAAAGTAATTGGTCGGTGTTGCTTCATCAAGCAAATCAGATTTTGTAACTACAATAATAATTCCCTTACCAGCGTCCACAATTTGACCAGCTAGCGACTGATCAAGCTTTGAATGTGGCTCCGTGGCGTCTACTAGCAAAGCGCAGACATCGGCCTCTTCAATTGCGGCCAGCGTACGAATAGCAGAAAACTTCTCTATACCAACTTCGCGCTTACCTGGCTTTCTGAGTCCAGCTGTATCAAGAATTTCAAGCTCTTTTCCCTTGTATTTTACGGTTACACGGTTAATATCGCGAGTTGTGCCCTGTTTTGAGCTCACAATTGCCTGTTGTTTTTTGCCGAGCGAATTAAATAAACTGGATTTTCCTACGTTTGGGCGACCAATTAAAGCGAGCTTGATTTTGTCACTTTTTTCTTCGTGTACTCTCTCTGCAGGAAGCGCTGCTAGAAGCTTATTGATTCCCTCTCCAGTAGTAGCAGAAACATAAAAGATATTCTCTGGGGCGATGCCAAGTGCTCTAAACTCGGTGATTGGTAAAGATTCTCCAAGATCACATTTGTTTAGGACAAGATAAACTGTTTTTTTCGAGCGGAGGGCGTCTTTTGCGATTTTGCTATCTTTATGATCAAAATATTTAGTCGAATCAAGTGTAACTAAAATAATATCAGCTGTTTCAATCGCGTCATTAATCTGGTCTTGAATTGAAGCTTCGAAATCATCGGTTGGGTCTTTGAGGCCAGCCGTATCAATCAAAATAAAACGCTCATCGATTCTCGCCATGACGTTATCGCGTGTAGTGCCAGCTTCACGGGCTACAATTGCAATATTTTTGTGCGCCATGCGGTTTAAAATACTCGATTTTCCAGCGTTAGTTTGTCCAATTAATGCTACGATTGGAAGGTTTTTCATGAGTATTATTATACTATAAAAAACCGCCTTTTTCAAGGCGGTAGGGGGTATTTAGAACCAAGGGCGATGATGTTTTTTGCCACGCTTAGCGTGATAGTTCCAAAACGAAGCTTCGTCATTCCAGCGAAAAATTATTTCACGAACGACGTCGTCCTCTCCATCAAAACTGTAAGTGATTCTCTCACGGCCACACTCTTCACAATAAATGCAAGCAAAGAAACAATCTTCTTCACCTTCCCATACCTCAACGGTAATATCTTTGCAACCGCAAGATGGGCAGTTGGCGATTCTTGGCCTAAAGATTAAACTACGAAGCGAATCTAATATACTCATTTTCTCCCCTCCTCTAAAAAAGACTACACTTCACATATAATTATAGCACAAAATGCAAAAAAGTCAATGTAAGCAAAAACATCTTGAAATAATCTGTTTTTCTGCTACTATAAAATCATAAAGGCCATGACAAAAATGAAAAACAAATTTCTAAGAGCATTAGGCCTAATTACAGCCTTTTTGCCAGCTTTGTTTTTCGGTGGTTCTAGCGTCTATGCGGACGACAATATTAATGTTTCCATCGCGACTTCATGTTCTATGTCTGCTACTGTTGGCTCCGAGCATAGTGCTACGGTTGAAATAGGCACCTACGCAGAAAACATCGGTGAGACCACCTTTAACGTCTTTTGTAATGACCAGGACGGGTTTGCTATCTATGCAGTGGGATACGGTAATGATACGTATGGTAATACCACTATGGTCCCTGCCGTGCTTGACGCATCTAATAGTATCGCCACCGGCACTGCCACCTCTGGTAATGTGTCCAATTGGGCGATGAAGCTCACCGCCGTTTCTGGCACTTATTCCCCTACTCTCACTACTGGCTTTAATGCTTACCACGTAGTGCCAAGTGTATACACCAAAGTTGCGTCGTATGCCGCTAACACTGACAACGTTTCCGGATCGCAGTTCAAATCCACTTACGCAACGTATGTTGCGAGAAACCAAATCGCCGATACTTACACTGGCAAAGTAAAATACATCATAGTTCACCCAGCATCTAAAACGGAGCCAGAGGCTTCTGCCCCGTCGGAGCATATTTACTACGCCATGACCGGCGAAGAAAACAACTACACGCTGACGATTAGTGATGCTGAGCCGGCTTCTGGTGCGGTCTTAAGTGGCGAAATACCGATGGAAGGATACGCCAAGGCGGCCGATGTTCCTTGGAGTGAAACGCGCGACCAAATCACTAGTGTAGTAGTAGACGGAACTGTAGCGCCAAGGTCTACCAGTTATTGGTTTTATTTTCTTAGGAACTGTGACTCATTTGATTTAGATGGCTTATATATGAACAATGTAACCAATATGAGCAGAATGTTTTATTTTGCGGGTTACAATGTTACCACCGCACTATCCCTAGATGTTTCTAATTGGGATACGTCAAACGTAGAGGATATGTCTTTTGTGTTTGGGTATTTTGGACGCGGTGCTTCAAGTGTAACAATTGAGGGGCTTAGTGATTGGGATACATCAAAAGTTACAACCATGCAATCTATGTTTACTGGTCTTGCGTATAGCGCTACCGGGAGCTTTGTGTTAGATCTCACCGGTTGGGACACTGCAAAAGTAGAAAAAATGAACTCTATGTTTAGCTCAGCCGGCCGCAATGCTTCTTCTTGGCAGATCAAAGGGATTGAAGGTTTTAATACTGAGAGAGTGAATAGTATGGCCTTAATGTTTAGTAATGCCGGGTATAATGTTACTACCGATTTTTCGTTAAATCTAACTAATTTTGATACTTCCAGTGTAGAAAGCATGTCTAATATGTTTAGTAATGTTGGCTACAACGCTAAAGGCAGAGTATCAGTAAATGTCTCAAGCTTCGACACTGGGAAAGTTGGCACCATGGCTTCTATGTTTAATAATTTCGGGTATAACGCAGCCCAAGTTATTATTACGGGTATTGAAGACCTAGATGTCCATAGTGTGACATCCATGTCAAACATGTTTGCAAACGTCGCCTATTATGCCGACAATTTCCATCTAGACCTTTCAAACTGGACCACTACGAGTCTAGAGAATGTTTCACAAATAATGTATATGACCGCCCGTCGCGTCCCTGGCAAGGTTTACATTGACCTCTCCGGCTGGGACACTTCACATGTGACTAATACTACCAATGCTTTTGCCTATACTGGCACGTATTGGGCATCCGAATTCTACCTCAGCATTGCTGGCTGGGATATGTCTGCCGTTGAAACTATCACGAATATGTTCCAATACTGTGGCGATGGATCGCCAATCTTCGCGATTATTATTCCACCAACCAATGGTAATGGTGTAGCAAACTCAACCACGGAAATTCACGGTAAAACCGCTGATATTGTGGCCGCCAATCCGCTAAATGGGTTCTACTTTACATTGGATCCAAACGGAAGTTAGCTCGCTAACGCTCGTTATTCGCCTTCGGAGAGCGAATTTAGTAATAGACGCACGCTTCGCGTGCTAAGAATCGCCTGCGATTTCTCAAAAAAGGCAACAAATTGTTGCCTTTTTAATTCGAAATCTTGTGATGGCACGTCACCAGTGATACGGAATAAAACGCTTAAGTTTGCCGAGTAAAGGCTATTTTAGTTAAATCATCTACCGAGTATAAAATGACACACTCGGTAGTTTTTTAATCAGCAAAATTTTAAGCGATATCGTCTTGTGGAAAACTTTATTATGTGCTATGATTATCGTGGAATGGAGGTATAGCGGCGAGAAATTGCCGCAATAATAATATATAAAAACCTTCATGGCCAATAATAACGCGCAAAACACTGGTGGGCAAAAGTGTTACTTTTCTCCCAGTGTTGTTTTATCTGTAGTACATGTATGCAGAGTGCGGAGTTAAAAAATGCGCATTCGGATTCAATTGCAACTGAGCCGAATGCGCAACGACTATACCCGTATTCGAGTATGTCGATATTATACACGATGTTGATGATATTTACAAACTTGAGCGGGTTAGTCTCCTGAATAATAAAAATAAAGAAAGGAGGCTAGATGCCAAATTCTTATAATGAGCGCGAAGCTCGCATCATCAACTATTTAGACGGAGCGGAATTGGTCGGGAGAGAAATGTACCCGCTAATTAAGCCCACGCAGGCATTACCAGTCAATGTGATTTCAGTCGGCGAGTTTTTAGCTCGTAAAGACCGCGAGAATTTTGGAGTTGATCATTTTTCACCGGATGATCACTTTGAACGAATCTATAATAATTTTTATAAGTATCTTCCGTACTATCGCATGGCTAGATGTGTGATTGGTACGGATTTTTCAGCCTACCGGAATATGAGCCGATACGAAAGAAAATATAACGTAGGACGTAACCGCACTATTGATTATTGTTTTCAGAAAAACGGCATTGATGTGATTCCAGTTGCATCCTACGCTTATCTAGACGATTTTGATTGGTGTCTGGAAGGCCTACCAAAACATTCCTCAATTGCTATTTCAACGAACGGCTCGATGATGAATTTTGTTAGCCATGAAACATTTATCGATGGGGCCATTATTCTTCAAGACGAGCTTCATCCTACCCATCTTATCATTTGTGGAGGTCCGGTTCCGGAATTAGACGAATTATACGATAATATCGTATACTATAAAAACTTTTCCCAGAGACTCAGCGAAAGGATTCACCGTGGGTAGTACAGGTGCGTTCCTTGAAACAGGGGGGTTCTCGGAACAAGGGTGGGAAGATACCGGCAAGAAAATGTATGGCATCAAGGTCTTAGAAAAAATCAATAAATCCGAAAGATCGTCATTGCCGCCGCGTTCAAATACGCCAGGGATAGCGTATATCCGTCTAAATAAAGATGGTAGTTTTAGGCAATATCGTCAGTATGGTGAGGATAGAAAGCCGCTATTCGACATTGAATACCACGGGCATAGGCACGTACTAAGCCTACATATCCATCGTTATCTTTCTAATGGGTCCCGTCAAGCCGACCCAGACGTCATAGCGTATGACAAGAATCGCATTATTGATGAAAAGTTATATAATAAATACAAGAAATTTTTGAAAGGAATAAACCTATGACCGGACATTACGATCATACCAATGAATATATTGAGGCGTTAAGTCTTAACCACGAAATATCATTTGATTACAAAGGTGATCACTACAACATTGAGTGTTTCGAAAATGATATTGAATGTTCGCTTAATCACGACATCGAAACAGGAATTAGCATCTGGCTCTTCAAAAATAAGGGTACGGACAATGGCGTAGTTATTGGCACTGCCAAAACGCCGGAGGAAATACTCAAAGTCCCATGCTTTAATGGTAAGAATCTTCTAGAAATCGATGAAGATTTAGAAGATTGTTATATTTACTAAGGAAATAAAAATTGGTGCATCGTATAAAATATGCACCAATTTTGCCTATTTCGTAATGCCATTGATAAACAATAAAAAGGCACGTACGGTAATCCAACGCACCAATTCTTTGGTTCATAAAGTTAAATTATGCAATAAAATAACGGGATTTCAAATTACCTCTGAAAATTTCCCGTGTAAACATGGTGATTCCGGCGGGAGT
>CAMNAJ010000001.1 GCA_946530935.1 uncultured Candidatus Saccharibacteria bacterium | reverse complement strand
TTGTCCGTATGGACGTTGCTGACGTTGCCGTCTTTATCTTCGTCCCAGGAAAGATGGCGATTCTCGTCTCTCGAGTAGGCGGTGTGGTGGGTGTGATCGCCCTTCTGGGTAGACGACATACCGCCGCCGTTTTCCACGATGGATTCTGCCGCCCTTTCAACGTCGACCTTACCAGGATTGCTGAACAGACTCATATTCTTGTCCTCCTTAAAAAAAGTACTTTGTTGTTGCCAACAATGTTCCTATTATACTATTGTTTTATTATTTTGTCAATATTAGTAAAAAAGTTCTATCTTTAATTATTCCAAAAAAGTGCTATAATATCGTGGATGTGGGCGGCAATAGTGCCGTCCCTGTACTTTTACAAGGAGGTAGAGTTATGGTCTATTATCTAACGTTCGCCATAATTCTGGTTACCCTGGTACTCATTTGGCGTAACTTCATTGATCTTCGTAACCACAACGAGGGCACTGAAGATATGTCTGAGCTTGCCGGGATTATCAGGAAAGGGGCAAAGACTTTTCTCAAGAGGGAATACCGAGTAATCTTTCCTACGGTTTTAGTCGTAGCGTTGCTTTACTCGCTATTTCGCGAAGCATTTTCCGGATTAACATTCTTATTTGGAGCAATGCTTAGTATTACGGCAGTCGAAATCGGAATGAGAGGAGGAACATATGCGAATGTTCGTACGACTAACGCAGCCCGGGTAACCGGCGCAATGAGTAGAACGATGCGAATCGCTCTGCTTGGCGGAAGCCTCAGCGGATATTCTGTTCCGGCGTTTGGCCTTTTGGGCTTTTTAATTGTCTGGCTAGTGTCCGGTGGCCCGCATGCAAATATTGTCGGACACGGCATCTTAACGTCAGCGCCATGCAATGTTGTAACGATGCGGCTTACCACCTATTCGCTTGGATGCTCGGTGGTTGCAATGTTTAACCGCGTTGCTGGTGGAAACTACACGAAGGCGGCAGATATTTCGGCAGATATCGTGGGTAAAAACATCCATAATATGCCGGAGGACGACTCCAGAATGCCGAACTCGCTGGCAGATTTTATTGGCGACTGCGTCAATGATATTGCTGGCAACATTTCGGACCTTTTGGAAAGTTTTGTCGCAACACCCACTGCTTGTATTCTGATCTCGATGCAAGTGTTTAAGGATAATGAAGCTGCTCTTACGGCAGCTTGCATGCTTCCTTTTATTCTTTCTACGGGAGGATTACTAAGTAGTATCATTGGTGTTAATCACATCATCGTCAAGAACAAAAAACAAACTGTGTTTGTGAATGTGAATGGGGTGATGACGCCAATGGAACACTCGCGGGAGACTGCTGACCCTGGCGAAGAATTGAACCGCGCTACTTATCTTTCAGCCGCCATTGTAATTGCAGTAGCATTTTACGGATGCCACTCGATCTTTGGTAAGCTGGATGGGCTTGGTGATATCTTCAAAATAGGTTGGGTCTCTCCGGCCGTTGCTGCAGTACTTGGCATGATCAGTTCTGTCGCGGTTGGCAAGATTACTGAATACTACACCAGTATGAAGTTTAAACCTGTCAATCGGCTCGCGCAGATGGCAACCGAAGGTGATGCTTTTGTCGTAACTTACGGTGATGCGATTGGCTCACGTTCTGTGCTTCTGCCAGTGCTCGTCATTGGTATTTCAATGATGATTTCAGGTTGGCTATGTGGTACTTACGGAATCGCTATTGCGGCACTTGGCATGCTGAGCTTCGTTGGTACAACAGTTTCCATCGATGCTTTTGGCCCGATTGCCGATAATGCTGGCGGTATTGCTGAAAGTTGCCACCTTGAAGAAAAAGTCCGCGATATCACAGACCAGCTGGATGCTGTTGGCAACACTACGGCTGCTATTGGTAAGGGTAATGCAATCGGCTCGGCCGCTTTTGCGACTGTGGCGCTCATTATGTCTTACATTGGTAGCTATCCTGCGTCAAACTATAGCAACCCCATTACAATTATCAGCATCATTGTTGGCGGTATTATCGGTGGAGCTCTGATTGAATTTTTCATTGCAATTCTGACCGAAAACACCATCAACTCGGCAAAACTGATGGCTGATGAAGGAGAACGTCAGCTGAGAGAGAATCCTGGTATACTTGAGGGAAAAGAAAAACCAGATTACGATCGGGTAATCAAAATGGCAGCCGATGAAGCGCTGCACTGTATGTTACTTCCGTCGATTCTCGCTTTGATTTCACCTATTGTCTTCGGGTTCCCATTCGGGCCCGAAATCGTTCTTGGTTTGCTGGGTGGCAGCACCATCGTAGCGATTAGTCGCGCAATCTTTAGCGGCAATTCGGGAGGCGCCTTCGATAATGCAAAGAAGCTTATCGAAACTGGTGGTCTTCCGGGCTACGAAAAAGGCTCAGCCGCACATAAGGCGGCTGTGGTTGGTGATACCATTGGCGATACACGCAAGGACGTCGTTGGCGTTGCGCTTGATATTTTTATCAAGACTATGTCGACCGTCGCAAACACTCTGGCACCGGTTTTCTATACGTACCGGTTGTTCTAACTCCTGCTCCCCCGACAATTCGTTGGGGGATTTTTTATGCTATAATAATTTTATGGCAAAGAAAAAGATTTTTTCGAACGAACAACTTAAAAATCTATCCGCCGAAGAGGTGATAGATAAACTTCAACATGAAAACTATTCCTTACTTAATACTTTAGGTGCCGAAAAGCTCCGCAAAGAAATGGTACCAGTTGGCAAAGCGTGCAACACTGCCATTAATTATTTCTTTCGAACTACAGGGCCGAAAAAAGATACAGAAAAACATAATCAAGCTGCAAGGCGAAAACTTGTAAAAGTACTTTCCAAAATTACGCCAGGTGATTATAGCGGTATGCCAAAAGATCAAAAAAATGGCCTAGTCGTTGGTTTTAATCACCCGTCTCTTGGCGAAATCGCCAGAATCTTAGTGATGAAAATTGATATTATGGGCGACAAGCCAATGTATTTTCCGGTTAATTTGCCATGGTATGAGGCTCTTGCGCCAAATTATGATCGTATCAAAAGGCTCGGTATTATTATTACGCCAACCATTACTCCGTCCACATGGAAAAAAATGAATCTTGAAGAAGGTTCTGAGCTTTATGAATATGGCAACAAATTTAAAAAAGATTTTCGCGACATTTACACTAGGCTTTCGCATGAAGCAGTAAAAGAAGGTGGTGTAATCTTTGTTGCGCCTTCCGCAACTAGACAGGCTACTGTTTTCAAATCTAAAGATGTATACGACAAAAAAGAAGACATCATCCCGACCATGTCGATGCTCGCAATTAAGCTATATAGTAATAAGGATGTAAACTGCGATTTTTTGCCGATGGCGATTTTGCCGCCAAAAGATTACAAACGTGGTTTAAATTTTGGCAAAAAATACAAGTTAATTCCTGGTGAAATTATGACCGCTGCCGACATCCGCAAAAAATATTTTAAAAAGAAAGATACCAAGCGTCTCGAGGGTTTTGACTGGGATTTTCACCAAAGAATTGCCGAGAAATTGCCAAAAAAGTTTTGGTATTAATGCCTAGCTTTGTGATATAATCATAAGCGTAATGCAAGAAGAACCGTATTTTTATCATCCTTTAGAGAATATCGAGGATATTGATGAGTTTGAGACCGCTGTAGAGCGTACGCATCTTACGAAGGGGCTATCAAAAGAGCGCCCTTATACTTATTGGACGCTTGAATTATATGATCAAGAAAATGGCATTCGTGGTGGTGGCGGATTAGGCGTACTTGCCGCAGATACTAGACGCATTGCTGAGCAGATGGGCGTAGATTTTGCTTTAATTACACCATTTTATCCAAGCGAACCACACCAAGTTATGCAGGGTGAGACTGTTGTTGATGAACACGTTCCGGTTGATTATCGTAATTTTGGTTTTAAATATATTGATTCTGTTAATGTAAAATGTGCCGGCAACCTATGCCATTTAGATGTTATTGAAAAGTGCTTCCGTTCGACTCGTATTATTTGTATTACTGAACCAAATTTCGGTGAGCTTTATTCTGGAATGAGTGGTTCTGATCATCGTTTATATCAAGAAGTCTCACTTGGCTTCGGCGGATATGCAGCACTAAAATTACTCGGTTTGAAGCCGGCTATTATGCAGCTAAATGAAGTTGCCACTTTCTTCGCTGCGCTTTCTCGTCTTGATGAACTTGCTTCAAATGGCATGGATTTTTATGAAGCCGTGGTTTACACCAGAAAGCACACTCTTTACACTAACCATACTTTGGTGCAGGCGGCTGAAGCAGAGTTTTCTGAAGAACAATTTGAACGCTTTGTTTATCCAAATCTTAAATCACCTGCCGTTAGAAAATGGATTAAAGATAAATTCGTTAATGGCAAATTGAAATTATCTTCAGTCGCCATCGAAATTGCCGAGCTTAGAAGCGGCGTATCCAAACTTCATGCCAGAGTCGCTAATTACCACGACATTGCGGGAAACAAAGTTAAATTCAAGGCCGTTACGAACGGTATTGATATGAATAAATGGGTGCTGCCTAGCATTTTGAAGTTTTATCATGAAAATAATATCGTGGACAACATTAACTATCCAGCCAATAACTTTGTTGATAATCTTGGTTGTATTACTGCAGAACAGATTCGTTCGCTAAAAAGCGAGGGCCGTAAAATCTTAAACGAAGTTCTTTCGTCTCGCCCAGATCAAAATGGCGTATTCTTGCACTTTAATGATGATGAATTCGTATTTGATTTCAAGCGTCGTTTCGTAGATTATAAGCGTCCAGAACTTCCTTTTAAAGACCTTAATAGATTAAAAGCGATTTTAGAAAGTGCTAATGCGCATTATATTCTGGCTGGACGTATTCATACTGGCGATCATAATATGGCTGAAAAATTACACAAGATTCTTCACGAAATCAAAAAAGATGATTATTTAAGTACACATGTTCACTATATCGCGGATTACGACGAAAAGTTAGCCTTTGCGCTTTCGTGCGGTTCAAATGTCGCAATAAATGTCCCAATTGTTGGCCTTGAGGCTTGTGGTACTTCTTGGATGAAAGACATCGCAAACTTAAACTTGCTCATCTCTACACACGATGGCGGCGTAGCTGACGCATCTTCGGAAAACTATTTGTCGGTTCGTGGCTCTACCGAGGATGATGAGCTTGGCGAACTCTATCGTAGAATGGAAGAAGCAATTGCTGCCTGGCAAAACGATTTTGATCTTGAATTCTTGATTCAAAAACAACTCGCTGCATATATTCCGGTAATTTCTGGTTCTAGAATGATGCGAGATTATCTTGACTATTTATTCCCGGCGTAGTATACTATTGACAAGTCTGGTATCAGACTTTTTTTAATAACAAGGAGTAAAATGGCCAAACCTAAAATAACCCGTATTAAGGCTGGTGAATCTTCAAAGAATACTGAAGAGGAACAGACGCCTATTACTCGGAAAAAAGTTGTTGTCAAAGACAAAAAGCTTGATAAAGAAAATCGTAAAGAAGCAAAAAAAGAAGCCAAATTAGCCAAAAAAGAAGCTAAAAAGGAAGCTAAAGAAAAAGGCGAAAAGAAACCATTTATTTTATTCCGCCCATTTGTAGCACTTTTTAGATATTTACGTGATTCTTGGCACGAAATCCGCCAAGTCAGATGGCCAAATCGTAAAGCAACCTGGAAAATGGTGCTCGCAGTGCTTGTTTATACGGCAATATTCATCGTAATCATCTCACTGCTTGATTTGTTCTTTACATGGCTATCCAGCTTAATAATTAAGTAAAAGAAAGGAATTATTAATGGCAGTAAACCGTTATGATGCAACTCGTTCGTGGTATGCAATTTCTACATACAGCGGTTACGAGGATAAGGTTGCAGACAGTATTAATCAGCGTACAAACACTGTAGAAATGGCTGATAAGATTTTTGAGGCTATCGTCCCAAAAGAAAAGCAAATTGAAATTAAAAATGGTAAGCGTAAAGTCGTAGATCGTAAAATCCTTCAAGGCTATGTGCTAGTTGATATGAAACTTTCGGATGAAACTTGGTACATTATCCGCAATACCCCGGGTGTCACCGGTTTTATCGGTACTGGCACTCAGCCAACTCCAGTTTCTGAAAAGGAAATTGCTAAGATTAAGAAGCGTATGGGTGTAGAGGATCCGAAATTCTCCGTTAAATACGAAATTGGCGAAGTTGTTTCTATTACCGATGGACCATTTAAGGGCTTTGATGGTACTGTTTCTGAAATTGATGCCGCTAAGGGCAAGCTCAAAGTCATGGTATCAATGTTCGGTCGCGAGACACCAGTTGAGCTTGATGCACTCCAAGTAAAGCAACTTAACTAATCCTTTACTTTTTTACATTTTCTTGGTATAATTGTTTTCGTTACATAAATGCTTCTAAATTATTAATTTTAATGGGAATTTTAATTCGATGGCAGAAAAGAAAGTTATCGGCAATTTAAAGCTTAGAATCCCTGGCGGCCGCGCAACGGCAGGTCCTCCGGTAGGTTCTACACTTGGTCAATGGGGTCTAAACATGATGGATTTCATCAACCCATTCAACGAAAAGACCAAGGAATTCATGGGTAAGAACGTGATTGTTCACATCCGTGTGTTCGAAGATCGTACCTTTGATTGGAAATGCCTTGGCCAACCAGTAGATGACCTCATTCGCGAGGCTATCAAAATCGAAAAGGGTTCTGGCAAGCCAAATGTTGATAAGGTAGGCAAAATTACCCGTGCTCAACTCGAAGAAATTGCAAAGGCTAAAATGGATCAGCTTAATGCAGTCGACCTCGAAGGCGCAGTAAAGATTGTCGCCGGCACCGCTCGCTCAATGGGCGTCGAAGTCGTAGACTAAAAGAACAGACCTCATAATTGGGGTCTGTTTTTTGTTCTCTGTAAATATTGACTTTTTGAGAGAAGTGTGCTATAATAATAATGGGGTTAGACCAAGCGATTTTAGTTTAGGAGGCTAAAATGGAACCTTTAAATCAAGAACGTGATGTGTTGATTGAAGAAGCAATGCAACTATGGCGTATCCATGCAGAAACGTATCGGACGAATCCTTACCGTTATTTCTTCCTGATTGCTTGGAAACGGGAAATCATGCAAAAGAACAAATATAAGAAAATGACTTTGCGTAAAATCCCGCTCTACATTCTGGATGAATACCCGGATCTGCCGTTCTTTCGCATCATCGACGAGCCTACAGCGTTAGACATGCTCGAAGAAATGGGTACACCGGAACTTAGTTACTTAGTGTATCATCTCAAATACCAGTTGGAATGCAACCACGCCTATCGCACGATAAATAACAGAGTGATGGAGCTGGTCTATGAGCTTGCTCATATCAATGTCAAACCGTCTGTGTTTGGTGTCGATACGGAGGCAAGGTATTCTTGCTCATACAAGCCCTCAAAGCGTCCCAACCACATCAACAACAACAATTAACAATCATAACCCCACCCCCATGGGGGCCAACCGGCCCCCTTTTTTCTTGCTTTTTTATCGTATTTTTGTTATAATTTAAGAATTAATATTTAATTTGATGGGAGGGGGAAACCCCGCTAGTACCACAGAAAGGAAATCATGGCTGAAGAAGAGGCCAAAAAGCTTGATGCAGTAGAAGCTCCAGTAGAAGTTGCTGCAGAAGAAACTGCTGAACCAGAGAAATTTGCAAAATCTGGTAAAAAATCTAAAAAACATATTGAGGAAGTTAAAGCCGAAGAAGAGCGCCAAGCTCGTAAGGTTGAACGCGCTGCTAAGGAAGCTGAAGAGAAGCCAAAGGGCGCTAAGCCAATCACTCGTTCACGCCTAGAACGCCGTGGTAAAAAGTACCAAGAATCTTATAAACTAGTCGATAAGACCAAGACTTATAGTCTTAAAGATGCTATCGATCTAGCAGTTAAGACTAGCCCAGTCAAATTCGATGCTTCTGTTGAAGCTCACGTTCGTCTTGGTGTAGATCCACGCCAGGCCGACCAAAACATTCGTACTACTTTAGTACTTCCAAATGGTAATGGTAAAACTGTTCGTGTAGCTGTTTTTGCTCCACTTGATGTCTGCAAAGCCGCTAAAGCTGCTGGTGCCGATATTGCCGAGGATGAAGAATTCTTGAAGCAACTCGAAAAGGGCGAAATAAACTTTGATGTACTTATTTCAACCCCACAATACATGCCGAAACTTGGTAAGTTCGCAAGATTACTTGGCCCTAAAGGTTTAATGCCAAATCCAAAGGCCGGCACTGTTACTATGGATGTTGAAAAGGCCGTAAAAGATTCAAAGGCTGGTAAGGTTGAATATCGTGTTGATAAGCAATCTATCGTTCACATTGGTCTTGGCAAAGTCTCATTTGGTACCGATAAGCTTCTTGAGAATGCAAACGCTTTCTTTGATAGTTTGAAATCACAGAAGCCTGCTTCACTTAAAGGCACCTATGTAAAATCTGTCTTCGTGACTACCACCATGGGTCCATCAATTGCTGTTGAAAATCTCTACAACTAATTGAAATTAAAATAGCCCCGAATCCGGGGCTATTTTTTATGTTTATGCTATAATTTAGGTATTATGAATTTCAATCTTATACACTTACAAATACCAGAATTAATTGTAATGGCAATACTAGGTGCCGTCTTGCTATTTTTTGGTTATCGAGTTAAGCAAGTAGCGTTCTTCATAATTTGGTTCTTGATTGGCTATTCTTTAATGCAAAACTTTATGCCAACCCTTAATTCTTGGGTACCACAAATCGCTGGAAGTCAACTTTGGCAGATTCTAATGCCTATTGCAGGCGGTATTCTGCTAGCATTTCTTGGCCTTTCAATCGAGAAACTTTGCGTGGCAGGTATTGTTTTTGGTCTTACAATGGTAATTACGATGAAATACTTCGGCACTGATGTGCCAACACTGGCCGTAGGTGCGATTATCGGTTTGGTGCTTGGAGGCATCGCCGTAAATATGATGAAACCAGCCATTATTATTGCTACTTCACTAGCTGGCGCATATTGTTTGACTGTAGCGCTTCTCACGTGGGTTCCTAGCATTAATCCGACTATTTTCTACTTCCCAATCCTCGCCATCCTTACGATTGTTGGTTGTGTTATGCAATCTGGATCGACTAGAGACTTGTAAAAATATATTCTCTGTGATATAATGTTTGAAGTTACCAAAGACAGTGGCGGTGTTTTCACTTAATCATGCCACCGAGGACAATTCTTCAATTTATTTGGTGACGCTATTTAACAATTAGCTAGCTTTTATATTAAATAACCAAAGGAACTTTTTATGGCAATTTCAAGAGATAAAAAGAACACATTGGTTGCTGATCTCACAGAGCTTCTTAATGATTCAAAGATGGTAGTCTATGCTAAATATGAAGGCCTTACCGTCGCTGAACTTCAAGAACTCCGCAAACTCGCTCGTGAATCTGGCGTTAAGATCAAGGTCGTGAAAAACCGTCTCGTAAAGGTTGCAATGAAAGAAATTGCAGCTTATAAAGACACGGATGTTTCCGCCCTTACTGGCCAGCTTCTTTACGCTGTGGGCACCGACGAAGATTTCGATGCAGCAAAAGTCCTTGCTAAATTTGCTAAGACTCACGCTAAAATGGAACTCGTTGGTGGTTTTAATGCTGAGGGAGCTAATCTCTCAACAGAAGAGGTCAAAACGCTCGGCTCACTCCCAACCAAGAACGAACTTATTGCCCAAGTTGTGGATACACTTCTTTCTGGCATCAATGGTGTCGTTTCTGGACTTCAGGAGCACGCAGAGAAAGCAACCGCTTAATAATTATTGGGTTTACCCACTATTGAAAGGATAAATATGGCAACTGATATCAAGAAGTTGGCTGAAGAACTCGTCAACATGACTGTTCTCGAAGTTAACGAACTTAAAACTTTACTTAAAGACGAATATGGCATTGAGCCTGCTGCAGCCGTTGTAGCTGTTGCTGGTGGCGATGCTGCTGCTGCCGATGAAGGCAAATCTGAATACGACGTCGTTCTTAAGGACGCTGGTGCTCAGAAGATTGCAGTCATTAAGGCTGTTAAGGAAGCAACCGGACTTGGTCTTGGCGAAGCTAAGGCTATCGTTGATGGTGCTCCTGCTACCGTTAAGGAAAAAGTCGCTAAGGCTGATGCCGAAGCAATGAAAAAAGCCCTTGAAGAGGCTGGTGCAACTGTCGAGCTCGCCTAAATCTTCTATGCTAGCTAATTGTACACTTTAATAAAATAGGATAGATAGTTCTCGGGAGCACTCCGGGCCGTTAGGCCAAGTCTTACTCCCTCGAACTGTTCTATCCTATTTTTTATGTACGTATTTACCTATGATATAATAACTGTTATGGAAGATTTTGACTATTTAGGTGAGGGAGAGGTATACCTCGATGGCGCATGCCAAAGTTTACGTCCGCGTCCGGTGATTGACGCTATTAGTAAATACTATGTTGAGCATAACTCTTGTGGTGAACGCGTTAAATATAAGTGGGGAAGAATTACTGATGAAAAGGTCGAAGAAACGCGCGAAAAAGTACTTAAATTTTTAAAACTAAAGCCAAAGAATTATACTGTTTCTTTTACGCTTAATACAACTTATGGTATTAATCTGCTTCTAAATCAATTAAAGCCGGAAATGTTTAAGAAAATTATGACAAGCGAGATTGAACATAATTCGCCATTTCTCGCTTCATTAGCCTTTTCTGAACGGACTGGCCTTCCACGAGAAGTAATGAAAAGAAATGATGACGGTTCCATCCCAATCGAAGACTACGATTTTACTGAAGCGATTGTGGTTGTTAACTGTGCATCAAACTTTGACGGTCGTAAACTGTTAAATATTGCCGAACTAAATAAAGCCGTTCATAAAGCTGGTGGCATATTAATTATCGATGCCGCACAAGCGATGGCACATTCTGCCGATATATTACGTGGGCAGGATGTAGATGCGATATGTTTCTCGGCACACAAGCTCTATGCTCCTTCGCTTGGTGTAATTGTCTGGAATGATGATCTTGAAAAATACTTAAATACCTATTTCATTGGCGGTGGCATGGTTGATGATGTTGAACTTAGCCAATACACGTTATCCGCTGATAATAAAGAGCATCGCTATACGCGCTTTGAGTCTGGCCTGCAGGCATGGGGCGAAATTGTAGGCCTTGGCGCTGCACTCGATTGGCTAGAAAAGTTGCCAAAGAAAGACTGGCAGAATCTCGAAAACAACACCAAGGAACTATTTGATTTTCTAAATGAGTCAAAAAAAGTACACTTAATTAATAAGGAACCGAATCCAACCATGGCATTTTATATTGAAGGGATTGACTCGCATTTAGTTGGCGAAGCTCTTTCTCGTGAAAACATTATGGCTCGTACCGGTTATTTTTGTGTGCACTATTATCTTGATCATGTAATGGGATATCCGCCACTAATTCGTTTTTCACTTGGTCTTCATAACCGACCGGAAGATATCGATAAGATTAAGAAAGTTCTTTCTAAAGTTATAAATTAATCCCTTTGTGATACAATATTATATATTATGGTGTGTATAGCTGCATTTATTATTTTGGCCATCATTGGTGTTTTTGTTGCCATTATTTCAATTTTTAAACCAAAGATTGGAAAAGCATATTGGAAAATGTTTAAAAAGGCTTGGGGCTGTCTTTGGAAAAAAGTACGACTTCAAAAATGCGAGACTGGGTTTAAAGAAGATGTAAAAAACACCCTACTTAGCCGCGTTATAATAAAACATCCAAAACTCGTTAAACCACTTTCGATTTTAATCGAAATCTTGTCCGTATTAATCGTAGCAGTAACCGTATGGGCGTTGCTCACTGCAATAAAATCCATGCTTGCACTTTGGGCACTCGGTAGCTGTAACGTCACTAAGCCATCAGCTTGTTCGCTTGGTGCTGAAATATGCTCAATTGATGAAGATGAACCAAAGAACATATTTGAGGCAACTGGCCGCTGGTTTACGGAATGGGGTGAAATCTTTGAGGCGATACCAGATAAGTTTAAAACCTATAGTATTGAAGATTATGGTTTTGAATACATTATAATCGGAAAAGAGGATAACGAAAAAGCAAAGGCAGTAGACATTTTTGATCCTGGTTGCTCGGTTTGTTTATCTTCTTATCGTAATCAAATGGCTGCTAATTTCTTTGAAAATTATTCAGTAAGATTGGTGCCTTTTGCGATCCAAGACGCCGATAATACATATAAATTTAAGAACTCCGAAATAGTCGTGAGGTATGCTTTCGCGGCAAATAAGATTAGTTCTACCTATGCCCTAAAAATAATAGATAGCATTTTTACTGGTAAAAACCATGATGGGATTTCTTATCAAAAACTTATTAATGATGATTTCGATAAAGAAGATATCGTTTCGCGCATGGATTTATGGCTAAAGGCAGCCGGTGCAAATGATAATGAAATAATCAAGATTAAAGAACTATCTGAATCTGAAGAGATTACTAGCATCATGAATAAAAACCGCGAAATCATTGAAAAAGAACTAAAGATTAAAGGCATACCAACCATGCTTCTTGACGGCAAGAAACATACTGGTCTTTGGAAGTCTGAATAAGCTAATGTTTTATTGTAAAAATTACAACATTTTTCGCTCGACCGATGTTTTTTCAGTGGAAAACTTTCTGCAAAAAAACTTGACTTTATGACCCCGCTGATATAATATAATATTAATACTATATTTAGACAGGATGCGAGGTGATGTCTGAAATACCAGAAAAACAAATAAAAAGATTACGTAGTCTCATTTCTGAGGCTGAAACTAATTTATCGGCTGCTAAAGAGCTGTTGGTTTCGATTTTGGGCGATGGAGAGACCATCTCTGCGCCAAGGGATACGGTTGTTTCCGGACCTGAAGGAAAGATTATTGAAGGTATCTTTGATGGTCAAATAATGATTGGCCCGGATGGCAAGAACTATCCAGTACCAGCCAACTATGCTTCAAAATCAAAGCTTGTAGAAGGCGATATTATGAAGCTTACTATTACTGAAGACGGCAAATTCTTATACAAGCAGATTGGACCAGTCGAACGTAAGACCGTGATTGGTACACTCACTCATCATGATGATAAATACTATGTCGAAGTAGCAGGAAAAGAATATCAGATTCTTTATGCTTCAGTAACTTATTTCCATCTACGTGATGGATCACAAGTATCGGTGACAATCCCTGCAGACAATAACGAAGCAACCTGGGCGGCAGTTGAGGCTGCGCTCTAGGTTGATGCATGGCGAAAGCATTATATAGAAAGTATAGACCTAAGAAACTTTCCGAGGTAGTCGGACAAGAGCAGGTTACTCGTGCACTCGAGAATTCTTTGAAACAAAATAAAATCTCTCATGCCTATCTTTTTATCGGGCCACGCGGAACTGGCAAAACATCCGTAGCGCGTATTTTTGCACACGAAGTGAATGGTTTTAAGTATGAGATTGAAGATGATTACGTAGATATTATAGAAATTGATGGCGCATCAAACCGTGGTATTGATAATATAAGAGAATTACGTGAGAAAGCCGCCATTGCGCCAACTTCTGGAAGATATAAAATCTATATTATCGATGAAGTTCACATGCTAACTAAAGAGGCTTTTAATGCGCTTCTTAAAACTCTTGAAGAACCACCAAAGCATGTCATTTTTATAATGGCCACTACCGACGCATACAAAGTACCAGTCACAATTACTTCTAGGGCCCAAACTTATACTTTTTGCCTAGCAGATAAAAAAGTAATGTTCGATTATCTTAAGAAAGTTGCCGAAAAAGAAAAGATTAATATTAAAGATGACGCTCTTCAAATAATCGTAAAACGTGGAGGCGGTTCCTTTCGCGATTCATTATCGCTGCTTGATCAAATTTCTACACTTTCTTCTGACGAAATTACAAAAGAACTAGTTGTTTCAGCAATGGGGCTTCCTGAAGATGAAAAAATTAACGAACTACTAAATAATTATTTATCACAAGATTTAGAAGCAACTAGTTTATCATTAAAACAATTATTAGTAAGCGGCGTAAAACCAGAAACACTAGTAGATGAAATTATTTCAATTATAATTGATGATCCTAAACCAGAACTTTTGCCACTGCTGGCAAAGCTCCCAGACATTCGTGCGCCATTCGCTGAAGCAAAACTATTAGTAGCATTATCTCAACCCACAATGGCTGTTTCGAACCGTACGCAAATTACTAGCACACAATCGTTAAAGATTAAGGACAAAAAAGAGACTAAAGATTCTACGGAAACCAAAGAAGTGACCGTAACCAACGTTTCAGAACAGGTTACAGAAAACGCAGTTTCTACTCCAGCTGATTTTAATTGGGATAAATTTTACGAAACGGTGCATAGCCTAAATGATGCAATATCAATGCAGCTCAAGAATATTTCTTATGACGTAAAAGGGAATGTGCTAAATATTTATCCTACAAAAAGGATGGAAAAAACTATTCTTTCTCGTGACAATAATTTAAAGGTATTAAATGAAGCGGCTGGTGGATTTCGCGTTGTAATTCATGATGTCGGCGATAATCCTAATAAAAGTCAAGACTTACTATTATCTAAGATGTCCGCTATAATGGGAGGAGAGGTAAAGAACGATGCCGGAGGTAACCCATTCTAAAGAAAGCGGAAGAGTTCCGCCACAAGACATAGATGCCGAGAAGTCATTAATCGGTGCGATTATGATTTCGGATAAAGTTTTGCCTGAAATACTGACGATTATTAAGCCAAGCGATTTTTATGACAACCGTCATAAAATAATTTTTGCCGCAATGAGCGATTTATATGATCGTCATATCCCTATCGATTTGGTTACTCTTACTTCAGAGCTCAGGTCACAGAAAAAGCTAAATGAAATTGGCAAAGCGCAATATCTCACCGATTTATCAAACTACGTGCCGACCGCCTCAAATGCTGTAGCGTATGCCAACATTATCGAAAAAATGTCCACCAGACGCCGTCTAATTAGCGCTGGTACTGAGATCGTGGAAAAAGCATTCAATGATAATGCGAGCGTCGATGATTTAATTGGCACAGCTGAAAAAGAATTATTTGAAGTATCAGACAAGGTCATCAGAAGCGATTATGAGCCAATGGAAGATCTTTTGGCTGACGCACTCGACCGTATTGAAGAACTTCACAAAAACAAAGGTTCACTTCGTGGCCTTAAGACTGGTTTTCGTGATTTAGATAAAATGACAGCCGGATTTCAGAAGGGCGATTTAATTATTATTGGTGCTCGTCCAGCTATGGGTAAAACTACCTTTGCGCAAAACTTAACTTATAATATTGCTAGCATGAATGGCAAAGGCGTCTTGTTCTTTTCGATGGAAATGGCATCAAATGAGATTATTGACCGTATGATATCCGACGTATCCGGTGTAAATAACTGGAATATCCGCACTGGTAATTTTACAGACGAAGAATACGCTAAAATTGGCGACGCAATGGATGAACTTTCTGAATTGCCAATCTATATTGACGATTCAAGCTCGATGACAATTACAGAACTCAGAAACAAAGCACGCCGAGCCATGCACGACCATAACATAGGCATAATTATTGTAGATTATTTACAGCTTATTCAGGGTTCTGATCGCTATAAAGGGAACCGTGTGCAGGAAGTTACTGAAATTTCGCGTGGCTTAAAAATACTCGCACGTGAGTTGGAAATACCTGTAGTCGCTTTGGCTCAGCTGTCTCGTAGCGTGACGGGGCGTGATAATCCAAGGCCATTACTTTCAGATCTTCGTGAATCTGGTTCAATTGAGCAGGATGCCGACCTTGTAATGTTCTTACACCGTCCGGATTATTACAAGGCCAACGAAGATGATCACGAAGACACTCATGTTACCGAATTAATTATTGCCAAACACCGTCATGGTGCAATTGGTAGAATTGATCTCTACTTCCACCCAGAGTTGCTACGTTTCATGTCACTTGATAAAACTCGTGAATAAATATATAATAATTGTGTGAAGAAAATAATAATTTCTAAACTTTTTTTGTATCGATACCGCTTTATTATTGGTTATATTTTACTAGGATTAGCATTTATTTCATTATTATTTACTCTCCCACTTTTTGCACAAACTGGCTTGTCGCAAGCCGAGATGGATTCCGCAACCGCTTCGTATCGTTTTAGACTTAGTTCACCACTTAGTGGGGATATTGTCGATATGCCTTATAAGGTGCTTCAAAAACTATCAATTATGGTTTTTGGACTCACTCCGTATGCGATAAAACTTCCAAGCATTTTAGTTGGTCTGGCTCTAGGCTTACTGTTAATTCTTCTTTTAAACCGTTGGTTTAAGAGTAATGTTTCACTCCTCTCATCGTGTCTTGTTGTTTTGTCAACTCCTTTCTTATTTTTAGCCGGGAACGGCACTCCACTTATTATGATTGTTTTTTGGCCAACCTTATTACTCTGGTTAGGTTCCAAAATCCAAGGCGAAAAGCGTCCAAAACCAATGTATTCATTCCTATTTGCGATTACAATGCTATTTTCTATTTTTACGCCTTACATGATTTATTTCGCTGCATTTTGTCTCGTCTTTGTTTGGTTACAACCGCACTTAAGATTCGTAATCAAAAGTTTACCTAGATTACCATTTTCTATCGTGTCCGCTTTAATAATTGCCGGTATGATTACGCTGATTATTAATATCGTAAATCAACCCGGTATTATATCCGAGCTACTCTCTAGTAAAAATTTCGAATTTGGTCGCTTCTTTACGAATATCGCTATCGGTATTACTCCAGTTTTCTTATGGGACGGTTCGCTCGAAAGCGTTTTCATGACTCCATTAATTGGTCTTCCAAGCCTTGCGCTTGCCCTGGTTGGTTTGTTCTCAACAACAAAAGGGTTTTTCGCGTCGAGAAATATGATTGCATCGCTTCTGTTCGTATTTACTATCCTAATCACTGGCTTTAACCCGGATGCGATAATCTTCTTTATTCTGCCTCTTGCTATCTTAATTGCTCACGGATTAAAATATCTACTAGAAAAATGGTATGGACTTTTCCCAGAAAACCCATACGCTAGGATTGCTGCAGTTATTCCGCTTTCAATTCTGTTCGCAGTCATTCTTTTGCCTTCGCTTCTCCAATACGTCTATGGGTATCGCTATAACCCAAGTGTAGCCAGCCAATTTTCAAGCGAGCTAAAGATTATTAGAAAAAACCTTACCAACGAAACGCTAATTGTTAAGAATAATTATGATTTTTATAAGATGATTGAGAACTCTACCGATATAAAAGTCGTGGACGCTATTAAATTAACGGAAGAGGCTCCTGAAAGACTTGCAGTTTTAAATGAAGCAATTGAAGACAAGAATTATAGGCTGGAACGCATTATTACATCCCCGATGCGTGAAAATTCTGCTATAATATATCTATATACAGCTAAAGGAGAATAATATGGGTCAGACTATGGACCAGATGAAGCTTTTGAACCAGCTTCGCAAGGCACAAAAAGAATTAAAGAACGAAATCGTTGAAGTAGAAGCCGGTGATGGAGCTGTTGTAATTCAAATCAATGGCGAGCTAAAGGTTAAGAAGGTCAAGATTGATCCTGAGAAGGTTGATCTAGACGACATCCATGAGCTTGAGCGTTGGATTGAAAATTGTATGCGTGATGGCTTTGCGAAAGCCCAAGAAATTGCTACTGAAAAAATGAAACCTCTTATGGGTGGCCTCGGCAACCTCGGAATGTAAAATGCTTCCTCAAGCTTTGATTGATGCAATTAATGCGCTTGGCATGCTTCCTGGCGTAGGTCCTCGCACCGCAGAACGGTATGCCTACTATCTTTTTAAATCTAATTCAAAGATTTCAGACGGAATATCTGATGCTTTAACTAACTTACATTCTAGAGTCAAATCATGCCCAGTGACATTTGCATTAATCGATGCCGACGAAGATTTATCGCCGTTATATACCGATCCTAAACGAGATAAAACGACTGTTCTCGTAGTAGAGGAACCGCTAGATATCTACGCAATAGAATCTACGCACGGCTATAATGGAACATATCATGTTCTTGGTGGTGCGATTTCGCCAATTGACGGCATTACGCCAGAAGAGTTGCATATCAAAGAATTAGTTAAAAGAGTAAAAGACGATAAAGTAAAAGAAGTAATTATTGCCACCAATCCTTCGGTAGAAGGAGAATCAACTGCGCTCTTACTTGAAAAAGTTCTCCATGAAGAAAACCCAAAACTAAGGCTCACACGTCTGGCTCGTGGTCTACCTCTTGGTGTTGATATTTCTTATGCTGATCAAATAACTATCAGTGCAGCGCTAGAGCACCGCACCGATCTTTAATAGTTTTCTAGTGCTTTAAAGTCAACTTTGGCAAGCTTAGTCTTTGGTAATTCTGGAATAAACCGAATCTCACGTGGTATCTCGTATTTAGCGAGATACTTTTTATAGATACCGCCGAGTTCTTTTTTAGCAGCACGTTCGGAAGCGCCTTCTTTTAGCACTACAAATACTACTACTTTTTCACCACGAAGCTTATCTTCGCGGCCTACCACGGCACAGCTCGAAACTTCTTTGCACTTAAGAGTTACATCTTCGATGTTGGCTGGGTAAATATTGTAGCCGTTCGAAATAATCATACGCTTGAGGCGTGAGCGGAAGTGAATTACACCACGCTCGTCAGCATAGCCTATATCACCAGTACGTAGATATTTTTTGCCACCAACCATAATGAATGCTTCTTCGGTTTCTTTTGGTTTACCGAGATATTCTTTCATAACAGCTAGACCACGAACCAAAATTTCGCCATCATCGCCGAGCTTGGCTTCTTTTTTGGTTTTGATGTTCATAATTACGACTTCATTATCTGGAAGTGGATAACCAATAACATCTGGCTCTTCGGCAATATTTTTGGTCGAAAAGATAAAACCACCAGATGCTTCGGTTAGCCCGTAGCCGTTTTCGATGACCGCCCTTGAACCATGGGCTTTAAGAAAATCATTGATTTTTTCTTTACTGGTCATGCTAATCATGTCACCGCCAGAAACAACGAATCTCACGTTCTTTAGCCCGTCTCTTTTGAATTTAATCTTAGTTAAGTATTCAAATACGGTTGGTACGCCAACAAGAATATTAATCTTGTATTTAGTAATATAGGTTTTAAGCTTTTTTGCATTAAACTGTGGTATCAGAACGATACGTGAACCGAAATATAGTGGCATATGAATGCAACAGCCCAGGCCAAAAGCGTGGAAGTTTGGTAGAAATGTTAAATATGCGTTCTCGGCCTTAAGAAGTTCTGGCACTAGGTATTTTGCACCAAGGGTTTGAGCGTTAAAATTCAAATTTGTAAGGATGGCACCTTTTGGCTTACCAGTAGTACCACCAGAGTAGAGAATAACGGCTGGATCCTTACTGTTTACTCTAGCATGGGGATTTCCAATGTATTTATTGGCCTTGTTCAAGAAGCGGTCCCACATAATAACGTGCTGGCTTTTATTGATGTGGTTTTTACGTCCTTTCGTGAGTTTATATAGAACTCTCATAATAAAGTCCATCGATCTAGATGGAGAAACCACAATCACTTGCTCTAGTTTAGTATTCTTAATGATAGCTTCAACTTTTGGATAGGAAATATCAATACAAAGCATGATTTTGGAATCTGCTTGATTGACATACTCCTCGATTTCTTTCTCAGACGAAAGTGGGTGAATCATATTGGCAACGGCGCCAATTTCGTTGATGGCATAGAACATATAAATAGCTTCTGGAGTGTTCGGCATACAAACAGTGATTCGATCACCCTTTGATGCACCAGATTCTTTTAAAGCGGCTGCCACTTTATTTATTTTCTTGATTAATTCTTTGTAGGTTATTTGAATATCAAAATAGTCGAGCGCTACATTATTTGGCCATTTACAAGATGCCTCATAAACGGCGTCATACATGCCACCTTCAAAATATTCAATTTCCTTTGGTAATTTATCAATATAACCATATTTCGCACGTTCAAGTTTCATGTCTAGCTTACGAAGTATGGTCTTTATCTTACTATATACATATTCGAGCATGTTACTATTTTATCATTTTTCTAAGATTATGGTGCTATAATGTGGGTATGGATAAAAATTTTAGGGTGAGACTGGTGTGCGGAATTGGAATGTTTGTCGTGGCGCTAGTTGCCTTGTACACATTTGACGGCATTCCATTTAAAGTAATCTACAGTTTATTCGCAGTAGTTTCAGCAATCGAATTAATCTCTTTCTTTTGGCGAAAAATCAGTTTTTTCCATGTAGTGCTGGCCCTATTCGAGATACTATTTCTAATATTTAGCTCAATTTGGGTAGGGAAAATCGACATAAACCATTTTTGGTATATTATTCTTGGCGTCTGTGGGTATGATATTTTTGCATATCTACTAGGAAAGGCTTTTGGTGGTAAAGTATTTAAAAAGTCTCGCCCGTTTCCGCATATCTCAAAGAATAAAACCTGGGAAGGAACATTCCTTGGTCTTTTAATGTCATTCTTGATGTGTCTAATTCTCATGCTAGCTCGCGGTGCATTTGATACAGAATGGATTTATCTCTTTTGTGGCCCGCTAGCTTTGATGGGTGATCTTTATGAAAGCTTCTTGAAACGCAAATTTAAAGTAAAAGATTCAAACGAAATCGTAGTCAAAAATATTGTATTTCAGAAGCTCGAGTATGTAGTTGGTGGGACTGGTGGACATGGTGGTTTTCTAGACCGCATCGATTCCACGGCTTTTACCGCAACTATTCTATTGCTAATTTCCATCCTTTAATTATATATTTTAGGCCAGAAACAATAGTTAAAGCTAACATAACACTTAGTAACACTAGGTTTATGATGCCAAATACATCATTTAGTATTATCTTATTCAATAGAATTAGCGAAAGAGCAATCATCTGGACTGTAGTTTTTAATTTACCCGCCATTGATGCAGAAATTGTAATGCCTTTTTTGGCCGCCATCATTCTAATACCATCTACGGCAAAGTCGCGGACAATAATGATAGCAAACATCCAAATTGGCACGAGGTTTTGGTAGCACAAAGCAAGAAGTGTTAAATTTATCAACATCTTATCGGCTAGAGGATCTAAAAAAGCCCCAAGGTCTGTGACCTGCTTATTTTTACGGGCCAGTTTACCATCAATAAAATCTGTAATAGATGCAACAATAAAACAGATGATGGTGATGATTTTAGCCGGCAAGGAGTCAATGAAGATTAACACAAATAGAGGAATTACGAGGAATATCCTAATCAACGTTAGAATGGTCGGTAGATTAATTCTATTCTTTTTATTCTTCTTCATTTTTTACTAAATCCCGGCGATGCTCGACTTTCCAAGCACGTATTTTCGCAAACTTAGCGGCCAAGACATCGGTTGAATATTTATCACCCAACATTACGGTTTCTTCCGGCATAAAATGATATTCGTCCATCGCTTCGGTTAGTTTGGTGCTAAGTGGTTTTTTGGCCCACCAAACACAGGGAACGTTAATTGGTTCGCAAAACTTTTGCATCATCTTTTTGCGGCCATTATTTGATACAATTACAATCTTAATACCTGCCTTATGACACTCTTTTATCCATTTAATAAGTTCGTCGGTTGGCTCTTTTTCGGAATGAAGTCTTAAGGTATTATCAAGATCACAAAGAAGAAGCTTGACCCCTTCTTTCTTCAAGATTTCTGGGGATACATCTTCGAATTTTTCAAACTTTTTATCTGTACGAAAAACGTTCATGCAATAATTTTAGCACAAAAAACTGATATGTTATAATTATTAGTATGTATAAGGGATTCACTGATTTTATTAAAGATAAAAACAAGATTTGCATCATCCAGGCCGAAAATCCAGATGGCGATTCGCTTGGCTCGGCTTTTGCACTTGATTATATATTATCTGACAAAGAAGTGTCCCTCTACTGTCCAGTTGATATTCCAAAATATTTACATTATTTTGCCGACTGGTCTAGAATAACGAACGAGTTTGATTACCGTGCCGATGGTTACATCATTGTTGATACTGCTGCTGAAGTATTACTATCAAAACTACTGGATGATTCAGCAATCAAAAATCGCTTGTATTCTGCACCCGTACTCGTGATTGACCACCACGAAACCGAAGATGATTTAAACTTCGAGCACGAAAGAATTATTGAGATTCGTCCGGCTTGCACGGAACTGATTTATGAAATAGCAGCAAGCGAGAAATTGAATATAAATATAGACGCAGCCGAGGCAATTTTCCAAGGTATTCTTTCTGATACTCTAGGCTTTACAAGTGCTTCTGTAACAGCAAGAACTTTCGAGATTGCTTCTGAATTAACAAGAATTGGTGCAAACGTGTCCGATCTAGAAGAACGTAGACGCGAATTTATGAAAAAGTCTCAACGCATTTTAGACTATAAAGCTGACCTCATTAAGCGTATTGACTATTCGCTCGATGGCGAACTAGCTACTGTCCATATTCCTTGGGATGACATACGTGAATTTTCTGATGAATATAATCCTAATGTACTTATCCTAGAAGAGCTCCGCCTCGTAGAAGGCGTTAAGGTCGCCGTAGCTGTTAAAACATATCCCGATGGTAAGGTCACTGGCAAAATCCGTTGCTCTACTAATGCCGGCATTGCGGATAAAGTTGCTGGCTATTTCGGCGGAGGAGGACATCCTTTTGCGGCTGGCTTTAGAACATACGACACAAATTATGAAGAAGTTGTTAGAGATCTTGTTAATATTGTTCCGGAACTATTAAAGGAGGCGAAATGAACCGTTTAGCACTTTTTAAAAATCACGATTATTCTGTCACAAAAACGCCGGCTATAACTGTTGTCCTTATCCATGGAATAGCTTCGGATTCTTCAACTTTTAACCACGCACTTAATTATCTTGAAAACGAAAAGAAAATTAATGCTAGATTCATTACTTACGATTTGCTTGGTGCCGGTAAATCTCAAAAAAATGACGATTTAGAATATAATTACGACGAGCAACTTGAGGCGTTAGACTATTCTTTGGAACTTGCTGAGATTAAAACACCACTAATACTCGTTGGCCACTCGCTTGGGACATTCATAGTTACAAGATATGCCTCAGAAAACCCCAAAAAGGTAAATAGATTAATCCTCGTTTCTCCACCAGTCTATACAAAAGAGGATTTAAAAAATCCAGCTTTTATGGCGGGCATAAAAGTATTTGAGGATGCAGTCAGTGTGAAAGATCCTAGTATTGTAAAAGAGAAATCATTTAAAAATTCTATGCAAAATATCGTAATGAATAAAGATAATTACGATACGCTTTTGAATATTTCTATTCCAACTGATATGATTTATGGTGTTCTCGATAAATTTATTGCCACTTATAATTTACCTAGAGTTGCAAAAGCAAATCGTTGTATTAATCTGATTGGTACGCCTGGGCATCATGGCGTTTCAAGAGAAAAATACTTTAAACTTGGCGAAATACTGGAGAAAGAAATCAATGAAACTATATAACACTCTAACCAAACAACTTGATGATTTTAAACCTATTAGTGATGTTGTTAAAATCTATACTTGTGGTCCAACTGTTTATAATTATCAACATATCGGTAATTATGCCTCGTATATTTATTGGGATCTTTTAGTGAGGACTTTAAAAGCGGACGGATTCACTATTAGAAGGGTATTAAACTTAACCGATGTCGGGCATTTAACTTCCGACGGCGATGAAGGTGAAGATAAATTAGAAAAAGGCGCCGCCCGCGAAGGAAAGAGCGTATATGAGATTGCTGACATGTATTCTAAAGACTTTTTAGAAAACTTTCGTAGTCTTTATTTGACCGAGCCAGATGTTATCGCTAAAGCCACTGATTATGTGGAGGCAGACATGAAAGCTGTCTCAAAGATGACCGAAAATGGCTTTACTTATGAGACTGAGGATGGAATTTACTACGACACAAGTAAGTTCGAAAACTATGCAGATTTTGCAAGACTAGACTTAAAAGGTCTACAAGCCGGAGCTAGAGTGGGCTTTAACGATGAGAAACATAATGTATCAGATTTTGCCGTCTGGAAATTTATAAAGCCGGGCGAAAAACATGCAATGCGTTGGGATTATTTAGGTCGCCCTGGCTATCCGGGTTGGCATCTAGAATGCTCAACAATTATACATGAGGAGCTTGGTGAACCAATCGATATTCATACTGGTGGCATTGACCATATTCCAATTCACCACACTAATGAAATCGCGCAATCTTTTGCGCTTTCTGGCAAGCCACTCGCAAATTACTGGCTTCATGCTAATTTCATTACGGTTGACGGCGAAAAGATTTCAAAGTCGCTCGGCAACGTATACTTGCTCTCCGATTTGAAAGAACGCGGTTTTAAGCCACTTGATTACAAAATGTGGGTACTTCAGGGACATTTCCAAGGTACACGTAATTTCACCTTTGAAAGTTTGGAAGCAGCAAAAGCGAGAAGACTCAACTGGCGAAATCGTATTGCGCTCTGCTATCAAAAAGATATTAAAAGCGATGACAATATTTACAACAAAGTGCTCGATGCTTTGAATGAAAATCTAAATTCTGCTGAAGCATTTGCAATCATCGACGGCGCAACAATATCGTTAGAGGATTGGAAAAAAATAGACGAATTATTCGGCTTAAACCTAATTAACGAAACGCCTGAAATTACTGAAGACATTAAGAGAATTATTAGTTCTCGTGAGGCGGCTCGCCTGGAAAAGAATTGGACTAAGTCAGATCGTCTTCGCGATGAGCTTGCCATAAAAAACATTGCCGTGAAGGATACTTCTGACGGCAGTGTTTGGGAATACCTAGCTTAATTATTTGTCTTTAATAAACTCGCGTAGTTCGCGATAATAGTAGGCATTGCCGATAATGAAAGAAATAATAAATGCCGCTAGCGCAGAATAAAATGCGATAAATGTTACGTCGCCTGGTTTAATAAATAGAGTAATAGTAAAACCGACTAAAGCTAAAAACGTTAAGATTGGTATAAAATATGCCAAGAAGAAAACGGTTCTACCATATAAAGTTTTATGATAATCATTTAATGCTTTGCGCATGCCTTTAATATCTAAACGATAAATACTACTCATGCTTAAATTATAGCACATTATTTTCTGTAATAGCGATTTAGGAATTCGGTCTTATACTCCTTAAATGTATCGTTTTCTAAACTAGCTCGGATCTTATCTACCACCGTTACAACAAAATGCTCGTTGTGAATCGAGGCTAAAACCTTCGCCGTAATTTCATCGGTTTTAAATAGGTGATGTAGATATGCACGGGTGTAATTCTTGCAACATTCGCAATTGCAGGCTTCCATCACTGGCGTAAAATCGTTTTTGTACTTTGCATTTTTAATATTGATGCGGCCATCTAGCGTGTAGAGGGAACCATTTCTAGCCATGCGGGTTGGACCTACGCAGTCAAAAGTATCGCAGCCATTCTCGGCACCGTCAAATAAGTCGATTGGCTCTTGTCCCATACCTAGCAAATGCCTTGGTTTGTTTTCTGGAAGTGTGGAACAAACTACTTGAAGCATTTCGGCCATACCGTTAGCGGTAAAAACACCACCAATACCAAAGCCATCAACATCTAATGCACCTTCAAATTCGGCAGATTCTTTCCTTAGGTCATTAAACGTGCCGCCTTGTACTACTGCGTATAGATACTGTTCTGGCTTACCATTTTTTATATACTCTTTTTCGAGCTTCTCGTGTTCTTTAATACAGCGCTTTAGCCATGCGTGCGTACGCTCCATAGCTTCTTTCATATCTTTTTTGTCTTCTGATTTAGCGAGGTGATCAAAAGCCATATGAATATCGGCGCCAATTGCCCATTGAGCCTGCATCGACGATTCTGGAGTCATTTCGAATTTATCGCCATTAATATGAGATTTGAATTTGGCACCATTTTCGGTGATTTTTACATCTGGTAAAGAAAAAATTTGAAAACCACCAGAGTCGGTAAAAGTCGGTTTATTCCAACTACTAAATTCAGCTAGCCCGCCAGCTTTTTTGATTAACTCTGTGCCAGGAGCTAACAGCAAATGATATGTATTTGCTAGAATAGCCTGTGAACCAAGCTCATTCATTTCTTTCATCGTAAGAGCTTTAACTGTGGCGCGCGTCGCAGCACCTACAAAGGCTGGAGTTTTAATGTCGCCATGCGGAGTATGAATAACTCCGACTCTGGCTAAACCATTTTTCTTTTTAATATCAAACTTTAGCATATAAACATTGAGTCTCCGTAGCTTAGAAAATTATATTTTTCTTCGACTGCATGCTTATAAGCTTCGCGCAAATGATCCCACCCAGCAAAAGCAGACGCAAGCATTAAAACTGTTGATTTCGGCGCATGAAAATTCGTAACGAGTGCATCCACTATTTTGAATTCAAATCCTGGATAAATAAAAATATCATCTTCGCCTTCAGTTTTACCGGTTTTGCCATAATATTCCAATGTGCGAGCAACGGTTGTGCCAAGCGCGATTACGCGGGTGCCATTTTCTTTGGCACTTTTGATAGCTGCTAGTGTTTCTTCAGGAATACTAAACCATTCGGAATGCATATGGTGCTCTTCGACCTTATCTGAACGAATCGGTAAAAAGGTTCCGAGGCCAACATGGAGCGTTAAATACTTGATTACAACGCCTTTTTTCTTCAATCTAGCCAAAAGTTCGTCTGTCATGTTTAAACTGGCAGTTGGCGCTGCGGCTGAGCCCATATTCTTGGCCCAAACTGTTTGATAACGTTTTTTATCAGATTCTTCTGCATCACGGTGAAGGTACGGCGGGAGGGGAACCGTGCCACAAAGTTCTGTTAACTCATTTAAATCAACTTCTGATTCAATTTCGGCAATACCATTACCTAAAACTTTTTTAATGTTAAGTTTTAGATTCTCAAGGTTAAGATTTTTTTCGCCCCTGTTAAATCCTGGGTTATGTTTTATTTTTTCAAGGTTAAGTTTTAAAATGTCACCGTCATGTAGTTTTCCGCGATACATCACACGTTGTGGTTCATTACCATGCTTTTCTAGCACTACCAGTTCACGCTCGCGGCCATCTTCTAGTTCACAGAATAAGCGCGACTGCATCACGCGCGTATCATTTAGAATTAAAACATCTCCAGCATTTAAATAATCATCTAGATTTTTATAAAAAGAATCTTTAGTCTCACCGGTATTACGATTTAAAACCAAAAGACGAGTAGAACCCCGCTCTTCTGGCGGGTATTTTGCAATTCTATCTTCAGGCAAATCGTAGTTATAATCCGAAACAAGCATTTTTATATTATACCATCTTTTTTATCTTTTTCAATCTGCTTCTGGTAGCGTTCCTCTTCAGAAAAGACGCAGCCACAGTATTTTTGCATATAAAGCCCAAGTTCACGAGCTTTAGCTTGACCTTCTCGAAAACCAACTCGAAAATCTCGATAGAGAAATTCTATACCGAGATCATCTGCGATGCGTTCGCAAACTACTTTTAGTTCTTCATGTTTTTGGTACGGCGAAACTAAAAGCGTGGTAGTGAAAGCATCAAAACCGTGGGCCTTGGCATATTCGGCTGTTTTAAGGATTCGTTTTGGATAGCAATAATTAACGCACCGGTTTTTTATATCGTTAACGACATTTTTGCAAAACTCATCTAGCCCATATTCTTCAATAAAAACCGATTCGACACCTACAGTTTTTGTGTATTCTTTAAGACAATCACGGCGGGTTTTATATTCAATGTACGGGTGAATATTTGGGTTGTACCAAAAAATAGTTGGCTCTATATTTTCAGAGCGGAGAGCATCAATACAATAAACGCTGCAAGGGGCGCAGCAAGTATGCATTAAAACTTTTTTCATTCACATAATTATACCATTTATGGTACAATTATGCTATAAGGAGGTTTATGTCTAAGACGATTGAGACAGATATCAGAACGTTTGTTAAGTTCTGGTTAGTGCCACTAGGCATCATTGGTGTAATATTCTTTTTGTATAAAGCACTTACGGGTTTAGTGATTATTGGGATTTCAATATTCCTTGCGCTTGCACTTAAACCACTTGTCCGTAAAGTTAATGAATTCTTCAATCGGCATTTTGGCACCGAAAAGAAGCATCGCAATATCTCTGCCGTGTTTGCATATTTAATCGTCGTTTTAATCATCGGTGCAATTATCGGTATTGTTGGCCCAGTCGTCATAAATGAAACCTCCCATTTCTTCGAACAACTGCCAAAAGCCTTTGAAACTACTTTTGGCGGCTGGGAAGGAATCAACTCATTCGGTCGCTCAATTGGCATAGAAAACCTCCAAACCGAAATCACAACTGCCCTTTCTGGGCTATCTAATAATATTCTTGGCCTAATCGGTTCCAACTTTGTTGCAAGCGTTAGCGGAATTGCCGACATTGCAATGAAAATAATGCTCGTGCTCGTTTTGACGCTCCTAATTCTTCTCGAAGGACCAGGACTCATGAATGTGCTTTGGGATAGTCTTAGCGCTGGTAACGAAAACAAAAAACCAGTTAATGTAGCTAAACGCGTAGTTGCTCGCATGGCAGATGTGGTATCAACTTATGTATCACATCAAATGATTGTTGCAGCGATTGACGGTTTAGCTTGTAGTATTCTAGTACTACTTCTGTCTTTGTTCACTGGTGTTTCGACAAGTATTGCTATCCCAATGGGCATGATTACGATGATCTTCTACATGATCCCGATGTTTGGCCAGTTCATTGGTGGAATATTAGTAACTATAGTCTTGCTCTGTTCTAGCCCGCTTGCGGCAGCAATTTTCGTAGTGGTTTACATCATCTACGCACAAATCGAGAACAATGTTATTGCGCCAAAGATTCAGGGTGGCGCTCTTAACCTTCCGGCCGTAGTTATCCTCTGCGCTATGACAATTGGTATGTATATGTTCGGTCTTCTTGGCGCCATCATTGCTATACCAATTGCAGGGTGCATTAAAGTATTAGTAGAAGAATATCCAAATATTAGATTAGCTGCTAGGAGTTAGATGAGTAACACAGAAACCAAAACGGCTGGAAGCCCAGAAAATTTTTCGCTAAGAAAAGCTTTAAGAAAAATTAAAAAACCTACTCTTACAATTGGTTTTATCTTAATTAACATCATTGTAATTGTTATAACTGCTTTTTCTGAGTTCGGTAATTCCGAGAATGCAGCTAAACTTTCAGAAGTACAGATGAATTGGTGGTTTTTGATTCCAGCAGCAGCATGCTTTTTAGTAGCGATCACCTTTGAAATATATAAATACGTTTTGATGATGCGCGAAGCAGGGAAAAAAAATACCAAAGATAAGACGAGTAACATTTGGCAAGTAGCAAGAAGAACAGTACTGCTCGGAAAGTATTATGATAATATCACTCCGGCAGCAATCGGCGGCCAGCCATTTCAAATCTATTACATGCATAAAAACGGCGGTATGAGCGAAGGGATGTCCACTACTATTCCGATTATTGGTATGATCTCAAATCAAATCGGCTTCATTATTATTGCTGTGTTTGCATTCTTATTTGGCAGTTTATCAATCAACAATGCTGTTTTGATGGCTACTGCTTGTTTTGGGTTGATATTTTACGCGTTTTGGCCAATCGCTATTATGATTGCGACCTTCCTTCCTAACACAACAACTGAGTTAATTAATCTTATCGTAAAATTCCTTGCAAAAATTCATATCGTAAAGGATAAAGATGCCGCGATTAAAAAAGTTAGTACTGGCGTAAACGACTATGCTAAATGTGTAAAACAAATCCTAAAAACACCTGGTTTGTTTGCAAAAACAATTGCGATTTCGATACTGTTTCATTTTCTAGTTTCAATTATTCCATTCTTCGTACTTACAGCCTTTGGTGGCGAAGTTGATTTCTTGCCATGTCTAGTTACGACAATTGCCGTTACTAGTGCAGTTTATTTTGTACCGACTCCGGGCAATGCCGGTGCAGCAGAAGGTACTTTCTTCTTAGTATTCTCAGCATTATCAAGTGGTTATGTATTTTGGGCAATGTTAGTTTGGCGTTTCTTCTCGTATTATGTATATATAATTACCGGCCCAATTATTTATTTAATTATGCATATTGAAAAGAAGAAAAGGGCAGAAATTGAAAAAGCGACTGACTGAGTTTTTGATTGTCTTTTTAGCGTTTGTCATTACGGCATCACTTGGGTTATTAATCCCAAAATATATGAATAATGTTTTTGACAGCGAAGTTTTAGATAGCGAAGAAGAGACTAAAGAAGAAATAGAGAAAGAAGAGGACGTAGCTATACCAATTGAAGAGCCGGAAACACCAAAAAAAGACAAACCGGTAGACACTAAGCCTGTTACTAACGCGAAATCCAGCAACTGCACTATAAAAGATGGCTATTTAATGCTAATCAACCCAAATTTTCATGTTGAACCAGATTTTATTGCAGCTAGAAAAACTGAGCTTATTAGCCTTTCTTATAATTATGGGATAATGGAGGCTAATCCAAATAATGGTGACAATTTGATGGACCCGATTGCTGCGGCATATCTTTACGAAATGGTAAAAGCGTACAAAGCGGATTATCCTGGACACGAATTAATGACGCGTTCCTGTTTTCGGTCTAAAGGAACAAACTGCGGCAGGCTTTGCCTAGCAACTGGCACTACAGACCATCATACTGGTCTGACCTGTGATCTTATCGACCAATCTTATGGTTCTTCGCTAGATACGAGCCTATATAATCAGCATCTTGAGTGGCAGTGGCTAAAAGCAAATTCTTATAAATATGGTTTTATTGATCGATTTCCTTCAGCTTGGTCTGGCGGCCCAATGAGTGAGCCTATGAATGTCGACGAGAATGGTTCAACTGGGCTATTTGAAACCTGGCACTATCGCTTCGTAGGGATTACGGCCGCAACCGAAATTGCAACCGGTAAATATAATAACGGAAACTATGATTCTTTGGAGCATTACTTAAAAGCGCGGGGAATTATTACAGATCTAAAAACTGCGGTCTGTAGCGATAAGTAGTGTCATTTTAATTAAAATTATGCTAATATAGTAGTAGTATATGTTCAGACTTTTTCGTTATCTTAAGCCTTATTGGTGGCAGGTATTAGTTCTAGTTGCCGCCACTGGTTTTCAAGTCTATATGACACTTAGGCTTCCCGCTTTAATGGCTGAAATCATAAATGACGGTATCGTAAAAGAAGATGTTGGAATGATTTGGATGGTGGGCGGTAAAATGATTCTTTTTGCCATCATTTCGGCAATTGGAGCATTAGTTTCTTCATATTTTTCGTCATATGTTGGGGCAAAGTTCTCACAAGATTTGAGAGCAGATGTTTTCAAAAAGATTATTTTTTACAATATGACAGAGATGAAATCCTTTAGTACGGCTTCTCTTATCACTAGAACTACAAACGACGTAACACAGGTAAGGCAAACAGTTACTATGATTTTAAGCATGATGCTTCGCGCTCCACTTTTTTGCGTTATTTCGTTTGTCATGGCCGTACAAACCGCGCCTGATATGAGTTGGATTATTGCTATTGGCGTAGTATCCATTCTTGCGACAATCATTCTTATCATGTCGTTAGTGATTCCGAAGTTTAGGCTTTTTCAAAAGCTGGTTGATAAAACTACACTTTTAACTCGTGAGAACTTGACGGGTCTTAGAGTGATTCGTGCTTTTAATAACCAGAAAGTCGAAAAAAAGAAGTTTATGCGAACTAATGAGGAGCTAACGAGATTACTTATTTACGTGGATCGGATATTAGAGCTACAAAACCCATTTATCAATATTATATTTAACGGAACTACACTTCTTTGTGCATGGATTGGCATTTCGCTTCTCACGAAAGACTTTGCCTACCTAGGCAATATGGTGGCCTTCGCACAATACGTTGGACACGTAATGATGTCGTTTTTGATGCTTTCAATACTATTTGTAATGATTCCGCGCGCCAATGTGTCGGCTGAACGTATCAATGAAGTATTAAAAACTTCTTCAAAAATTCATTGGAAAAAAGAAACTAATGGCACGCCCGACAAGGTGCCTTCCATTGAATTTAAAAACGTTGATTTCAATTATCCTGACGCCGAGGAAAAAGTTATTTCAGGAGTATCGTTCGTCGCAAAAGCCGGTGAAACAACAGCATTTGTTGGGTCCACTGGTTCCGGTAAGTCTACACTTATTAATCTTGTGCCAAGATTTTATGAAACAACTGCTGGCGATATTTTAGTGAATGGTATTTCGATTAAAGAATACGCGCAGAACGACTTAATTGGCCGCATTGGATATGTACCACAACGCGGAATTCTTTTCTCTGGCACCATTAAGTCTAATATCAAGTTTGGTGCACCTAGAGCAACTGATGCCGAAATAAAACATGCAGCTGAAGTGGCTCAGGCTGATGGTTTTATTTCAAGACTACCGGAAAAATACAATGCGCATATTTCACAAGGTGGTACGAACGTTTCTGGTGGCCAAAAGCAGCGCCTTTCAATTGCAAGGGCCATTTGTAAAAAGCCAGAGATTTACATTTTTGACGATTCTTTCTCGGCGCTTGATATGAAAACGGACGCTAAATTGAGAGAAGCATTAAAACCGGAAACCGTCGGAGCGGTGGTATTAATTGTGGCACAACGCGTAAGTACAATCAAAGACGCCGATCAAATTGTAGTCCTAGATGGCGGAAAAGTCGTAGGGAAAGGTAATCACTTTGAACTACTTAATACTTGTTCGGTCTATCAAGATATTGTAAAATCTCAACTTTCTGATAAAGAATTTAAAGACGAAATGACTTTAGCTAAGACAAAAAGAAAAGAGGTAAAAAATGCATAACGATTCTCTAATGCATGGCGAAAATAAGATTAAAAACGCAAAGGGAACGTTTAAACAGTTTTTGTCTTCGATAAAAAGATACCGCTTTTCAATTATTGTTTCGATTATTCTTGCGATTGCTTCAGCAATCACTGGCCTGTTTACGCCGAAGATTCTCGGCGACATGACCACGCTTGCTTTTGAGACATATCCAAACATCGATTTTGTCACTATCGGCCAACAAGCAATCGTCGTCATTGTCCTATTCTTAATATCAGCAGTTTTAAACTATGCACAGGCCTTTATCCTAGGCATCGTGTCTGCAAAATACACTCGCGATATGCGCGAAATGATTATCGATAAAATTTCAAAACTACCAATTTCGTATTTTGATCGTCATAAATTCGGCGACACGCTTTCCCGCATGACTAACGACATTGATGTACTCACTACTTCAATGTCTCAAGAAATCGCTGATATCTCCTTAAGTATTACAACGCTCGTTGGTGTTATGGTAATCATGCTATTAATCTCTGTGCCGTTATCATTAATCTCATTTATTATCGTTCCGCTTTCAGTTGTAGTAGTAGGGAAAATTGCAAAATTTGCACAAAAGTATTTCCGCGAACATCAAACTACGCTTGGTGTTTTAAATAGCAAGATCGAGGAAGATTATTCTGGCCAGGTTGTTATTAAGTCTAACTCGTATGAACAAGCGGCATTAGATGATTTTGAAGAAACCAATATTAAACTTGCTAAGGCATCACTAAAATCTCAATTTTATTCGTCGCTTTCTTTCCCGGTCACTCATATTTTCACAAATCTTAGTTATGTGGCAGTATGTATTGTTGGTGGCATACTAGTAATTGAACGCTCTATTTCAATTGGTGACATCCAAGCTTTTGTACAGTATGTTTCTCGGTTTAACCGTCCTATTACAGAAATCGCTTCTTCAACTTCAACGATTCAATCACTGCTAGCGGCGTCGGAACGTATCTTTGAATTCCTAGACGAACCAGAAGAAGAACCGGATCCAGTTCCAAGTCATGAGATTGCGAAAGTTAAAGGTGAAGTTGAATTCCATGATATCAATTTTAGTTATCTTAAAGACACTCCAGTGATTAAAGGTTTTTCAGTTAAAGTTGAGCCTGGTATGAAGGTAGCAATTGTCGGTCCAACCGGTGCTGGCAAAACCACAATGATTAATCTTCTTATGAGGTTTTATGATCCGGATTCCGGCTATATCACTATCGACGGTGTGCCGACAAGGGAAATGAAGCGTTCTGACGTGCGCGGTCTGTTTGGTATGGTCTTACAAGATACCTGGTTATTCTCTGGCACGGTCGAAGAAAACCTACGTTATGGTAGACAAGATGCGACACTCGAAGAAATCAAACAGGCAGCTAAAGCTTCCAACGTGCATCACGTTATCGAATCGTTGCCGAAGGGTTATAAAACTATGATTTCTGAAGATTCCGATAATATTTCAGCGGGTGAAAAACAATTAATCACCATTGCACGCGCAATGGTAGCAAATCCGCCTATGATGATTCTCGACGAAGCAACCTCAAATGTCGATACTCGTACCGAACAGCTTATTCAGGATTCATTCGAAAAACTCACTAATGGGCGCACGTCATTTGTAATTGCCCACCGCCTCTCTACGATTAGAAATTCTGATTTAATTCTTGTGATGAAAGATGGAAATATTGTCGAGCACGGAAGCCATGATGAATTGCTAAAGCAAAACGGTTTCTATGCTGAGCTATACAACTCACAATTTGCTGATAATTAAATCATAAACTTCTTCAATAGTGCCAGAAGCATCAATAATTGGAATATCTAAATCTTTTGCAATCTTTAAGTAGCCAGCATTAACTTTTTGCTGAAACTCGTTTGGCTTTGCTTCGAAAGTCTCGGTTGCTTTACCGCGATTTCCCTGACGCTCTAAACGAACCTTATCTGACACTTTTAAAATAAAGCCTTTGTCTGGGTTGCAATACCTTTCCGGCATCACTTCTTTAGTAACACGGATTATTTTACTTCTTGAAACACCTTCGCCATAGCCTTGATAGGCTAAAGTAGACCACCAGTTGCGAGCCGATATTACTACGCCGTCTCGTTTTAAGACTGGTTCAGCAATCTTTTTCCAAAGCTCCACCCTAGCGGCAGTAAATAGCGCTAAATTTGTTAGTGGCTCAAGCTTATATTCTTTGCCTTTAATCACAATTAAGTCATGAATATCGTGGGCTTGCGGAAGATCTCCGTCTGGCTCATCCATTACAACCACTTCTTTGCCTTTTTTCTCAAAATAATCTTTTAAAAGTCTCGCCTGCGTAGATTTACCGGTGCCGTCTTGGCCTTCAATAACGATGTACATTACTTTTCTCCTTCTAAATATTTTTGATAACAAGCCGGACAGATGGCGCGGTATTCGATTTTAGTTTTACCATCATCAATTAAAATGTCTGGGCCATCTTTTACAAATTTACCGTTTAAAAATCTTGCATTGCAAGTTGCCTTGTGACCACATTCGCAAATAGTTTTGATTTCTTCAATATTATGAGCAATCTGGAGAAGTCTTGTGGCGCCTTCAAAGCCACCATCAGTAAGACGGAAGTTTAACCTTAAACCGTAAGCAATGACTGGGATATTTAATTTATTAACAATTAGCATTAGCTGATCGGCTTGGTCTTTCGTTAAAAACTGAGCCTCGTCAACAAAAACACATTGCACGTTTTTATACTTTTTTGCCACTATATTATATATATTTGTGTTCTTGTCGAAGCAAAAATCAGTTTCGCGCTCTGGCCCAATTCGAGTTAGAAGTTTGGTGCCGTTTTTAGTATCTGTTTTTGGTTTAATCACGCAAACCTTATGTCCGCGTTCTTCATAATTAAACGCAACTTGGAGAAGTTGCATTGTTTTGCCACACCCCATTGCCCCATATCTGAAATATAGTTTCGCCATGCTATAATTATAGCATGCACGAGAGTTGGAAAGACTTCCTTAATACTGAGTTTAATAAGCCTTACTTTAAGGAATTGTCACAGTTTTTACATGAAGAGTACGAACATAAAACAATCTATCCAAAAAAGACTTTGGTGTTTTCGGCTTTTACGACCGATTTAAACGAGGTTAAGGTTGTGATACTAGGACAAGACCCTTATCATACTCCAGGAGCTGCCGAGGGCTTAGCTTTTTCGGTGCCTCCATCCCAGCCAATTCCACCTTCACTTATTAATATATACAAGGAAATTGATGCTGATATCGGGCATCACAATAATTCTTCTGGAAGTTTGAGGAGTTGGCAAAAACAAGGCGTACTGCTACTAAATACAGTTCTAACAGTCGAGGCCCATCGCGCTGGCTCGCACCGCGGCAAGGGTTGGGAAATATTTACTACAGAAGTGATTAAATATTTAAATGAAACGCGCCCACATCTAGTTTTTATTCTATGGGGCAGAGACGCTAGAAGCAAAAAAGCCTTAATTGATAGTTCAAAGCATTTAATTTTAGAATCGCCTCATCCGTCGCCACTTTCGGCTTATGCTGGATTCTTTGGTAATCACCATTTTTCTAAAGCTAATGCGTTCTTAAAAGAACACGGACTAGATGAAATAAACTGGTAATTTTAATACTGGTTTAAGGAATCATAAATATAATTAGATTTGTAATAAAGGAATAATAATGGAAGAAGATTTTATTGCAAAAGAAGAAAAAGATGATTTAATGAGAGAAAGGCCAGAAATGCCGGAGGACGTGGAAATAGAGGATAATTCTAGCGAGATTAATAGCATTGACGGCATGAGAGGCGGTAATTATTTTAGGCCGGGCATTGTTTATCCATCTAGAGAACAAGAAACACTCGATCCAATGTTGCCGCTGATATATTTTAGCACTGGCGTCTTTAGTACATTACTCGCATTTATAGTGTTTTATGTCTGTTTCAGGCATTTTCATAATCGCAAAAACTGCGAGTCAAGAAACCAGCTCGCAGATAAAAAAGACTAGGGCTTAAAGCCACTGCGCTAAACGCTTATATTCATCTGAATCTTTCGGATAGGAATCCAAAATGTCCTCCACGTAGGTTTTTCCATTCGAAAGGTTCAGTGTTTTTACGTGTGGCATCGAAACTAGCATGCGGACAACGGCCTCGTCCGTTTCAATATTAGTCATCGAGTGTTTTGGGTCAGTCGAGTGTGAATGGACGCGAAGTTCGTTATAAACAAAGCGAGTAATCCCGGCTTGTAAACAGTATTTGAGACAGTTTTCACAAGTCGCGACACGATTATATATTGTGCAGCCATGTAGATCCTGCTTAGCAAAGAGAACTGCGTTCATTTCGGAATGAATTGCAAAATAATACTTCATTGGACGCTCGCTAAGCGTCATTTTTGATTCATTTGCACCTTGAATCATACCATTATAGCCAAGCGAAATCACGCGTTTGTTTTGATCGACAACACAACAGCCCATTTTTGATGATGGGTCTTTGCTTTTAAGCGCAACCGTTTCAGCGATTTTCATGAAATACTCGTCCCACTCGCGTTGTTTTTTATCCATTTTTCCTCCAATTCACCTCTATTATATCATAGATTTCTGGTAGGGGGTTGTATCTTTATTGCAGGCATGCTTTCATGTCGAAAAAATGTGGAGGTTAAATGAAAAAATTTTTATTATTGTCTGCTCTCGTGCTAATCGTCAGTAGTGTGAGCGTCATAAAAACAACTAATGCATCTAAATGTCCAGAACTCAGAGTCGTATTTGCCAGAGGTTCTGGAGGCGGGAGATGGGATAGTGGAGGATATATTTCGTTCAAGGAATCTCTCGAAGAAAAATTAAAGACGACAAATCTTGACTATGAATTTATCGATTTAGATTATCCTGCTGTTGGCGTTGGATTAGAACATTTGGATGTAACTCTCGGCGCATATATCAGCGGCGGAGAATCATATAAATTTGGCGAAAGCGTTAAAATTGGCGTAAATAATCTTACCAAAATGATAAATGACGAATGCAAAACCACAAAGTACGTCCTAGGCGGATACTCTCAGGGGGCAATTGTTCTAATGAAAACTCTGTCAAACGTCCCACCAGATAAAATTATTTATGCCGCTACGTTTGGTGACCCGAAAATTTACCTACCAGAAGGAGAAGGCCTACTACCTGCAGCTTGCAGAGGAGAAAAATTGTCGAGCTACCGCATGTATGTGCCGGACTGTCAGGCTCATAAAGGAATTCTCGGTGCCACAATCCCGTACCAACCGGTAGGGTATGAAGGAAAAATAGGTACTTGGTGCAATAAAAGAGATATTCTTTGTAGCTCAAAATTTAGCGTGTCGGACCACGAGAGTTATGAAAAAGATGGACTCTATGAAGATGCCTCGCGACCAATTTTCGCTAAAATCACAGACTTCTTTAAAATACCTAATCACATTTCTTCACTTCATGATACGGCATTCTTAATAGATGCTACCTGGTCGATGGATAGATTAATTGACCAATATAAGGCGGAAGCAGAACGATTAGCGAAACAAACTCTAGATAGTGGAGGTAGGGTTGCACTGTATTCTTATTACGATTTAAATGATTTTAATCCAGCCTACAAACAACTTTGCGATTTTGAATCTTGTAACACGATTGATATCTTTAAGGAAAAGCTAAACGAAATAGAACTTGGCAATGGCGGCGATAAAAATGAATCACTTCTATCTAGCGCCTTTCATGTCATGAAAACTTTAAAATGGAAATATGGCTCGACAAAGTCTTTAGTTGTTTTAACCGACGCCGGTTTTCATTCGCCCGACCACGACGGCACCACGTTAAGTGATGTTGTAAAACTAAGTAAAAGCATTGATCCTGTAAACATTTACGTTATTACAAATGAAGAAAATGGCTCAGACTATCTGGAACTTACTTCATTAACTGATGGATATGTTGAAACAGATTTTGATAAACTAGATTTATTAACGGATCACATTATTTCTAGAACCGATGCTTTGCCAAAAGTAGAAGAGGGTAACCCTGTCTCCTTGCCAGCTGTTTCTATTAGAAAAATTGTTGACAATAAAAGCAATGTTGAAATTGATTATTCTACCGATGGCGACTTTAATATAGTCTTTATGAATGATGAACTACTTGGTATAACAAACAATAATAAATTAATAATAAATGACATTGACAAAACAGTTGATAATGTCATAACCATAGTACCGGTTTTAAATGAAAGTCGTGGTAAATCGGTAGATATTAAAATCCCTAAAAACGTTCCCGGCGCACCAAATACTGGCGGTCATTAATTAGAGCTTAGATGATAATGGTCGCCATATTCGCACTTGTAAACGGTTAAATGCCCCTTAATATGATGATCGTATTCCGCCACACGAGCTGCCATTTCGGCTTCTTCAAGAGTTTTATAACAAATCTTATGAGTATCACCAACCCAGCACCTTTCGGGCTCGTAAATACCAGTTTTGATTTGCTTTCGATTAGTCATGTTAGATAATTATATCATAATTTACAACACATATTGAATATTTAGTCAATAAGTGATATAATTACGCCTATGACTTTAAATAAAAATCTAATTCGTAATGTAGCAATTATCGCACATGTTGATCATGGCAAAACTACACTTGTTGACGGGCTATTAAAACAGTCCCATACTTTTCGCGATAATCAGGCGGAAATGAACCAGACGCTAATTATGGATTCTATGGATCAAGAGCATGAGCGTGGCATCACAATTACCGCAAAGCAGACGTGCGTTTACTATGATGGCTACAAAATTAATATCATCGATACTCCTGGTCACGCTGACTTTTCAGGCGAAGTAGAGCGTACACTTAATATGGCCGATGGCGTTCTTTTAATTGTAGATGCTCAGGAAGGCCCAATGCCACAGACCAAATTCGTGCTTCAAAAGGCGCTCGCTTTAAAGCTACGCCCTGTAGTGATTATCAATAAAATTGATAAACCCGCCGCACGTATTGAAGAAGTCAAAGACGAAATTGAAAGTCTATTTTTGGAACTTGCAACTGATGAATCTCAGCTAAATTATCCAATTTATTACGCGATTGCTCGTGAGGGAAAGGCGGGTAAAACTACCGATCTTGATGACAACCTAAATGTTATTTTTGAAGCAATTATTAATGACATCCCAGCACCAAATGTCGATGAATCCTCAGATAGTGCACAACTTCTTGTGGCTGCACTTGCAGCTGATAATTATTTAGGAAAGTATTGCATTGGAAAGATTTTCCGTGGCAAACTAAAAAAAGGTCAGACCGTAAAAATCCTAAGAGGAGATACAGCAAAAACTACTAGAATTGAAAACCTATTTATTTATAAAGGCCTCGGTAAAGAAGAAGTTTCTGAGGCAATTGCTGGTGATATTGTGGCAATGACTGGGGTTTCTGAAGCTAATATCGGCGACACGATTGCCAGTGGAGATAATCCAGAGGCACTACCGACGATTGAACTCGAACCACCTACTCTTTCAATTTATATTGGTCCTAATACCTCGCCACTTAAAGGCCGGGAGGGTGATTTTACGACTTCTCGTCAAATCGCCGAACGTTTAGAGCGCGAACTTGAAACTAATATCGCTTTGAAAATTGAGCCGGATGGGCTTGGCTATAAAGTGTCTGGTCGCGGAGAATTACACCTTTCAGTTTTGATTGAAACCATGCGCCGTGAAGGGTATGAGCTAGAAGCTGGTCGTCCAGAAGTTGTTTACCGCGAAATTGATGGTAAAAAATGCGAACCAATTGAAAGTCTTACCGTTGAAGTTGCTCCGGAATTTGTTGGTGCAGTATCTCAAGAGCTTGGCATTCGTAAAGCCGAACTAAAATCGCAAGAACTTACAACCACCGGATCTACGCGTTTCGTTTATGAAATATCAACTGCTGCATTAATCGGACTTCGTAATAATTTATTAACTGCTACTAAAGGTACAGTAATTATGTCTAGTATCCCTTGTGGTTATCGCCCAACCGAGGGAAGATTTAAGCCAGAGAGAAACGGGGCACTAGTTGCTTTTGAGGATGGGGTTTCGACCTCTTACGCTCTTGACGCTGCACAGGCTCGCGGAGTGTTATTTATCCCGCCACAAGTTCCGGTTTATCAGGGTATGATTGTCGGTCTTTCAAATAGAAAAGAGGATATTGATATCAATATCTGCAAAGAAAAACAATTGACTAACATGCGTACTCACGCCTCGGACGGAGCTATCCAGCTTACTCCTTACACACAGCTCTCGCTTGAACAATGTTTGGATTTTCTGTTAGACGACGAGCTACTAGAGGTCACACCAAAGTCACTTCGCCTTCGTAAGCGTCAGCTTGACCCAATTAAAAGAAAACGTGAAAACCGTAATTAATTATCGCTGTTTTAAAGCATAAAAACTATTGAAATAGGCCAATTTTTTACTATAATTATTAGTAGGATGAGGGCAGTTTGTCATAGAGTTTTGGGACGCCTGATTACCATTTTCATGCAGCCATTCTGCATAACGATAATGGTGTTTTTGATGTCATTATCGTTAGAAAATGGTGTTGTTTTTGCAACGATTAATCCAAATGGCTACTCTGTTACTTGGTCTATGCAAAATGAGGACCAGGTTATTGATGTTTTGCCTTTTGATTTGCCTGACCAATACGTTAGTACAATGAGAACTATTTCCATTTCTACGAACTCTCCGTCTGGATACAAGATTTTTGTAGATGTAGATAGCAATGAATCATCACAAGGTAGTTTGATTTTAAGTGGGGGGACTAGCTCTAGTCCATCCATAATCCCAATCAGCACTACACCTTCTACGGCTTCCACCTTAAACGTTAATAACTGGGGTTTTGGTATACCGAGCAGTACTAGCGGTTTGCCACCGAATGCATTTAGTAGCTCTTACACGGCTGGTTTTCCAAGTGCTAGCAGCACTTATGCAGGCGTAAAAGTTAGCCCTGTTCATACTTTAATCCGAAACAAAACTGGTGCCGTTTCTGGGACAGATTCTTTTGATATTTATTATGGCGTAAGATTAGGTGATGATATTCTTTCCACGCCAGGCGCCTATCAAACCAATTTAACTTATCACGCACTAATTGAAGCAAGTGATGTGGTTGGTGGCGAAGCGACCATTTCGCCAACTTCTGGAACAAGAGCCGGTAATGAGACCGTTACTATCACTACTTCCATGATGACAGATTTTGTTCCTTCCGATTTAAATGTTAGTATTGGCGGTGCAACTTGCGCTTCACCAAGTGGCAGTATTAGTACTGGCGTTCTTGTTATTACCTGTACTACTGCCGCCCATCGTCCTGCATTAACCGATGTAGTTGTAACTGTTGATTCCTTGGGACAGAGTTATACAATTACAAATGGTTACGAATACATAGAAACTGGTGAAATAAAAATTACGAATATTTCTTACGTATCTGGTATTAACGTAAGTGGCACACCAAACCCATCCGTTGATGCCACTACTGGCGATATCGATTTTGATCTTACTTTCCTTGGCGGTCTGGATAACACCGATACCCTTCAGGCAACTTATAGCTTAACTATTACAAACACCACGGGTGACGATTTTGCCTTCACGGCGCCAGACTCAAATATGCGACTAAGGATTTCTGCGAATGAAGTTCGCGATATTACTTATGAATTAAGTGGAATAACTATTGGTGAAACCATACCAGCTAACTCTTCTAAAACTTTTCAAATCATTCTATCTGCTGATTATGTGTCTGGCGAACATGGTACCGAAGGCGGAATGAATGTCGAACCAGTTAATGAGACCAATCCAATCATAATAGGCAATATCAGTGGTAGCAATGAAGGCGATTTATCTGGCAATAATACTTTAACCCCGTTCCAAATCAGCGTTGAGAGCACCTTTGACGATTCTAAATCCTTCACTATCAATAGCCTTAGTCCAGATTTCGAAGTAGTAGATTCAAATGGAAATACCTTGGGTTCCCAGACTATTGCGGCCAACACTACCGGAACTTATACCTTCTACTTGAAGAAAGCTAATGGCGCCGCCTTTGCGTCCGAAACTGCTACCGCCGGAATTACAATTAATTATGACAGTACATATGTAAATGTTGGGGAAGTCCATATTGCCGTAGATAAAGATGCCTCTTTCGTTGACAACCAAGCGCCAGTAATTAGTAATGTGACTATAAATAAGAATAAAACCGTTACTGGTGAAGCAACGTTGACTTGGAACGGTACCGACAACGTTGGTGTATTAAGTTATGACATTTATAAATGCACCAGCTCTGGTTGTGACAATCCAATTACAGTTAGCGGTGCTACTAATTCCTATTTGTTTACTGGGCTTTCAGAAGGCACTTATTATTTCATAGTGACAGGTCTTGATGACGCCGGTAATACTGCAGATCAAATCTCGGATGCGACAACTAACCCTGGCCCAGCCTCGAAAACCGCTGACACTGCACTTATCTGGACATACAATGTGAGTGCCGATATTACTAATGGTACTATAGCACATACATCTGGAACGTCTATTGTCGCCGGTGGTACATATCAAGGTAAAATTACTCCGGAGAGCAATACACTAACGACGACTTACAGTTTACCAAATACTATTACGGTAGTAATGGATGGCAGGACGCTTGATGCTTCAGAATACACATACACCCGTACTGGTACTAATGCTGGCAACGTCAGAGTCGATAATGTTAGTGGAGATATTCAAATCACTGCCGTAATTGATACTTCGGCATGTCTGGTTGAAGGAACTCTAATTACACTGGCTGATGGCACCACTAAACCAGTAGAAGAAGTAACTTATCAAGATGAGCTTAAAGTTTGGGATTACAGTAATGGTGCAGCGGGTACCGAATACCCTGCTTGGATTGAAAAAACCAGACTTGGTTCATATCATCAACTTACCAAATTCAGTGATGGTAGCGAGCTTAGGACTTACGGTTGGCATGGCGTGTTCGATGTTGATAACAATGAATTCATTTCCGTGGATGACCCAACTAGATTCTACCCAGGTGTTAGAATTTACAAGGTTCAAGACGACGAGCTTGTACCTGTTACGGTCGTCAGTACAGAAAGAGTAGAAGGAATTGTTAACATTTACCACGTCGTATCGAGACAATATTACAACGTAATTGCAAATGATGTTCTGACTACCGATGGTACAGTAATGCTATCTAATCTCTACGGGTTTGATGAAAATATTAAATGGCCAATTCTCCGTGACCAAGTAATTTCTGATCCTAATAACCTGTACACATATGCGGACTTCGTTGATATCGGCTTGCCAGAAAGAATGTTTAACGAGCTTCGTGTAGCTGAAGCGAAATTCCTTTGCATTAGATATGGGCTTACACTTGAACAATTTAAGCTTTACTTGCTAGGGAATCAGTTGAATCCAGACATGTGGTTGCCTTATGACGACGAATAGGTGTGTTATAATTCTTCTATGTCTTATCTAATAGATTCGCACTCACATCTTCACGACCGACAGTTTTTTAAAGAAGAACAGGCCGAGGAAATGGTTAAGCGTGCATACGAAAAAGGTGTCACTAAAATTGTTTGTATTGGCACCGATCCAACAGATTCAATGGCAGCAAAAGACTTTGCTAATTCGCATAAAGGTGTTTATTGGACATACGGTGTTCACCCGGAAGAAACTAACGGCGACAGAACAATTGATATTCAAAATGCCGTGTTTGATAGAGGTTGTGAAAAACTAATTGCAATTGGCGAAGTGGGGCTTGATTATCACTCCGAAGATTGTGACCGTGATGCGCAAATTAAGCTTTTTAATGAAATGCTTCAACTAGCAAAGGACAACAACTTGCCACTTTCTTTTCATGTACGTAATGCATTTGAAGATTTCTTTGCCGTGACGGCAAATTTCCCGGGAATACGCGGAGTAGTGCACTCTTTTACTGATAGTAAGAAAACATTAAAGAAAATTCTTAATGACACCGACTTTTATGTAGGCGTAAATGGGCTTGCAACCTATTCAACTTTGCCAACCCCGCCACTTGAGAGAATCTTACTTGAAACAGATGCACCCTTCTTGACTCCTATCCCATTTCGTGGTATGATAAATGAATCGGCGTATATTTATAATATCGCAGAATGGCTAAGTAAAAAACTAGAATTAGATTTCGAAACAGTAGAGAAGGAAACGACCAAAAATGCAGAACAACTCTTCCGTTTTTCAGATTCCAATGACCGCTAAACGCGAGGCATTTGCTTTTGAAGAAGCGAAAGAGGATTTAGAAATCTATCAAGAATTAAGCAGGATAGCAGAGGAGATCGAAGAATGTCGCTTGCGGAACTCCTAGATCCAGAAAAACTGTCACTTCCTTTCAAAAAAATCAATTATTTTAAAAACGCCAAGCAGGGAAGTGCCGTCAAAAAAATAAGCCCTTTTGATATTCGCCAATCTAGTATGATGACTTATGCAGATTTAATTAATGCTGAATCTGCGCTTGGCAGGACAATTTTTGGACCAATTCCGGTGGGCCATCAAAGAGAATTCTGTCTTCACAAAAAGAATGTTTGGGTTTGGCACGAAGGGTGGTTTGATGAAAAAGGCGAACCACAAGGGGTGACAATTCGTTACGAAGTCAGACCAGATGGTGTCTTTAAGTATTACAATGGCAAATATACCAAGATTAAAGATTCTGAATTGAGCAATTTTCGCACTGCAGTTCATACCTACTATAACCTCGTAAAGGCCAATCTTTACTTTTAGATTTTTTATTGTTAAAATGTGCTTATGGATAACAATAAAAGCACAGATGTTAAAAAACCTGAGCTAGATAAAGATGCAAAGGTTGAAGAAGCTCCAAAACCAAAAGTTACTCCAGACGATATTGTAATTGTCGAACCAAAAAATAAACCGCCTGAAATGCCGGAACCAGTAAAAGAGCCGATGGACCCTAAATTAAAAAGATCGATTTTTGTGCTTCTTATTGGAATCTTTACGCTTGGCGTGGGTGCGTTTTTCTTATTTAAGACACTCACTAAAGAGCCAGATGTAAGGGATGCTGAATTCTTGGTAAAGATCGGTACTTGGTCACGTGAAGATGAACCAACCGTTATTTGGAATTTTACTGAAATCGGTAAAGGCAAACTCACAACTAACCGACATTATAATGACTATGATTTTATCTGGTCGATGGACGACAAAAAGCTAAACATTGAAACTGATTGGCTTTATACCCTAAATGACACTTTTGAATATGTGCTTAATCAAAAGAAAGAAACGCTAACCATTACATCTGGCACACAAGAAATTGTGTTTGTACCAGCGACAGAGGTAGCCGAACCTGAGCCGCAAGAATAGTTTACGACAAAAAGCCGGCCGAAAGGCCGGTTTTTGTTAATTAATATCGATCTCTGTGCCACAAGTGGCGTTGATGCCAAGATTCGATAGTACAACTAGCTCATCATCAGCTATCATGTGCGTAGAATGTAGTTCAGTGCCCCTCAATTTATCAAGGTTCTCTAATACTTTTTTAACGACTGGATTAGTAGTAGAACAAATTGAAAGAGCAATTAATACTTCGCCTAGTTTTAAATAGCTTTCTTTGAAGTTTGAAGTTTTGTTCTTAATCTCAAGGATTGGCTCCAAAATTGCTGGTGCAATCAAATCAACTTCATCTGGAATCTTACCGGTAACTTTTAAAGCGTTTAAGATGGTGCTAGAAATCGGAGAGAGAATACCGGTTTTTCTACCCACAACTACTTTTTTGGTACTAAGTGATATAGCGGCGGCTGGCAAATTACCAGACTTTTCACGTTTTTTGGCAGCTTCGGTTACGACCAGACGATCTTTTTCCGTGATACCTAGTTCATTCATCAAAAGTTTGATACGTTCTGGCACTTCCGGTCCAACTAAGCCTTTCTTAAGATCAGTTAATGCGCGGTAATACCGCCTGATAATTTCATCTTTGGCAGCTTTTTGGACGGCCTTATCGTCGGTAATGCATTCACCAATTACATTTACACCCATGTCAGTTGGCGAATAGTAAATGGTTTTACCAGTGATGCGGTTTAAAATCTCTTTAAGAACCGGAAACGTTTCAAGGTCGCGGTTATAATTTACGGCCATCGTACCATATTTTTCAAGATGAAAATAGTCAATCATGTTTTTATCGTTTAGATCGGCAGTAGCAGCTTCGTATGCAATATTTACTGGGTGTTTTAGAGGCAGAGCCCAAACAGGGAAGGTTTCAAATTTAGCGTAACCGGCGTTCACGCCACGCTTATATTCGTGGTAAAGCTGCGAAAGTGAGGTAGCAAGCTTACCAGAACATGGACCAGGTGCCGAAACAACTACTAATGGGCGCGTCGTTTCGATATATGGATTAGCTCCGTAACCTTCGTCACTAACAATAGTATCGACATCGGTCGGGTAGCCCTTGGTAAAGGTATGAAAGTAAGTTTTGACGTTATAGTCTTTCAATTTTTCAGCAAAATCTTTAGCTTTTTTCTGTCCCTCAAAGAGCGTAATCACAACAGAACTAACATAAATACCTCGAGAACGCAAAAATCCAATTAAACGAAGAACTTCTGTTTCGTAAGAAATCAAATGGTCGGCACGGATTTTGGATTTTTCAATCGCGTTGGCGTTGATGCATAAAATAACCTCAGCGTCGTCCTTAAATTCTTGAAGGAGTCGGATCTTGAGGTCGGGGAGAAATCCTGGGAGGGTGCGAGCGGCATGTTGGTCATCAATGAGTTTACCGCCAAATTCTAGATAGAGCTTGTCAAACATTGCAATACGCTGTTTGATTTTTTTCTTTTGGATTTTCAGATATTTATCGGCATCAAAGCACTTTTTCACTACAACAACCTCCTTTTCATTGTTTTATTATAGCACATGAAAAAAATAAAAACCCACCTACAAAGTAGGTGGGTGTGCTGGGGAATAGGGGGGATAGAAAAGGATAAAACGAGCCGATTATTCGTCGTCTTCCTCGGAATCAGCAAAGGTTCCTTCGAGGCCTTCGAGAATTTGGCCGATGATATCAGTAGCCCGAATAGGATTGATATCCGGCTCTCTCAGGGCGGCTGCCATATAGGAAAACAACATAGTGAGGGGAAGCATCTGATGTGCGTAGACATATCTGACGATTGGCGAATTGAACTCTCTGGAAATCGATTCAATCTTGCCACTTGCAAGATAGCGCGCGAGCGCGATGAATTCGTATTCTTCCAGAATCGCGACACGGCCGCCGAACTCGTCACTCGGTCCATTACCTTCCAAGATGTCAATGATTTCCTGGGACGGATGCACTTCTTCGTTTCTGACGTCATCGCCCAAGAAATAGAGCACGGAGTCAAGGAAAAGAAACACGTCGATGTTGTGCGAGAGATTGTCGATGAGAAGCTTTGCCACTTCAGGCTTAACCAGACTGCGCCCGGCAAAAGCTACCCCGTAGCTAAGAATCGAGGACTCTGCCCTAAAGGATGTCGGTAAAAACAATGGGAAATTTTTCCTCAGGCCGAAGCCATCGAGCATCTCGTTGATCGTATCGAGGTCGTTCTCTTTGATTGCGGTGGCAATCTCCTCTCTGGAAAAGCCAATGCGTTCGTCTTCTGCTTTCATATTTTACCTCCTAAACCGAAATGTACAGGCCAAAAAAATAAAGACTTTGGCCCTATATTTTTATTATACCACACATAATATATTTTGTCAATATTTTAGCGGTAGCAGTTTTGACTTTAAGGGGAAAATTTGTTATAATATCATTTATGATATATCTAGATCATGCTGCCGCTACGCCGGTTTCTGATAAGACGCTTGAGGCAATGAAGCCATATTTTTTGGTTGATTTTTTTAATCCGTCTTCCGCCTATCTTCCTGCAAAAAAAGTAGCACATGATTTTAGTGAGGCCAAGGCGAATATCGCCCACGCAATTGGTGCTAAAGAGAACGATTTAATCATAACAGCCGGTGCTACTGAGGCCAATAACCTTGCCATGACAGCTATTTCATCCGAAGCTAAAGTTTTATACTTAAAAACCGAGCATGATTCAGTACGAAACCCAGCCAAGCGATTTAATAGTGAAGAAATTGCGGTTGATAAAAATGGTCGCATCAACTTAGATGATTTAAAATCAAAAATCGATGATAATACCGAGCTAATTTCGGTCGCTTTAGCTAATAACGAACTCGGGACAATTCAACCGCTTGCCGAAATTGCTGCCTTGGTTCGCGAAATTCGTTTGGAACGCTTAAAAAATGGTAGTTCACGACAATTACTACTCCATTCCGATGCTTCGCAGGCCACAAATTTGCTCGATATCAACGTAGCAAGACTCGGAGTTGACCTTTTAACGCTCAATGCGGCAAAAGTATACGGCCCGAAAGGAGTTGGGGCTCTTTATATCTCGCACGACGTAAGGTTAAAACCTCTCTCGGTCGGAGGCGGACAAGAGAACGGCATACGTTCTGGCACTGAGAATGTACCAGGAGTAATTGGTTTTGCAAGTGCTTTGACGCATGCAAAAGAACATCTAAATGGGAACCGTAAGAAGTACGCTAACTTTCGTAAAATCTTGCTAAATGAGATTAAAGACTATGAGCTAATCAATAAAAAGCATTCTCTTGATAATTTTGTAGTACTTTGTTTTGATGGCCTTGATGCTGAAAGATTAATTTATCTACTTGAAGAACGCGAGGTCTATGTTTCTACTGGGGCTGCCTGCGCTGCATCAAAAGGCGTTCGTTCGCACGTGCTCGCGGCTATTGGGTTAAGTGATTCCGAGATTAACGGCTCGCTTCGTATTACTCTAGGCGAAACTAATACCGAGGAACAGATTCATGAAGCCGCAAAAATCATTAATGAAGTTGTGGCATTAGAAAGAGAAAGGATTCGCCGTGGCTAAAGTGTTTGTTGGGATGAGCGGCGGAGTGGATTCTAGCGTAGCGGCTTTGCTTTTGAAGGAACATGGACACGACGTGACTGGAGTCTACATGAAAAACTGGTCAAAAGATTTGCCTGGTATGAAATGTCCTTGGGCCGAGGATCTAGCCGATGCTAAACGTGTGGCCGTAAAACTTGGAATTGATTTTGAGGTATGGGACTTCGAAAAAGAATACCATGACAAGGTTGTGGAATATATGCTAGACGAATTTAAAAAGGGGAATACGCCAAATCCAGATGTAATGTGCAACCAAGAAATCAAATTCAAACTTTTCTTTGAAAAGGCGATGGAAAGAGGCGCTGACTATATTGCGACTGGTCACTACGCGAGAACTTCTGGCAGCGAATTATTGCGAGCTAAAGATGAAAATAAGGATCAGACCTATTTTCTTTATCGTATCTCAGATACAGCCATTTCACACACTCTATTTCCAGTTGGCGAAATGTTAAAGCCAGAAGTTAAGAAACTTGCTAAAGAAAAAGGATTACATAATGCCTATAAAAAGGAGTCGATGGGCGTTTGTTTTGTTGGCGAGGTAGGTATGAAAGATTTTCTTAAGGAATACATCGACATTAAGCCGGGAGAGATTCGCGAGGTTGAGAGCGAAAAAGTGCTTGGATACCACGAGGGTGCAGTTTTTTACACCATCGGCCAACGCCACGGATTATACCTTTCTGGTGTAGCTGGTGAAGCAAATGATGGTCTACCATATTATGTAGTATCAAAAGATTTAAATAAAAACATTGTATATGTTTCAAAAAATCTTAACGACAGTCATATTTGGACTAAAGAATTAAAAATCAAGGATGTGATTTTGCGAAAAGAAGCCAAAAATGTTTTGGTCCGCCTTCGCCACCGTGCTCCATTAATCCCGGCTACTTTTGATGGCGAAACATTGTTCTTTGAAAACGAAGTTAAACGCCCGGCAGCCGGTCAGTCCGCCGTAATTTACGATGGCGATATTTGCCTTGGTGGTGGGATAATTATTTAGGTATCAAAAAACACCCCGAGTGGGGTGTTTTTTAAACTAAGCAACCATCATCAAAAGATCAGCAAAGAGTAGAGTTGCAGCAAGGAAGCTCATAGAGATGACAAAAACCATATTTGATTTTTGTTGCTTTTTACTATCATATCTCTCATAGCGCATATATTGCTTGCGACCAGCTTTTCTTGCGACCGTTTGCTTTTTTGCGGTTCTTGTCGCAGTTTTCTTTTTTGCTTGAGCCATTTTAGTTCCTTATGTGTTTAATATTATTCTTATGTTTATAATATCACTCTTTTTTAAAAATTACAAGTAAAAATCTGGTATAATTATCCCTATGGACGCAAATAATATAAGACAAAAGTTTTTAGATTTTCAGACCAGAAAAGGTCACAAAGTGATACAACCAGCCCCACTGGTACTTGAAAATGACCCTACTACATTATTTACCGGCTCTGGCATGCAGCCACTTTTGCCATATCTTCTTGGCGAACCACACCCGGAAGGAAAACGCCTAACCGATTCTCAGCCATCCATGCGTCTTCAGGATATTGAGGATGTTGGCGACCCTCGTCATACTACAGTTTTTGAAATGCTCGGCAACTGGTCACTTGGTGATTACTTTAAGGAAGAGCAGATTTGTAATTTCTTTGAGTTTTTAACAAAAGAAGTCGGGCTTGATCCAAATAAGATTTACGTCACTTGTTTTATTGGCAACGAAAAATATGGCATTCCAAAGGACACCGAAGCGGCCGAAATCTGGCAAAAGGTCTTTAAGGATGCTGGAATTGATGCAAAGATCGCCGAAATTGGTTCGGCTAAAGAAGGCGATAAACGTGGCATTAAGGAAGGCGAAAGAATCTTCTTCTACGACGACCATGAAAACTGGTGGAGTAGAGGTGGTGGCTGCGAAACTACGCCAATCGGCGATCCTTGTGGACCAGATTCAGAAGTGTTTTATGATTTTGGCGAAGACAAACAAGACGTCGCTAAATACGGTTTAGCGCATCCTGCGTCGGATGGGGCTAGATTTATGGAAATTGGCAACCAGGTCTTTATGCAATACCGTCGCCTTGAGGATGGATCCTTTAAAGAACTCGAAAAGAAGAATGTTGATTTTGGCGGAGGCTTGGAACGCATCGCCGCTGCCGCAATCGGGAGTTTTGATGTCTTTAAAATTTCTCTAATGAAACCTATTATCGATAAGCTGGAAGAAATTTCTGGCAAGAAGTACGAAAACAATACCGACGAAATGCGCGTAATTGCTGACCACATTAGAGGGGCTTACCTTTTGGCTTCGCAGGGACTCGTACCATCAAACAAGACTCAGGGTTATGCAATGAGAAGGTTGGTGCGCCGTGCCATCCTTAGGGCCTTAGATTTGGGTATTTCACAAAACTTTTTGTCCGAAATTGTGCCAATTGTAGCAAATAATTACAAAGATTTGCCTGATTCGATTTTGACTCATCGCGAATTAGCACTCGATGTGCTTCTAAAAGAAGAAAAGGCCTTCCGCCAGACTTTGAATAAAGGACTAAAAGAACTCGGCAAGATGACAAGAAATTCAAAGATTCTTGACGGTCACGATTTGTTTAAACTTCAAGACACCTATGGCTTCCCCTTAGAGCTTTCGATTGAAGAATGTTACCGCGAAGGAATTGAACTATCCGAAAAACACCGCGAAGAATTTGAAGAATCATTAAAAGAACAACGCGAACGCTCGCAAACAGCGTCTAAAGGCATGTTTAAGGGTGGCCTCGAAGATCATGGTGAACAAACCGTAAAATATCATACAGCTTGTCACTTACTACTTGCGGCTTTACAAAATCTGGTCGACAAATCAATCTGTCAAAGAGGTTCGAACATCACTGCCGAAAGGGTGCGTTTTGATTTTAATCTCGACCACAAGATGACTGAAGAAGAACTTAAAAAAGTTGAAGACCAGGTCAATGAGTGGATCAAAGCCGATCTTCCAGTAGTATTTGATGAATACGAAAAATCATACGCCCGCGATACTTTGAAAGCACATGGCCAATTCTGGGATAAATATCCAGACGTCCTTAAAGTTTATACGATTGGCGACTTTGATGATCCAATTTCACGCGAAGTTTGCGGTGGCCCACATGTAGAGCATACCGGAATTCTCGGACATTTTAAGATTGTAAAAGAAGAATCGTCATCAGCTGGGGTGCGACGTATTAAAGCCGTGCTCGAAGCCTAAAGAATTATTTAGATAAAAGTTTGTTGATTTTTGCTTTCAGTTTGTTTTCTGGTGGAGCACCAGCTAAAGTATCAGCGCCGACTCGAAGAAGTCCGAGCGCGGTCGCAAATGAATGATCGATTTCAAAGTCTTTTGTAATGAAATTTGGCAATTCGGCGATATCAATTAGATGGATGATTGGGCGACGCGAGAACGGTAGATTCTCATACCAGTCCGACATAGCGAGTGTTTCTTGAACAGCTGAAAGACTGGCACCGCCACCACAAAGAAGAACACTACGTGGAAGGCTGCCAAAACTTTCAAATTCTTCGAGTGCAACTTCTACACCAGTCAACCAAACAGAAAGATTGCGAGAAATCGCGGTTTCGATCTTAGCTTTTTCGCGATCATCGAGTTCGCCGGTATCGTATTGGAGCTTCTTTTCTTCTGCAGTATCAAAATCTGTACCAAGTGCTTCGGCAATTTGATGAGTAAAGCTGCGCCCGCCAATTGAAAACATTTTAGTGCCTTCAACTCCGCCATCATCAACCACGGCAATATCAGTAGTGCCACCGCCAATATCCATTACCACGCCAGAGAAGGATGAATCCGGATCGTCGCCAAGACAGGCGCGACAAACCGCAAACGGCTCTACTGCCACAGCTAAAAGATCTAGATTAAGCTCGGCGCAAACTTTTTCAATTGCCGCTACATGAATTAATGGGGCAAAGGCGGTATATATTAATATAGCTACATCTGAACCTTTGAACCCAACTGGATTCATCACTTTATAGCCGTCTATTGTAAGGGAAACAATGGCGGAATTGATTAATCGAACTTCAATATTATCGTTGCCGGTTTCAAGGGCAACCATCTTTTTTGCAACTTCACCGGATTTGAATTGGACTTTTTTAATAATGTCGTTCATCTCGGCTTCCGAGATTGGCTTATTTGGATTCTTACGTGCATAATGAACTGTGGTAGTGTTTCCTTTAACTAGCTCACCGGCGATTCCTACGACGGCCTGGTCAGCACGCTCTTTAGCTTTTTCTTCAACTTGGAGCAATGCTTCTTCGCAAGTTGCGATTACTGCTGGAATATCCGCAATAGCACCATTATGCATGTTGCCTTCTTTTTGTTTAGCTTTTCCTACACCAAGTAATTCAAGATTACCTTTTTTGCCAGGCTTTGCCATAATGGCTTTTACAAATTCAGTACCAATATCTAGTCCAAGAATTGTACTCATGGTTTCATTATATCATAAAATGAATTTAGCGTTTTTCGATAAGAGTTTTTGGGATTTCTTCGACAGCTCCGGGCTTCAATTCTTTAAGCTCAAATTTACCAAACGTGATGCGATGAAGTTTTACCACACGGTAGCCGACCGCCTGAAAAGTACGACGAATCTGACGGTTGCGGCCCTCGTTTAAAACGACCATAAAATGTTTGCGGTCATTAAATTCCTCTTCACGGATAACAGTAAATTTTGATTTGCCATCCTCTAAATCAATTCCATAATCAGAAATCATTTGTTGATGGAGCGGCGAAAGATCGCGGTCTAGTTCTACTTTGTAAATCTTTTCTTTATGGAACTTTGGGTGAGTCATTTCAAAAGCGAAATCACCGTCGTTAGTTAGCAAAATTAGGCCGGACGAGTCCTTGTCGAGACGACCAACAGTTTTTAGTTTCTGATACTTTTCTGGCAATAAATCGTAAAGTGTCGGTGCGTCACCCTGAGCACGGCGCGAACAAACATAACCAACTGGTTTATTCATCGCGATATACAAGAATTCGTTGTCAAATTTAACTATCTTATTATTATAGCATACTTTGTCATTTTTGTCAATTCGTGCACCAAGTACGGCGGGTTTATCATTGACCAAAACTTTACCGCTCGCAATTAAATCGTCTGCTTCGCGACGTGAAACGCCGAGACGTTCGGCTAAGAATTTATTGAGCCGGAGCTGGTTGTCCATTTTCTGCTGGTTGTTGTTCTGCTGCTGGTTCAGCTGGTGCATTTTCGACTGGTGCGGCTGG